>JALYRR010000240.1 GCA_030855265.1 Bacteroidota bacterium | reverse complement strand
ATGTGGGATCTCTCATCGGTGTAATCAGCACCATCATCATTTTTTATTTTGTGCAGAACTACCCGAAGCATTGGCATTCACGATCACTCATCAGCGTTTTTAAGAAATGAAGAACAATATCCTCCGCACAAATATTTTAATTGCCCTGGGAGCAATGCTTTTATTTATTCCTTTTCTCGGGGCGGTACATTTATTCGATTGGGATGAGATCAACTTCGCAGAATGTGCCCGTGAGATGGTCGTTACCGGAGATTATTTTTCTGTAAAGATCAATTACCAGCCATTCTGGGAAAAGCCTCCTGTTTTTATCTGGATGCAGGCGTTTTGTATGAAACTGTTTGGTGTGAATGAATTCGCAGCCCGTCTGCCGAACGCAATTTGCGGGGTATTCACCTTGCTTGTGCTCTTCAACATCGGCAGAAAATTATACGATGTACGATTCGGCCTTGTTTGGGTATTGGTATATGCAGGATCATTTCTTCCCCATTTTTATTTTAAATCCGGTATCATCGATCCATGGTTCAATCTTTTAATTTTTGTCGGGATGTATTATTTCATCCTTTTTACAAATAATAACACCCAATTCAGTAAGAACAGTAACAGCACAAAACTGCTGGTGCTATCAGCCGTATTCATCGGACTGGCAATTCTTACGAAAGGCCCTGTTGCAGGATTGATCTTCGCTTTGTGCCTCGGAGTATTCTGGCTAATGAAACGTTTTCAGACAGTGATCAGTCTGAAACAGATCTTTATTTTCGGATTGTCGGTGGCTGCAGTAGGAGGATTGTGGTTCTTGATGTTGTATCTGACCGGTAATGCTTCTGTGATCCTGGATTTTTTCCTGTATCAGGTGAGACTATTCAATACACAGGACGCAGGACATGGTGGACCTTTCTTTTATCACTGGATCGTGATCCTGTTAGGCTGTTTTCCTTTGTCCGTTTTTGCCTTGCGTGCTCTTCGGGGAAGTGGAGAAGACTCACCTTATCAACGGCATTTTAAACGTTGGATGAGCATTTTGTTCTGGGTAGTACTGATCCTTTTCAGTATTGTTAAAACCAAGATCGTTCATTACTCTTCTCTTTGTTATTTCCCATTGAGTTTCCTTGCGGCATACGCTGTTTATAAACTCATGTATGCAGAGATGATCTGGAAAAAGTATAGCAGTGTGTTGATCATGATCATTGCTTCACTTATTGGAGCAGCAATTTCTTTATTGCCGCTGGCCGATAAGTTGAAGGAGAGGATCATTGCCTCAGGCGTCATCAGAGATAAATTTGCTGAAGGGAATTTGCAGGCAACAGTAAATTGGACAGGTTTTGAATGGCTGATCGGAGCAGGGTTGATCATTGGAACAGGTGCCATGCTCTGGCTCATCAGTAAAGAGAAAATAAAGCAGGGAATAATCGGTATCTTTTTGATTAGTCTCGCTTCCGTGAATCTTGCTTCCTTTGTGATCGCGCCACGTATTGAAAGGTATTCACAGGGAGCCGCCATTGATTTTTTTGAATACCTGCAAGACAAGGATTGTTATGTGGAAACCATCGGTTATAAGAGCTATGCTCATTTGTTCTATTCGGCTAAACGACCTCAGAATAATTTAAGTAGTTACAATATGGACTGGCTTCTAAAAAATGACATCGATAAGCCAGCCTACTTCTCAAGCAAGATCAATTCCTACAATGATATTGTCAATTCCTACCCAAAACTAAAAGAGATCTACCGGAAGAATGGTTTTGTATTTTGGATGCGAATGCCTTAATGGGGGGATGCCACAATAAGAATACCGGAATTGTACTATCTCATTTAATCCCATGTGTGATATTTGCAACTTTGTCCAATTATAATGTAACACAATAATGCAGAAATTTTCGGAACTTCGTTGGTATTCACCAAGAAACCCTGAAATTATGTTAATATGTAAATTATTTGTAGGACCTGTAGCTTCAAAGGTAGAGGAGGACATCAATATTTTTTTACAGAAATCCCCAAACATTACTGTCCATTCCATTTGCCAGTCGGCTGATAGTCAGCGTGTCTTTATATCCATTTTCTTTAATGTGAAAACAAAAACAAATTTGCAGGATACCAAGGAGGTTGAACAGGTAGAAACGGTTGTTGCCAAAGCGGAATTGGTTCATTAGAATTGCACTATTCGAAACATGGTTACGGAAAAACATGTTCCATTCATCATTTCTTTTAGTGAGAGAGATGAAAATTGACTTTTGTTTCAATTTCCTCTATTAGTTCAGAATCCATGTATTGATATTCATCTGGAATATCTAGGATGATGATCTCCTTTTCTTCGAATTCAAAAGGAAAACGCTCTAAAATGCGATCCTTATGTTTCTTTTCCATAACAAAGATCTTATCAGCCCATATAATTGTTTTTGCATTAAGCCTGATCCGAGCAGATGGTTCTGTGCCTGCTGACCTTACATTCAAACCCTGGATATTTTTAAACACAGTTTCTGCTGTAGGACTACGCCATTGGTTCCGGCTGCAAATAAAGAGTAAATTCAATTTGCTATTTTCCAACGAATGCAATTGTTAGAATGAATAGAAAGGAACTCAGGATGGTCAGACTGAAAATAATAAGTTCGGTGCGGATAAATCCCCAGGTTTCAACTCGTCTCAACCTATTAAACAAAAGAATGATGCAGAGAATAAAAAAACTATAAGTGATGGTCCAGAAGCTGATCACGATCGCTGACATAATGATGACCCCACTGATGTTATTGGTATAAGTTTCCAGTTCGGAACCTTCGGTAATAATGAGAATGGAAGAAAGGATCAGGGAGGCAGAACAAATGATCAAAGCAATCCGCATGGCCCATTTAGAGAAGAAAATGAGTTTTTCTATTTTTTGAACAAGTTCCAAATTATTCTTTGATAAGAATGAATTTTGATTTTCCTTCCGAAAGGAAAAGAGTATCTGCAGATATCTTAAACCTGAAACATTCACTGTTTTCCATTTCCCGGTCAAAACAAAGTCCGTCCCTTAGTTCTTCATCGCCCCAGGCAATGAAATCCGTCCATACATCGTAATTAGTAAATCCTTTAAATCCTTTTACAGAGCCATCGCTTTTAAACTCAATTGTTTGATCAGGATGATCGATCGGATAATAGTTTCCGGAAATGAGTTGTTGATTTACAATAAATTGCAAACCATCTGAGAGATCATTATTTCCTGAAGTCATGGGTATTTGGCTGAATTGCTTTTTATCCAATAATTTTTTTGCCGAATTATAGTGATAGATGAACAGGAAAGTATCGTCCTGAATCAATTCATATCCTAATTCATAAAAGTTTGTTTCAACATCGTAATCCTTTATACTAACCGGTAGTGAATTGTTGAGTTGTCCTTTTTTAGAATAGATCATAAAACTATACCCTTCATGATTGTTCCAGCTGGCAGCAATTTCAAGACTGTCTTTGAGTTTTTTTATGTCGATGTACATACTCACTACCTCTGTCAGCTTGTCGGATGATTTTAGTGGCGACTTTGTGCGTTCAATGGCCATGATATAATCTGTCATTACCCAGGAGCCCTGCATTACTGAAGCATCGAATGGTATAGACACACTATCTGCTTCGGGAGTAGGTTGATTGGATGTACGCGGTTCTTCGCCGGAACAAGCAGAAAGGAATAGGCCAGTTAAAAAGAAGAAGGGGAATAGTAAATTTTTTTTTAAGGAAACGAAACGGCTCATTTGATTTTAGATCTGTTCATTCCTAAGAATGGTATTAAATAAACTTTTGAAAACTTAAATCTTAAAATTCTGAACTCACTTCTTCCTCTTGTACCTTTTGCAGTTATTCAATCCAAGATTAAAGAAGAAGTGTGTGAATGAAACCCTTAAAACACCTAATCCATATTTCATACTTCTGCTGAAATTGATGGAGGAGGCTTCTTCGAAATATTTGGTCGGACAGGTGATCTCTGCGATATCAAAACCCGCCATGAAAATCTGCGAGATCATTTCATTGTCGAAAACAAAGTCATCATTGTTTGCTTCATAATCTACTGTTTCCAGTACTTCTCTTGAGAATGCACGGTATCCGGTATGATACTCAGAAAGCTTTTGGTTGATAAGTATATTCTGACTCAGGGTCAGGCATCGGTTGAAAATATACTTATACATCGGCATACCGCCTTTCAAAGCACCCTTTCCCAGGATCCGGGAACCGAATACAACCGGGTACAGATCGTTCGCGATGATATGTGCCATCGATTGGATCAAAAGGGGCGTGTATTGATAATCCGGGTGCAGCATGATTACAATGTCGCCACCTAACTCCAGGGCTTTATCGTAGCAGGATTTCTGATTGCCTCCATACCCGCGATTCTTCTGGTGTCTGATGATATGTCTGATGCCAATCCGTGTTGCTACTTCAATGGTGTCGTCTTTGCTCACGTCATCCACTAAAACAACTTCATCTACAATATCAAATGGGATCTCATTATAGGTCTTTTCAAGAGTAAGTGCAGCATTGTAAGCAGGAAGGACAACAACTACTTTTTTGTTCTTTATCATCTGGGTGTCTTTGTGGTAAAAATAATAAAATTCTCTGTATCCCAGCGGAAGTTCAGGAATGGCTTTATAATTGAACCTGTTGGCTCTTTATTGTATATTTGTATGATGGATTTAATCTGCAATTTGTGAAGACGCTCTATAAATTCATACTCAAATCTTATGTTGGACCATTCGTGATGACTTTCTTCATCGCTATGTTCGTGTTCTTCATGATGTTCATCTTTACCTATATTGATGATTTTGTGGGGAAAGGTTTGGGTGTACAAGTTCTTTCGGAACTTTTCTTTTATTTTTCCCTCACTACCATTCCCATGGCATTGCCCTTGTCCATCCTACTTTCTTCCCTCATGACCTTTGGAAATATGGGGGAACATTTTGAGCTGACAGCCATGAAAAGTTCCGGGCTTTCTCTTCAACGGATCATGACTCCGCTGATCGTTTCAACAATTGTTATGTCGGTAGCGGCATTTTATTTTTCCAATAACATTCTACCTTACACCAATCTGAAAGCCGGATCATTGTTGTATGATGTACGAACTTCCAAGCCAGCCTTGCTTTTCAAGGATGGTGTATTTAACAATAGCCTGGACGGATTCAGTATACGGGTAGGTAAAAAAGACGAAGACGGTAAAACCCTTTATGATCTGCTCATTTATGATCACCGTGAAAATCAAGGGAATAATCTGGTACTGACCGCCAAAAGTGGCAAGATGGAAGAGACGAAAGATAAAATGTTCCTGGTACTTACTCTGAAGGATGGTTCTTCCTTTAAGGAAAT
>JALYRR010000056.1 GCA_030855265.1 Bacteroidota bacterium | reverse complement strand
ATTTTTCTTCCTATGCTTGGTTTACCAACGCTTGTGATCGGCAATAGCATTCCTGCGATTGTGATCATTACCGTAGCAACCGCATTTGCTGCCACCGGATATGGCGTAATGGTAGGGACAATTGCATCAACCGAACAACAAGGGGTTATACTTGGTTCCCTTTCTGTATTATTGCTTTCCGCGATAGGAGGAGTGTGGGTTCCAACTTATGTAATGCCGGAATTGATGAGGAACATAAGTGTCGTGTCACCGCTAAACTGGTCGCTGAATGGTTTTTATGAATTGTTTCTTCGAGGAGGAGATGTAAATTCTATACTTGGAAATTCTCTGATGCTGATGTTGTTTTTTGTTCTTACCATGTTCATCGCAATGCTTGTGAACCGTATGAAAAGAAAGATCTGATCTGCTTTTTTTAGAAGGAAATAAACATCCTGGCTTTTATGCTCCAATTATCTTCCGGAGCGGTACTGATGTGAGTAAGTCTCCTAACATATTCTATCCGAAGCAATTTGAAAATATTTTCCAAGCCAACGCTGCATTCCACGTATGGCTTTGTCACATCTTTCATTCCATCCGGCAGGATCATTTCCTTTTTATTTTTATCACTCAACGATCCGATCACTCCCCTGGCGGAGACTACTTCACGAAGCTGTGCTTTTTTCAGAAGAGGAATTTTATTCAGGATAAATCCATCGAGATGATGATCCAGATATAAACTAGTATACTGATCACTCGCGAATTCGAAGTAATTCATGAGATTAAATCCTTCAAGGTCATAAGCCAGAGTTTGGTTTGCAGGATGTAAAACTAATAGTGGATATGGAACTGTTCCGAAAATCTTTCCTCCTTCAAGCCGGTAATGCAATGTGCCGACAGGATTGAGCGGCAATTTTCCTTTAATGTTAGCAGTATGACGCTGGTAATTATAATCGGATCCAAGTATTCTTTTTCCACCAATTGCAAGATCTATAGTAAATACAGGGTAAGGACTTCCCAGTGAAATCCTTCTGAATTCATTAATGTAGAATTTTTCATTGATTGAAAAACGGCTGCTCAACTGGATCTCTGAGGTGGTTATATCATGAACATGATGAATAACGTTTCCTGTTTCATTCACAAGTTTTTGAAAACGAATACTACCGATCGGGCGGAGTTCTGTATTCAGTAAAGTGACCTTGCTTACAATTCCTTTTACCCATTCTTTTTCTATATAGATTTTAGCCTCACGGTTAAATGTGAGTTTCACTTTTTTATTGATTTGGCTGAATGATGTAATAAAATTATCCACTGCTATATGCCCCGGGCTTACACCCAGCTGATCCACATCATAGGAATAGGATAGGCCGAGGATCAACCTGTCCTCACTTTTGTTAATCACGTTCAGAAGAGTTCCTTTGTATTTAATTTCTTTGTCCTGAAGTCCGTAAGCAGCATATCCGCCTATCTGAATTTTCTTATTAAAATGTCGGTTTGTGATCAGACCGAATTTAAATCGATCTCCTTCATACGGATTTTTGCTGTAAAAAGTATGCATCTGATGCATGCTTACTTTACCCAGTTCCATATAACCCGAAGCAACAATCGTTGTTACTTTTTTGGCTTTTGAGATCACAGGAACATAATTAAGTGTATCCGCAATCATATAATTGAAACGTTCTTTCTTGTCGAGACTATCATGTCTCATGAGTTTCCAGAATGCTTCTAGGTTCACTTCTTCACCATAAAATTTATTCGCTTCCATGTCCTGGAATTCTTTACGGATCAGGCTATCATTTCCCGACCGGTAATTCCGGAAGGATGTGCTTCTGTTTACTGTGAAATCTTCACTCTTCTTCCATTTTAGCGGGCTGATTGTCGCCCTGGTTCTTGCTTTTTTCTCATACCATTTGTTATTGATCCGCACAAATTCCTGGTGGATACTGATGTCTTTAACATAATTCAAATTGATCTCTTTCGTCACTTTCATGTCGATCTTTTTGATCGCCCAGGTGCCGGCATGAATGTATAATTCTCCTGAAAAAGTAAAATCTTCTTCCCATTTTGGGACATAACGGATCCTGAAACACTTGTCACCATCAATGTTCACGCTGTCCTCGAGATAGTACCTGTAAAAGAGCTGGTAGCCATCAGTAATAGGCGAAACAAAATTCTTATCCAGCATCCTGAAGTAATTATCATACACATTCACATCTTCGATCAGTTTGTCGGCGATGGTGATGAGGTTTTCATAATTGTCGCCTGTGCTTTTATGTGCGATCAGGATCTCGGAGTTGACATTGGCACTATCCGACACGAATCTTTTGAATGCACTTTCAGACATATAAACCGGCAGGAGAGGCTTGCCATCAAGGGAATCGGCATAATTGAAAATAAAATCAAATCCCTTTAATTGTTTGCTTTTTTTAAGTTTTTCAGAGTAATTTCCAAAGTAGATTTGAAATTTCTCATACTTCTCACAGGTATAACTTGTGTTGGAGGAAGGTTCATTTTTTCCCTTGTTCGTGATTACGCTATCCATGATCCTGAAAGCGGGATTACGACCTGCTTTTACAACAACTTCTGTAAGTGTTATTGAATCTGTTTCTAGTTCAATATTGATCCGCTGAGATCTATTACGTTTTACTGCGATCGTTTTTTTCTTGAAACCCGAAGCATATATAATAAGTGAATCGGCGCTCTTTTTACTTTCAATGATATAGGCACCGTATTCATCAGAGGTATTTCCTACAGTGGTTCCTTTAAAGCTTACCGTTACGAATGGAATTGGGCTTCCGGATTGGCTTTCAGTGATGGTTCCGTTCACTTTGGTCACCTGAGAAATGATCTGAAGATGGCAGATCAGTAAAATGACAAAGACAAGGAAACATTTTTTCATGGGCAGAATGAACCTTAAAAGCATAAAAGCCGATCCTGATAAAAATTACATGACCGGTTTTAATTAGATGGTAATTACCCTGCAATATAATCCTGCAGGTATTCAAACCTCGGCATAAGCTTACCATCGCGAGTTATACTACCTCTTTCAATCAATCCATCCTCATCTTTTGTCAGCAAAGAAGGCAATACTTTTTCGATAAGTTCTTTTCCGAAATCATCCGAAGCATCTCTTGGTAATTCACAAGGAAGATTATCAACTGCCATTACAGTAATAGTATCATTACTCCATGGGTCACCAATAGATTCGGTTACAGGATTGTAGCCATAAAATTTATCATCGATGGTAGTTGATCGTGTGGTTGAAGGGATGGAACCATTGATATCACAGGTAACATCCGCAATCACGCTAATTCGGAATTCCGGGGATCGCATTTCTTTCTTTGTAAAAAGAACAGGGGCTGAAGGATTCCAGAAGGAGCAATGGATTAAGAGGTCACAATAGTTAATGTATCTGCCGAATGTTGATCTGAATTTTTCAGGATGAGCATAAAATTCACTTGTGTTCCATGCCGACCCATCGTTCGCTTCGTTGTAATTATTTGAATGAAGTTGTGCGTAAGTTGGCTCGCGATAGGAGTAATGCGAGAATTCATAAGGCGTGATCCTTCGGATGCCTAAAGCCCCTAAGAGTTCAATCGCGCCGTTTGCCACACGTCCGTTCCCTGTTACAATGATTTTCAGATTGGTAAGATGAATCTTTTTTAATTCTTCACGAAGCTCTTTTCTATCATGACAAAGATGCGCCGGTTTCAGATCAAATAAGTTATATTTTTTTCCATAACCAAGAATGCCGTTGTAAGTGCCTACGATTCCTGCATAATGTCCGAACCCGATGATCCTGTTGAATTCAGAGTCAGTCAGACATTCATAGTCGATAAGTTGAATATTGTTCTTAAGGATGGTTTGAAGTAGTTCCTTGTTATGCGGTTGTTTTTTAATCGTGTGCGAAAAAAACAGGTATTTTTTATTTGGGATGAGTTCATTTTTGGGAACTTCTTTAATACCGATCAGAATATCACAATCATTCATATCTTCCTGCATCTTCACACCTTTCGATCGGTATTCTTCATTGGTATATCCTCTCCAGTCACTAGGTTGTACCACGATCTCAACACCCTGAAAATTATTGCCGATCATAATGCACTGATCGGGAGTAAAAGCAACTCTTTTATCGTGTGGGACCTTTCCTTCTCTTAATACGCCGATTTTCATATTTACCTTATTTCAGTTATCCTGCAAAGATAAATATAATATAGGAGGGAATGAAACTGACAGAGCACTCAATTGTAGATGCATCAGGTACTTTAAAAAGCAGGCAAGGTGTTGTAAAAATAAAATATCTTCATACTAACGGGTCGTTAAAATAAAGTATTCTTATGGGGAATCCGATTTACGAAATTTAACCCTGAAAGCTCTCCTCTTTCAGAGCTTTCAGGGGCCTCTCGTATATATTATGCTCGCATGCGGATGAAACTGATCTGCAATATGTCTGCGATCGTTTTCTTGGTTTCGTCAAACGTCTGTGGTTTTAAATACACTTGATATGCGCCAAGTTTAAGGCTTTCAGCTTCATCAAAAACACTTAAGCCAGCGGTATAGATGATTACCGGTATATCTCTTAAATGGCGGGTGCTTTTTATTTTTTTAAGAAAAGGCACGCCATTCATTTTAGGCATATTCAAATCCAAAAGGATCACATCAGGTGTAATGAACTGTAATTTTTCCAAAGCATCCAATCCGTCGGAAGCGAATGACAGGCTGATTTCCGGGTTAGTTACTTCTAAAGCCTTATGAAAAAAGTACTTGTCGTCCTGATCATCATCAACCAGTAAAATAGAGTGTATAGAGTAGTTCATAAAATATATTTTTAGAATTATACATTTTCGTTTTGCTAGGTTCATGCCAAGGCGGGAGGGTCTCGGTAAAACAGGAATTTCTATCGACCGTTGAGGTAAATTTTCCGCTATGGCTTTATTCACAACGAGAATCATAATTTTGAGGAAATTAATTTTGAGGAAATAATTGCCGGATTATTGGGGAAATAACCAACAAATAAGTTTTTGAAAGAGAATTAATTAAATCCGGATGCCGATTAAACAAACGTCATCCACCTGTTCAAGATTACCTTTCCATAATTCAAAGGCAACTTCCAGTGCATTTCTTTGCGATACCGTGGAGCGTTCTGCATTTTTTATCAGCAACTCTTTTAAGGGTTTGTATTTAAACTTTTTTCCCTTTTCGCCACCAAACTGATCAGCATACCCATCCGTAAACAGATAAAGAATATCTCCTTTTTGCAGGTGCAAAGTATGAGTAGTAAATGAAAGAGGGTTATCTGTTTTCCCAATCGGTTGCTTATTGGCGGTAATTTCTTGCAACACTCCTTTCGAAAGGTACCAGAGAGGATTATAGGCTCCCGCCCATTTTACGGTACCGGAACGGATGGTGCAGAGTGAAATGTCCATCCCGTCCTTAACATCCTTATGACTTTTTATAAACGTATATAAAACCAGTTCACGCGTTTTATCCAGAATTTCACCCGGTTCTGTTAGTCCGAACTCCACAACTGCTCTGTTAAGTGCATTGCTGCAGATCACACTCACCATCGCTCCCGGCACGCCGTGTCCAGTACAATCGGCAACAGCAATATATGTTGTGTCATCCTTATGTTCCATCCAGTAAAAATCTCCTGCTACAATATCCTTTGGAAGGTACAGGACGAAATTTTCAGGCAGATACGTATCAATATAACTTTGAGGTGGGAGAATGGCTTCCTGCAAACGCTTCGCATAAATGATGGAATCCGTTATCTCCTTGCTCTTTTCCTCGATCATATCTTTTTGACGATGTACTTCCTCTTTTTGTCTGGCGATGATTATGTTCGCCTTTTGCTTCTGACGGTAACTTCGGAATATGATACCCGCAAGAAACAACATCATCAAAAATCCGGTAATGAAATAATTGCGTTGCATTTTTTGCCTTTTCAATTCCTCTTCAGCAATGGCGTCTTTTTTTGCCTGTAAGATTTTTTCTGCCGTCTGTTTTTTATCAAAGTCGAAATTCATTTCGCTCCGCACGGTTTTTTTAGTTTTCTCTTCATTGAAAATACTATCGCGGGTGGCTGTGAAATCCATGTAATGTGATAATGCTTTTTGATACTGCCCCTGAGTGTTATACAATTCAAACAAAAGCTGGTGGGCATTTTTTTTATTGTCAAGATCACCCATAGATGATGCAACATGCAAGCCTTTCGTTATATAGTTCTCCGCCAAAGGATAATTTTTCTTTTTCAAATGGATGCCGCCAATGCTGATTGCAGTTTGCGAGATCATTACTTTATCATCCATCCCTGTAGAAAGTTCCTGAGCTGCGAGATAAAATTCCAGTGCCTGATCATAATTTCCCTGCAAGTCATAAATACTTCCTGTATTGGATGTATTTAAACTGATGAGACCGGTTTCGTTCAAATCGCTGCTGATTTTTTTTGCACGGAAATAATTCTCCAGGGCTTTCTGATAGTTTTTTGTTTTCTTATGAATATCACCAATGTTCCCTAATAGTATGGCGCTTCCTTTCAGATCCTTTATTTCTTCTTTTAATTTTAGGGATTGCTGGTAATATTTCAGGGCTTTATCATGATCACCCTGATTAAAATAGACAAGTCCTATATTAGCAAGTGAGCGTGAAATAAGTTTTTTATCACCGGTACGTTCAACAATCCTAAGCGCATTGAAATAATTATCCAGTGCTTTTGGGTAATCATCCTGGTACCAATATAAAACACCGGTATTCGTAAGAGCATTCGCCTCTCCTTTAAGAAATCCTATCTGACGCGATAGCTGGATGGCTAAGTTCAGCGTTGAATCAGCCCGAATGTATTCTCCCTCAATAATATATTGTCTCCCTAATGAGTTCAATAGGTTCACCTTATTGGAATCAGGTTTAGCTGAGTTGATCAAGGAAATGAGTTCCTCTGTTTTCTGAGAATACGCACCCTGTATTGAAATGAGGAGCAGGAAGAAGAGAATTTTTTTCAGATTCATGATATTGGTAAAAATATCGAATAGTTCTTAATAGTGAAAGGCGGAAAGTGTAAAAACTTACGAAGCATGGATGTTTATATAGTCCATATATGTATAGTCATGACTCTAACCGTGCTGAAAAGGATTTGAATATTGACATCCCTTTTTTTATCGCTTTGATGATTGCAAAATATTAATGACGCATAAATTTAATTGGCACGAATTATTTTTTACCCTTTAATTCAAACTGTTGAGGAAAAAGTCTCGACGATATTTTACCCCATTAAGTGGGATATCAATAGAGAAAGCAGATTCAATTTTGGCACCTTTATTTATTTGGGAATGTGGATTTTAACCCTTAAAAATATTTCTCACATGAAAAAAAACCAACTAACGCCCCCCCCCAAAGTTCTCTTAAGAATACATTCTCCTTGGGTAAAAGTATTACTCTCTTTGATGATTGTCATTCTTGTTTACTCAGGTACTAATGCTCAGATCATTGCTGGATTTGAGCTTGACGGAAACGCAACATCTGTGCTTCCAAACCCACCTGACGACTGGGACAAAATTTACAATAATACCCATAGTGCACAAATCACCACGAATGTTGTTTCAGACATGAACAACATTTTTCAGGGTGGAGGATCAAAGGATGATCTTGATATCAATAACTGGGGATGGACGACAGGTTCCGTTCCTGACAAAGATGATATTCTACATGGCGGAGTTGCCTTGTACAATAATTGCCAGTTGTACTTTTTTGCTGACCGATATGCTACAAATGGCAGTGCAAATATCGGCTTCTGGTTATTTAAAAATAACATCAGTGTAACTGCGGGTGGTTCTTTTAGTGGAATCCACAGTGTAGGTGATCTTCTTTTAGTAAGTGAATTTGTGAATGGAGGAGGTACCGCCATCATAAAAGCATACAAGTGGGTAGGAGCCGGTGGGAATGTTAACGGAACACTAGATTCCGTGCCTTTGACTGGAGTAAATGCTTTTGCAATTACAAATACTACTGCGGTTGCATCGCCTTGGCCATTTGTTCCAAAAACAGGAGCTGCTAATATATTCGGAGCGGGTGCATTTTTCGAAGGAGGTATTGACCTTTGTGCAATCCCCGGATTAGATCCTTGTTTCACATCCTTTCTTATTGAAACACGTTCGTCATTTGCAATTGATGCCGTATTAAAAGATTTCCTGAATGGTTCATTTGCAAGCTCTCCTCAAATTACTCTTTCGGGTGGTTCAAGATGTGTCGGCGGAGCAGGTGTAACATTAACTCCGGTGGTTACGGGTGGAGTCCTTCCATATGGATATTCATGGAGCCATAGTGGAGGCACTTCTCCATCAATAACTGTTTCTCCGACTTCAACTACTACATATACTTTAACCGTGACAGGCGCGAACGGCTGCGCAAAAACGGCGACAGCGACTGTTACTGTTAATCCTTCACCAAATGCAAATGCGGGTATCGATAAAATGCTCACCTGTACAACAACCTCAGTTGCCCTTAGTGGTTCTTCATCCACGGCCGGAGCTAGTTTTAGCTGGACAACGATAGGTGGAAACATTGTTTCAGGTGGAAGTACAGCAACACCAACAGTGAATGCTGCAGGTACTTATATACTAACAGTTTCCAGCGGTGCAGGTTGTTCCGCAAGCGATACCGCGTTAGTGACTTTCAATGGAACGCCTCCGAATGTGAATGCGGGAATTGATAAGACATTAAATTGCCTGGTAACATCTGTCATGTTAAACGGTTCCTCTTCAACAGGAGGTGCCTTATATAGCTGGATGACTATCGGAGGAAATATTGTTTCTGGTGGTACTACAGCTACACCAACTGTAAATGCTGCAGGCACATACATTTTAACGGTTACCAATCCGGCAAATGGTTGTTCTGCAAAAGATACAGCAATGGTCATGCTGAACAACACCCTTCCAAATGCGAACGCCGGCGCGGATAAAACGCTTACATGCACCGTAACATCTGTTGTACTCAACGGGTCTTCAACAACCGGTGGAGCAACGTTCAGCTGGATCACGATTGGTGGTAATATCGTTTCGGGTGGTAGCACAGCAACACCAACAGTGAATGCTGCAGGTACTTACATCCTGACAGTTACTAACCCGGTAAATGGCTGTATTAAAAAAGACACAGCAATGGTGATGTTAAACAATACACTTCCAAATGTAAATGCAGGAGTTGATACTGTTATCAATTGCACCAATCCTTCTATTTCCTTGAGCGGCAGTTCTTCCACTCCGGGAGTATTGTTTAGCTGGATCACAATAGGTGGAAATATCGTGGCTAATTCAAACACGGCAACACCAACTGTAAATGCAGGAGGTACTTATGTGCTTACTGTGATAAATCCTGTGAATGGATGTATGGCAAGTGATACCGTTTCCGTATCAACCAATTTTACTCCACCAAATGCAAATGCAGGTGCAGATGATACTTTAACCTGCGCTGTATCACAAATTACATTGAGTGGATCGTCAACAACTCCCGGAGCGACTTTTTCATGGGTTGCTACTAACGGAGGTGCGATTTTTTCAGGTGGCAACACAGCAACTCCTATTGTGCAAGTACCAGGTACATATGTTTTAACCGTTACAAATCCCGTAAACGGATGTACCGCTCAGGATTCTGCATCTATATATGAGGACGTTAACGCTCCAGATGTAAATGCTGGTCCAGACAAAGTACTTACATGTTCGGTTACATCCACTATGTTAAATGGTTCTTCTTCTACAGGAAGCGCAACTTATCTGTGGACAACAGTAGATGGAAATATTGTTAGTGGTGCCACTACTTTAACCCCTATTGTCAATGCGCCTGGTACTTATGTTTTAACAGTAACGAATACAATTACAGGATGTATGGCTGCAAATGCCGTATTGGTAACTTTGAATACAACACCTCCAAGCGTGGATGCTGGTGCAAATGACACTCTCAATTGCACAGTGAATATGCTTACTCTTACTGGTACTTCTTCTAATGCAGGAGCGACCTTTAACTGGACAACCACATCTGGAAATATTGTTTCCGGTGCCAGCACTCCTTTATTAATAGTGAATGCACCAGGAACTTATGTATTAACTGTGACTGACAGTGTGAATGGATGTATGGCTGTAGATTCTGCAGTGGTCTATCTTGATAACGTTGTTCCAAACGTGAATGCGGGTGCTGATGAAACACTTACATGTATTATCACTTCTGCTATTCTAAATGGATCTTCTTCAACATCAGGTGCAACATTCATGTGGACAACTTCCACCGGAAATATTATTTCAGGTGCAGGTACATCTACTGCAACAGTTAACGCTCCAGGTACTTATGTGTTAACAGTTACAAATCCTGCCAACGGTTGTACATCTCAGGATTCGGCCACGGTTATATTGAACAATGCTTTACCGAATGCAAATGCAGGGGTTGATACTCTGATCAATTGTATCAATGATTCAATTTCCTTAAGCGGAAGTTCAACTACTGCGAACGTATCGTTCAATTGGACAACAAGCACGGGCAACATCGTTTCCGGTGCAAACACAGCAAATCCAATAGTTGATGCTGCAGGTACTTATGTACTTACTGTGACAGATAACGTGAACGGTTGTATGGCAAGCGATTCAGTGGTTGTTACTACTGATTTTACCACACCAAATGTTGATGCTGGTGCAGATGTTACATTAACCTGCGTAACAACTCAAGCTAACTTAAACGGATCATCAACAACACCGGGAGCAACCTATGCATGGGTAGCAGTGAATGGGGGCGTAATTATTTCCGGTGGAAATACTGCAACACCGCTCGTTCAGATTCCGGGAACTTATATACTGACTGTAACAAATCCTTTAAACGGATGTACTGCCAGCGATTCAGCAGATGTGTTTTATGACAACTCTGTTCCAAATGTTGATGCAGGTGGAGACATGGTGATAAATTGTGCAGCTTCTTCAATCGTGCTTGACGGTTCTTCAACAACTCCGGGAGCACTGATTGCATGGACCACTTTCGGAGGCGGAAATATTATTTCCGGTGCAACTACTTTTAATCCGACAGCAGATATGGCTGGTGGATATGTTTTAACAATCACTCACCCTACAAGCGGATGTTCCGCAAGCGATACGGTAATGATCACCGTGGATATTGCAACACCGAATGTAGATGCAGGTGCAGATACTGTGATTGGATGCGGATTAGCTACAATCAACTTACAAGGCTCAACCACATCAAATGCCGGGATGAACTGGACTACGATCGGAGGAGTTATTGATTCCGGTGCAACCTCTGCGAATCCATTAGTAAGCTCAGCAGGAATTTATATTCTTACTGTGATCGACAGGATTAATGGATGCAGCGCAACCGATACTGTTGTTGTTGAGCTAAGTACACCACCAGTTGTAGATCTTGGTAATGATACTACACTTGTATTTTGTCAGGGAATTTTCACTCTTGATGCTGGGAACCCAGGGATGACTTACATGTGGAGTACAACAGAAACCACTCAGACAATAGATGTTACAGCATCTGGAACTTATTGGGTAACAGTAACAAATGCATTGGGTTGCCCTGCATCTGATACGATTAATGTTACAGTAAATCCGGGAACAGTAATCGTTGACCTTGGAAACGATACAACGTTTATGAATTGTAATGCATTACCATTTGTGCTTGATGCCGGAAATCCGGGAGCAACGTATGTATGGAGTACAACCGAGATCACACAAACTATTGTTGTGACGACTTCAGGAACATATTATGTAACAGTTACTGATAGCCTGGGTTGTTCTGCAACAGATTCGATCAATGTTACCATCATAGATAATGATATCGAAGTAGATCTTGGTAATGACACAACCATTTGTGGTTGCATCTTACTAGATGTGGGAATTCCGGGAGCAACTTACATGTGGTGCAGCGGTGAAAGTTATCCGACACTCAATGTATGTGAAACAGGAACATATTGTGTTTCTGTGAGCAATGGTACTTGCATCGACTACGATACCATCAACATTACAGTAGATCCTCCTCCAGTTGTTAACCTTGGATCTGATACGGTATTTGTTACCGATTCATTGGTACTCAATGCAGGAAATCCGGGCGCTACTTATTTGTGGAGCACAGGTGATTCAACTGTATCGATAACAATTATTGCATCAGGAGAATATTATGTGACCGTTACAGATCCTTCAGGCTGTTCAGCTAGTGATACAATTTATGTTGAGATAATAAACGGTGTGAATGAGAATGCTCTTAATGATTTGAGTATGAATGTGTATCCGAACCCGAGCAGTGATAATACCTTTACACTTAATTTCAGTTTAACTGAGAAAACAGATGTTGAGATAAGGATCATGAATGTACTTGGTAATGTTATCTACTCTGATAAGCTTAAGAATATCTCCGGAACCTACCAAAAACGGATCACTCTGGATGATGCAGCAAGTGGAGTGTACTTCATAGATGTATTGAATGGCACCCAAAGAACTTCTACCAAAATTGTTCTTGAATAATTACTTTTAATAAAAAGACGACCGGCAGGAAAATTATCCTGCCGGTCTTTTTTTTAGTGCGCAAAATGGATCTGTGAAGAATTAAGGACGGTATTTAAAGAAGCAGTGAATACAATTCCTTCAAATGACTTTGGATGATTTTTTTTTAAACTCTATCTGTTTCGCCTTAAGAGAGTGTGATAGGCAAGTGGGAGGGAATCTCAAATTGTCATTCATATAAGTCGTTTTTTCAGAAAACCACGAATTATGTAAGTTTTAAAAAGTTTTATGTAACTTTTTAAAAGGTGATTGACATCACCTTTGACTATTAATATTTATCAAACATAACGTCCAAAAGAAAAAATCAAAAAAAAATCTATTCTAAAATTTTAAATAACACCAAAAATTAAAAAACATAATATGAAAACACAGGAAGAGAAGTATCAAAAGAAAAAATCGTCAACCAGATTTAAACTGTTCAAGCCTGCCTCATTTGCACTGTTAATGCTCCTTAGCGTTTTTTCATGGCAATGTAAGAAAGATGATTTTATTGCAACAGAAAGTTTTTGCCCTGAAGTGATTTCGACTGATCCTTCAAATGGTGCAACCGGAGTTGTTTTAAGCAAAAAGATAATGGCCACATTTAATAAGCAAATGAATGCTGCTACTATTGACAATACCACTTTTATCGTGAGACAAGGTGCCACTCAAATAGCTGGTGTCGTTTCCTATTCAGGCAATACTGCAACATTCACACCTGCCAGTTTCCTGGCTTTGAATACTGCATACACAGCAACCATCACGACTGGTGCAAAGGATCCTGAAGAAAATGCCCTACGTAACGATTACGTTTGGAGTTTTACAACCGGAACCAGCTCAAGTTCTAATCAGCCACAGGTGATTTCAACTGATCCGGTAAACGGAGCCACAGGAGTTGCGTTAAATAAAAAAATTACGGCAACCTTTAATAAGGTAATGGATCCATCAACCATAACAAGCTCAACATTTCTATTAACTCAGGGAATTACACCTATTGCAGGAGTGGTTAGCTACACAGGAACAACTGCGAAGTTCACACCTTCAAGTAATCTCTCACCCGGTATGGTGTATACGGCTACAATTACTACAGGCGCGAAAGATGTGGCGGGTAATCCTTTGGGAGCCAATTATGTTTGGAATTTCACTACGGGTACAACCCTTGACATTACCCCTCCAACAGTGATCTCTACAGATCCTGCGGATTTAGCAACCAATGTTCTTTTGAACAAAATTGTAACAGCTAAGTTCAGCGAGTCTATGGATCCTGCAACTATTAATTCAGTAACATTCACTTTGATGCAGGGTGCTTCTACCGTTCCGGGTGCAGTTAGTTATTCCGGGATAACAGCATCTTATAATCCTACCTCGGACTTATCAACAGGTACAACTTATACAGCTACTATAAAAGTAGGAGCAGAGGATCTTGCAGGCAATTCAATTGTGAGTGATTATGTTTGGACGTTCACAACAGGTACATCAACAGGTCAAGGAACAGTTGATCTTGCGACAGCAGGCAACTTCGCGATCCTTGCAGGTGCTGGAATTACGAATACCGGACTTACAATTATCAACGGTGATGCTGGAACAAGTCCTACAGGAACCGTAAACGGATTTCCTCCGGGAATTGTAAACGGTTCGATTAATGCAGCTGACCCGATCGCTGCTCAGGCAAAACTTGATCTAACAGCAGCTTACAATGATGCGCAGGGAAGAGCAACAGGTGCTATCAGTTTACCGGGTGATCTAAGCGGATTGACACTTGCTCCGGGACTTTACACCAATGCGAGCTCTGTTATGTTATCAGCAGGAAACGTAACTCTGGATGCTATGGGTGATGCGAATGCGATCTTCATTCTTCAGATGGGATCTACCTTAACAACAAATCCGGGAACCGGTTTCATATTAGCCGGAGGTGCTCAAGCAAAGAACATTTTCTGGTCAGTAGGAACATCAGCTACATTAGGAACGAACTCTACTTTCTATGGTAATATCCTTGCCGATCAGTCAATTTCGATGAACACAGGTGCGATACTTAATGGAAGAGCATTGACAAGAATTGGTGCGGTAACGCTTCAGTCTAACCAGGTAAACATGCCATAATCCCGTTAAGATAAATTCAAAAATTAATCAACTATTAAACAGACATATAAACTATGCAACCAACTAATATTTCTCCGAATAAATTATTAATCCCCCTATTACTTGCCGGAATGGTAAACATTTCCCAGGCACAGGAAGTAGTTCGTCCACAGCCCAAATTTTGGATTGGTGTGACAGGGGCAGCAAATTTCAATTTCTATTCAGGTACTACTCAAACATTAAATTCATCTGTTAAGGCTCCAACAGCCTTTCATAAAGGATTTGGTGTTGCGCCATTCGGTTCGGTATTGCTGGAATACAGGCCTGCTCCGAAATTTGGAATTATGCTGAATGTTGGTTATGATGACCGCAGCGCAAAATTCGATGGAGTGGATGCTCCTTGTGATTGTCCGGCTACCTTAAAAACCAAGCTTGCTTACATTACAATTCAGCCAAGTTTGAAATTTACTCCATTTAATTCGGGGCTATACTTCTTTGCAGGTGGAGCCTACAGTATTAATGTAAAAAATGATTTCACGTATACCCAGGAAAAACAACCGGATAAATCAGGTGAGATCAGCGATACAAAAAAAGGAGTTTTCTCAACTCATATTGGTGCAGGTTATGAAATACCTCTTTCATCCAAAGAAAATCTGACACAGGTTAATCTTTCTCCATTCATTTCCTACCATCCTTATTTTGGACAGGAACCAAGAAGTGTAGAAAGCTGGTCGTTATCCACACTAAGAGCAGGACTTTCTTTGAAATTTGGAAAAGCAAAAGAGAAAGCCAAAACAGATGCATCAACAGAAACGGCTGTAACGCCGACTGCTGTTAGCTCTGATGCAGGAGTGCAGTTTTCTGTAAGACCACCTGTAACTGCTCAAACAAAAAGAACTGCGAAAGAAACTTTTCCATTGCGCAATTATGTGTTCTTTAACGAGGGTTCAACAGAAATCCCAACACGTTATGTTAAACTTTCCAGAGAACAAGCTGTAACCTTTAAGGAGGCATCATTCCAGGAGCCTGAACCTAAAGATGCAGAAGGCAGATCGGATCGCCAGATGACGGTTTATCATAATATCTTAAATATTGTAGGTGATCGTATGCGTAAAAATCCTGCGATTACAATTACTTTAATTGGAGCTTCAGCAGGAAAAGGTATCGAAATGGGTAAGGCAGAAGCTGAATCAGTGAAAGCATATCTTGTGAATGTTTTCGAAATCAATGGAGCTAGAATTGCAACCGAAGGTCGTAATCAGCCGCTGATTCCATCAGAGCAACCAGGTGGTAAAATTGATCTTGTTTTGCTTCGTGATGGCGACCGCAGGGTTGATATCGTAAGTAACTCACCGGAATTGCTTGCACCACTTCAGATCAGAGCAGTACAAGTGAATCCTCTTGATAGCCGGATTGTTTTCAAAGCAAAGGCAAGTGAGAAAGAATCAATGGAATCATGGTCAATTGATGTAACAGATGACAAAGGAAAAGTGCAGCATTTCGGTCCTTATACAAAAGAGCAGGAAAGTATTGCAGCAAACACTATTCTTGGCGATCGTACTTCAGGAAAATACAAAATCGTGATGTCAGGTAAAACCAAAGACGGTAAACAGATCAGGAAAGAGAGCTCTATAAATTTAGTGCGGAATATGGAGCCTAAAGAAGAAGTTGTAAGGTTTAGTGTTCTCTTTGATTTTGATAAATCTCAAACTGTTTCAACATATGAGAAATTCCTTACTGATGTTGTAGCACCAGCTATTAAGGATAGCTCAACTGTAATTATTCACGGACATTCGGATATTATTGGTGATACAGAATACAATTCCAATTTGTCAACTGATCGTGCATTAGAAACCGAAAAAATCATTAAGAAATCTTTGGAAAACTCCGGTAAAAAAGGAGTAAAATATGAAGTGTATGGTTTAGGAGCTGATGAAGATTTTGCACCGTTTGAAAATAAACTTCCTGAGGAACGCTTTTATAACAGAACTGTTATAATTGATGTGGTGCCTAATAAGTAGGATGTATAAAGAATACTTTTAAAAATTTAAACCGCAATCATCGAAAGATGGTTGCGGTTTTATTTTAAAGTATGCGGGTAATCAGTTCGAATGGCAATCTTTTAGATACATAGAGAACTTCACCTCTTTTGTGCCTTCGCAATTGCTAGCCAAGTCATATTGCAAAACTAAATACCGTTTATGAGCTATTCGGTTTTCGAGGTTTGTATTTAATTCAATCAGGTATCGGAAGAGAAATTTGGACTGGTCCACCGCAGCCCGAACGAAGCAGTGGGATAATATTCCCCTTTTAATAAAAAAGCCCTCCTGCGCTCTTAAAAAGAGCTTCGGAGGGCGAAGGTGGAGTCGGAGAGAATCGAACTCTCGTCCAAACAAGGAATTAATATGCTTTCTACATGTGTATCAGCTCTTTAATTTTCGATAAGCTTAGGTAGGGCTGCCAACCAAAAGGCTTACTTAGTCTCTTTATCTCATCACGGATCGAAACACTCCGCAACTATTTCTTCATTTGTTATGCTTCACTGGAGACGCAGAAGATCAGAGCTTCTCCGGAAACAAAGGCACTTAATACTTGGTATTAAGCAGCCATAGCGTAGTTAGACTCGCCTGTTACTAGTTTGAGAATTAGGATTTACGTGCCATATTCACAACACACGACATGCTTACATAAAAATCGCACTCGCTGTCAAAACCGGTACGACCCCATTTAAAAGAACTTAAGATTGTAAAGATACGAATTAAAAGAACTAACGGGCCATATGTTTGCGCAGGATCCACGCGATGGTTCTGTGTTCTTCAATTATTCCCTTTACTCTGTCAACTATACTCACATCGCGGAAACGCTCGTAATAATTGCTTAGATTCATTTTTAGTTCTGAAATAATCCGCTCATGATCTTTCACAAGTTCTTTCAGCATTTCGTTCGAACAAGGATACTTGCTTGTTTTTCTATCGGAATGGTTGAGCTCAATAATCGCCACCATCATTTTGTCCACATCAGCCGTATTCGTATCTGATAAATGATCGATACTTGCTTTAATTAGTCCTAATGAATATTCAGCTGCCTTTTTTTTTGCTTCCGCCTCTGATTCTTTCTGGTCGATCTCATTTAAATGAGCATGACGCAATCCCCCTATCTGAGGATACGTTTCTTTGAGTAAGTATGTTGGTTCCATGTCTTATATTTTTACTCAAAATTACACATGAAAGTCAGCATCGATTTTAGCTTTTCGATAAGGATACTAAATGGTAAGCCAAAAGGTATTTATGGTGATTTGAAAAAGA
>JALYRR010000239.1 GCA_030855265.1 Bacteroidota bacterium | reverse complement strand
GCAGTGATCAATCCGCCACATTCCAAAAGCTTACGGTGTGCATAATAAATTTTTGCTTGAATAGTGTCTAAATACGAATTTAGAGCTTTAGAATCCTCTTTTGTGCCCATTGAATACCCTGCAGATGAGTTCCAGCGCTCTGGGTTACATTCCCTCCCGGTCGAAAACTCGGCCCTTTGGCTGTTAATTGTGATACGGGCATAAATGGTAATTGGCCCTGCTGTGTAATGTTTTGACTTTTTTAGATAAAAAAGCAGATTGAAACTTGTTTGCATGTGGTGACTGTTTTAAGTTTGTAAATGTAGATTTACAATCAGCGCCAAACAAGATGTTCAAATTCTGAACAGGTTGATAATAAAGGAAAGTAGGTTATTCTGGTGAGTCTTTTTGGTTGTTTGTTTTACTCACCGAATTACTCACCAGTTTAATGTTATTTGGTGGTTTTCTTTGGTATGTGTAAAAACACAAAACCCTTTAAATCATACGATTTAAAGGGTTTTGGTTTGTATTGAAATTGAATTCGCGGAGAAATAGGGATTCGAACCCCAGGAGGTGTTACCCTCAACAGTTTTCAAGACTGCCGCAATCGACCACTCTGCCATTTCTCCAGACGACAAAAGTAGTATTTTTTTCATTCTGGCAGAAAAAAATCTTAAAAAAGGTATTTATTCATTAACTTTGTAAGACTCCCCATCGCCTTTAATGGTATCCTTAAATCCTGTTTAAATGAAAAAGTATCTGATTTTCTTATGTTTATGTGCAGTCATTTTCCCTGACTCCCTGAAAGCTGGAAATGTGGAAGCCTATTTAACTCACGCCACTTTTAACCTTCCTTCTCAGAAACCTTATCTGGAAACTTATATGTCGGTTATTGGAAATTCCCTTCGATTTGTAAAGAATTCCAATGGGAAGTTCCAGGCAGCAGTGGATATATCAATTAGCTTTCTGCAAAACGATACCATAAGAAATGCACAGAAATATACCCTGAACAGCCCGGAGACAGACGACACAACCAAGGCTCTGCCGAATTTTGTGGATCAGCAGCGCTTTAACCTCGCGAACGGAAGTTATATCATGCAGATCAGTATTTCTGATAAAAACAAGGTTAACGCTAACCCTTTCAGTGCTAAAATCCCTGTAAAGATTGATTTTCCATCCAACATGGTCACAATTTCTGACATTCAATTGTTAGAGTCGTACACAAAATCTGTGAATCCCGGCATGCTTACAAAAAGCGGGTATGATCTTTTTCCTTATGTGTCCACTTTTTACCCGGAAAATATTAATAAGGTGAAATTTTATGCGGAAATCTACAATGCCAAAACAATTATCGGTGATGGCCAGAAAATGCTGGTCAGTTACTTTATCGAGAGTTATGAAAAGCGAACCAAACTCAGCGAGTACAGCGGATTTTCAAAACAAATTTCCAATGACGTGAATATAGTACTTGCGGAATTTAACATTAATAATCTTCCTTCAGGAAATTACAACCTTGTGATCGAGATCCGCGATAAAGAGAATAAGATCCAGGCGGATCAGCGTTGTTTTTTGCAGCGCATGAATAAGGTGGCCTCATTAAGTTTAGAAGATCTTACATCCATCGACATCAGTAAAACATTTGCCGCCAACTATAAAAGCGGAGATACCTTGTCTGAATACATTCGTTCCCTGCGTCCCATTTCCTCGCCTAATGAAATTCAATACGCAGAGAACCAGTTAAAAGGAAAGAAACTGGAAACCATGCAGCAATTCTTTTATAATTTCTGGAGAACAAGAGATGCCGTAAACACCGAAATTTCCTGGCTGGATTATTTTAAGGAGGTTCAAAAAGTCAACAATGAATTTGGAACCTACGGACTGAAAGGATATGATACTGATCGCGGAAGGGTTTATTTGCAGTATGGTCCCCCTGATTCAAGAAACAAAGTTGACAATGAGCCAAGCGCTTATCCTTACGAGATCTGGCAATACAATTCAATTTTTGATAAGGCTCAAATGATCAACAATCCGAACAACAAGCAAAGTAACAAACGTTTTGTTTTTTATAATCCGGACCTCGTGACCAATAAATATTCTTTGATCCACTCAGATGCAAGGGGCGAAATTTACAATTCACGTTGGGAACTGCAGTTGCATAAGCGCGATACCCAGTCCGGAAATTTTGACCTTGAAAAGGCTCCGGGTCATTACGGAGGAAATGCGGATGATAATTTCCGCAATCCTAAATAAACGCTTTGTTTCGTAGTCACTAATTTCTTTTACATTTGCTGAATGAAGGTTGCAATCGTTATCCTGAACTGGAATGGCAGGGGTTTTCTTGAAAAGTTTCTGCCTTCGGTAATCAGCTGTAATTCTTCCTTCGCATCTGTTATTATCGCTGATAATGCTTCAACGGATGATTCAATCGACTTCCTGAAAAATAAATATCCGCAGCTCCCAATCATCATCAATTCTACCAATGGAGGTTTTGCGAAAGGATACAATGATGCTCTTAAACAAGTGCAGGCAGATTATTACGTCCTTCTCAATTCGGATGTAGAGGTAACTCCGGGCTGGCTGGATCCGGTAATTGCTTTAATGGATTCAGATCCGACCGTTGCAGCTTGTCAGCCCAAAATAAAAGCCTATCACAACAAGGAAATGTTTGAATATGCCGGAGCAGCGGGTGGATTCATTGACAAATTCGGATTTCCCTTTTGCCGTGGAAGGATCCTTGAACACATTGAGAAAGACCTGGGACAATATGACGATGAAAGAGAGATCTTCTGGGCCACCGGAGCATGTCTGTTCGTGAGAGCGGAATTGTATCATACCGTGAATGGATTTGATGAAGATTTTTTCGCTCACATGGAAGAGATCGATCTTTGCTGGCGATTAAAGAATCTGGGGTATAAAATTATGTATACTTCCCGATCAACGGTTTATCATGTTGGTGGTGGAACACTCAATAAGACCAGCCCTAAAAAAACATACCTCAACTTCCGGAACAACCTGATGCTGATTACAAAAAACCATCCGGGGAAATTCTTTTCTGCTAAATTGCTGATCAGGATGTTACTTGATGGCGTTGCCGGAGCTAAGTTTATCTTTTCCGGACAATTCAGTCATTTTGTTGCCGTATTGAAAGCGCATGGAAGTTTTTACAATGCCTTTTCTGAAACGCTGAAAAAACGAAGAAAACTCAAAACAGGGATAAAGGAATATACCACCTCTGCGGTTTATCTTCACAGCATTGTCGCTGATTTTTATCTGAGAGGGAAAAAAACCTTTACGGAGATTGATCGCAAAGACAATTTTTTATAGATCAGCTGATAAAACTCTTGACTGCCAATCGGTAGGAATCCATCCCAAAGCCACAGATCGAACCTTTACATTTCGGGGCAATAAGTGAATTGTGGCGAAACTCTTCCCGACCATATACATTGGATAAATGAACTTCAACCACCGGTGTTTTAATAGCAGCAATCGCATCGCGCAACGAAACGGAAGTGTGGGTGTATCCTCCGGCATTAAAAACGATCCCGTCAAAACTAAAACCTGTTTCATGTAATTTATTGATCAGTTCACCTTCCACATTGCTTTGATAATAATGAAGATCAACACCCGGGTACCTGTGCTTCAATGAATCGAAGTAAGCTTCGAACGTCTGATCTCCATAAATAGAAGTTTCTCGTGTTCCTAATAAATTCAGGTTGGGTCCGTTGATAATAATGATCTTCATAGGTTCTCCGCAACACACATTGATGTGTTAATTACTTGCGGCATCGTAAAGATAAAAGAAAAAAAGCGATCCGTACATTCGTTCTACTTACATGAACTGGAAAGCATCCATACAAGGTTTTCGATCCTTCCTTAAACTGGAAAGATCCCTGTCTCCTAATACAATTGAAGCTTATCTTCATGATGTAGGTAAACTTACGGAGTTTCTGGAAGTAAAAGAATATCGCCTGCTGCCGCAGGATATCACGTTGAAACACCTGCAGGAATTTCTGGAATGGATCACAGAATCCGGTACGGGTGCACGCAGCCAGGCACGTATCATCAGCGGGATCAAAACGTATTATAAATATCTGTTGATGGAAAACCTTATCAGTAAGGATCCGACATCCTTGCTTGAAGGGCCAAGACTTGGAAGGAAATTGCCTGACACACTTAGTCTGGACGACATTAACCGAATCATTGCCGCCATAGATCTGAGCACTCCGGAAGGACAGCGTAATAAAGCCATGCTGGAAACCCTTTATAGTTGTGGTTTACGGGTTTCTGAACTGGTGAATCTGAAGATCTCCGACCTTTTTTTGAATGATGGTTTTATAAAGGTGATTGGAAAAGGCAATAAGGAAAGGCTTGCTCCGATTGGAAGTGTGGCTGAAAAACAGATCAGCATTTACAGGAATGAAGTCCGTTGTCACCTGGCCATCAAAAAGGATCAGGAGGATTATTTATTCCTCAACAGAAGAGGATCAAAACTATCAAGGGTCATGGTATTCATGATCATTAAGGACCTGGCCTTCAAAATCAATCTAAAGAAGCATATCAGTCCGCATACCTTCCGGCATTCCTTTGCAACTCATCTGATCGAAGGAGGAGCGGATCTTCGCGCTGTGCAGGAGATGCTTGGACATGAATCCATCACCACCACAGAAATTTATACGCATCTCGACAGGGATTATTTAAGAGAGGCAATCATCCGTTTTCACCCGAGGTCCTGAGCAGAATTGTCTCCGATTATATCTAATCGTCGAAGACGATAAATCCAATACTTTTAAACACAGAAATCCTTTTTATCATGAAGATCAGGAAAAATCTGCGTTCTATTCTTTCTACACAATTGCTGCTTGATAAGTCATTGCGAATGAGGTACGAAGAAGCAATCTCTAAGAAAAGGATTTGTAAATACTATTCTTTCACCGGTTTATCCCTTATCTTATCCAGCAACACTCTTTTGAATTGTTCTTCAGCCCTGTAAAGCTTGGCAACTTTTTTTATAGGAAGTACTGATTTAAATTTGGAATGATACTCCTTTTGAAGTGTAAGTTCCTTTTCTCTGAAACTCATTTCATTTTCCACCATCACCTCAACTTCTTTATCACTCAGCTCATCAATTCCTGATTTCATTTCACGTTCTTCTTGTTTCCTTTTTTTTCTCAGCTCCTGCATCTTGTCAGTGTACTGATTGTAAACAGGCCAGAATTTCTGAGCTTCTTCCGGACTCAGATCTAATTTGTTTGTGAGGAAGGCCACCTTCATCGCTTCTATGTTCTCTTTTTTCTCCTGACGTTGTTCCTGATTCGCTTTCGGCCCTTTTCCTTTTCTTGGAGGTTGTGCAACGACGGCAAAAGAGGAGGCAAGAATTAGAA
>JALYRR010000055.1 GCA_030855265.1 Bacteroidota bacterium | reverse complement strand
TACAGATCCTGATAATAATTTTATTGAATCAGATGAAACAAACAACTGGGCCGCAACACCAATTACTTTGACTCAGCAAATTGCCGGTCCGGGAGGATCATTCAGTTTCACGAATACAGGTCCGGATTTTCAATTCAACAATTTTTCAAGCATTAGTTATACGTTTGACTGGTATTTCGGAGATGGAGGAACTTCGAATAATCAGAATCCTTCTCATTTATATACAGCGAATGGTACTTATAATGTAACCATGATTGTTTATGGAGATTGCGGAAGCGACACGGTAACGCAGATCATAACTGTTACAGGAGTCGGGGTCAATGAATCGGCAGCGGCGTCATTGGGTTACAAGGTTTATCCGAATCCTTCCAATGGAAATGTAACGGCCAGCTATTATGTAGCGAAAGAATCAGAAACTATATTTGAATTATACAATGTAATAGGAGAGAAGATCCATGTTGTTTCAAGAGGAGTTCAGTCGGAAGGTCATTATGAATTCAACATTGATTTGAAAGAAACAGGAATTCAGAATGGAGTGTATATTCTTCAGCTTAAGACTTCGGATAAAGTTGCAGCGATCAGGCTGGTAATTTTTTTAGAGTAAAAAGATAAAATAAGTATCGTTAAGATTGTCGGAAGGATAATAAAAACTATCAAATTGTTTAGTTTTATTATCCTTTTGGTCAATAATGCATATTGAAACCAGGATTTATTATATATATTCGCGAATAAATTCTAAAACTTAAATAATGAAAATTAATTTCTTAAAAATTTGCGCATGCGCTTTCATCGTATTGGCGTTTGGAAAATCGATGGTGGCTCAAAGCATTCCGTCATTCAACTCTTGTCAGGAAAAAGAAGCTTGGATTAAAGCAAATCCTGAAGAGTATAAACAGCTTTTAAATAGTTCTGCAGTAGTTGCTCCTGCCAATACTTCTCTAGAAACAGCAGTTTCTCAGCCTTCTGAACAGATTGTTCATGTTTCAGGCTTTCCTGCCTATGTGAACACAGGAAACAAGCAGAAGGATGATGAAAACTATATGGAGGCGAAGAAAGCTTGGATTGCTGCTCATCCCGAAGAGTATAAGCAAATGACTCAATCACCAAAATAATAATTCGGATGATTAACTACATATTATGTTAATAAATACTAAACTAAATAATTGATGAAAAAATTAATACTCCTATTCGCTCTCAGTATCTTTATAAATCCGATCTATAGTCAGTGTACTACTGGTGTGAGTATCGGAACATTGACTCCGACAAATACATTTCAAACAATTGCCGTAGCTGCAGGTGTCCCTGCCTACAGAACTTTTAATGCTACTGCGGGTACTCAATATCTTTTTACGTATTGTCAAGGAGGTGGAACTTATTCAGGCGATCCTTATTTAACAGTTGCCACGAATGCACCAACTTCACTCGCGCAAAATGATGATTGGTGCGGCTTAGGATCGGAAATTACCTGGACGGCTCCATCAACTGGAGTGCACCGTCTATATTTTAGCGGATGTTGTCCATGTTCCAATGCACCTAATGCAACGCTTGCCTATCGCTTAGTTGGACCTGCAAATGACCCATGTTCTGGCGCCTTCGCTATTGCAATGCCATCAACTACTCTCGGAAGTACTACTAATGCTACTCCTGATGTTACTCCTTTCGGAGGATCATCGAACGGTGTATGGTACTCTGTTGTTGGAAATGGTAATCAGTTTACTCTTACTACTTGCGGTGGTACAACGAACTATGATACTTATCTTGCAGTTTATACCGGCACTTGTGCATCTCTGGTAGGTGTTGCCGTAAACGATGATGCTTGTGGTGCTTCATCAAGTGTTACCTTTTGTACTACTGTAGGTGTAACTTATAGTATTCATGTTTATGGTTTTGCATCTAATAGTGGGAATTTCACTTTGAACGCAACAGAAACAGTAATACCAACTCCATCGGTAAGTCCTTCTTCTGCTGCAATATGTTCTGGCGGAGCTAGCGCGACTATAACGGCTTCAGGGTCAACTAGTTACTCTTGGGCTCCGGCCGCAGGATTAAATACAACCTCAGGAGCAACTGTTATCGCTTCTCCAACTACTACTACTACTTACACGGTAACGGGTGAGACAAATGGATGTACAAACACAGCTACTGTTACTGTTACAGTAAATCCATTGCCAACAGTAACAGCAACAGCATCTTCAAACACAGTTTGTAATGGTGACATGGTTACCTTAATGGGTGGCGGTGCAACATCTTACACCTGGGACAATGGTGCAGTTGATAACGTAGCTTTCGCAGCAACAGCCACAACCACTTATATGGTAACAGGAACAGATGCTAACGGATGTGTGAACACAGCTTCCACAACAGTAACAGTAAATCCATTGCCAACAGTAACAGCAACAGCATCTGATAACGTTGTTTGTAATGGTGACATGGTTACCTTGATGGGTGGCGGTGCAGCTACATATACATGGACAGGAGGCGTTACTGATGCAACACCTTTTGCAGCAACAGCAACAACAACTTATACCGTAACAGGAACTGATTTAAATGGTTGTATGAGTACTGCCACTACAACAGTAACTGTTAATGCTTTACCTGTTGTAACTCTTACAGCATTTGCAATGGATACTGTTTGTTTCCAGACTCCAGGATTTACACTTACAGGCGGAAGCCCTGCAGGTGGTGTGTATTCCGGTGCGGGAGTAATAACAGGATTGTTCAACCCTTCTTCGGCTGGTGTTGGCGTGTTTCCAATAACTTATACAGTTACAGATGCTAATTCATGCACAAGTTCAGCAATGCAGAACATCACTGTTGAAGATTGTACTGGTATTGAAGAATCAATTTCTTCTGCGGAGATCAATGTATACCCGAACCCAAATAACGGATCATTCAGTATTGCGATCAACAACGCTTCTTTCACAGAAGTGGTGATCAGCATCGTTGATCTTCAGGGTAAGGAAGTTTTCACCAGCATTGAAAACAATGTTTCCGGATCCTTTACAAAAGAGATCAGCCTGGTTAACATTGCAAAAGGAATGTACTATATCAAATTAAGTACAGCAAATGATTTAACGATCAAAAAACTGATGGTTCATTAGAAATTAATCTTTTGACATAAGAACGCCTCCGGTAATTCCGGGGGCGTTTTGTTTTTATACCATTAATAAAGGAAAAGGATGACAGAATGGTTATCTAGAAAACCCAAAACGAATCCAAGGCATAAGTCGCTGACAAACAGGCAAATAAAATTTTGGCCATTCTATTTGGTCGAATTTATTGGTGAAATGAAGGGAAAGGAGACAACTAAACCTTAAATTAGCCGTCTGATTTTTGAAAAATCGTAAACAATAAAATAAAATATATTTAAAATGAAGAAAATTTACAATTTAAAAATGCGATTTGCTGCGATGGTGGCCTTTTGTATTATGGGCGCTGGTATTAGTGCTCAGGTAGATGTAGTTTCAACGGGTGGTCTTCCTGCGGGAACTTACACAACGTTGAATAATGCATTTGTTGCAATCAATGCCGGTACTCATACTGGTTCAATTGCAATTGGAATTTCAGGAAACACGGTAGAAGCAGGTGCTTGCGTTCTTAATGGAAACGGAGCAGGCTCTGCAAGTTATACTGCTATTGCAATTGCTCCAACTGTTGACGGAGTTTCTATTTCGGGACCTACTGTTGCAGGGCGTGGACTTATTGAGTTGAACGGTGCGGATAATGTTACCATTGATGGAGACAATCCAAACACTGGTGGTGTAAATCGCAACCTTACGATTACTAATACAGCTGCTAACACAGTTAACTATACTTCAGTAATCAGGATTGCATTAAATACTACTCTTGTTAACAGTGGAGATAATAATATTATCAGGAACTGTAACATTAACGGAAGCGCTACCGGGCGTAATATTGCAACCGCTACAAGTACAGCAGGTACCGAGAATACAACTTATGGTATTATTGTGGGCGGTGGAGCTTCTACCGTTTCAGCGACTACAGTTCCCAATTCCCTTACTTCTGTGGCTACTACCGTGGGAGCTGGAGGAACAGCTTTGGCTTTTACTGCATTGAACAACGTAATTGACGCTTGTGCTCGTGGAATCGCGGTTCAGGGATCGGCAACAACCTTTTGTCCGAACATGCAGATCAACAATAATATTATCGGAAGTGCCACTGCAGGAAATACAACAACTGTATATTCCCGTGGTATCACTCTTCAGGGATTTGACAATGCTTTGATCTCTGGGAATATTGTCAGGAATATCGAATGGTTTGTTGGTACGGCAGAGATAGGGTTAAGTTTGGGTGATGTATCTTCTTCAGGATCTAATTCGGTGGTTGAAAAAAACATGATCACTGGAGTTAACAATAAGAATACAGGTACATTTGGTGCTTATGGTATCAATGTAAATGCGGGAACCAATATTACTGTGAGAAACAATATGGTTTCTGGAGTAACAGGTGACATGACAGGTGGAGCAGCTTTTTCAACAACTTTTGGAGTTTTTGGAATTCGCGTTGGTACTTCAACCAATCATAAAATTTACAACAATTCTGTAAGCCTTTCAGGAGCAAGGACAGGAACTGCTTCAACAAACTTGTTATCAGCAGCACTTGCAATCGTGGGGACCACTCAAACTGGATGTGATGTGAGAAATAACATACTCTCAAATACGCTTACCGGGGGGAACACAGGAATTGCTTATGTTGCGCTTTTTCTTCCTTCAGGAGCAACTTCTGCAATGAATTTAACCTTAAATAACAATGCATATTACTCTGGTGCTGATGTCGCTCGACAGGGGATTGCACAGGCAGGAACAGCAGCAGGGACGAATTTTTACCTTGCTGTTAATTTTAATGCTGGCGCGACCGCTCCTGCAAATAATTTAAGATCGTATACAAATACACTTTCTGTCGCAGCAACAAATGACAATGCTTCGTATGCATCAACAAATGCAGCACCTTTCATTTCAGCAACGGATTTGCATTTAAATTTAGGTTCATTAGAAATTGCGAATGTTGAACAAAAGGGAACTCCCTCAGTGCCGGTAACAACTGATATTGATGGAGAAGTAAGACCGAATGCTACTACTGTAAACCCTGATATGGGAGCAGATGAAGTTATTCTTGCTAATTGCTCAAGCGCGAATGGAGGAACAGCCAGCACTTCTACTCCTGTAAGATGTAATGGACAAACTGTCGCCTTAAGCTCAGTTGGTGCAACAACAGGTACCGGAATTTCTTATCAGTGGATGGTTTCAACAACCTCTGGAGGGCCATACACGAATGTAGTAGGAGGTACAGGTGCCACAACTACATCTTTCACTTCAGCTGCTTTAACATCTGGTGTCTATTATTTTGTATTACAAACAACCTGTTCGTTTGGACCGCTTACCGCGATATCAAATCAAGTAACGGTAACCGTAAATTCATTACCAACTGTTGCAGTTACTCCAACAAGTTCAGTAATTTGCAATCCGGGTGGAACAGCCGTTACACTTACGGCAACAGGTGCAAGTACTTATACTTGGTTGCCGGTTGCGGGTTTAACTCCTTCAACAGGTTCTCCGGTTTCTGCAAATCCAACAGCTCCAACTACTTATACTGTATCTGGAACTGATGGAAATGGTTGTGTGAATACAGCTACAGCAGTTGTGAATGTAGGATCAACTCCTTCAGTTGTTGCAAGTGCCAATAATACTGTAATTTGCTCAGGGGGGAATACAGTTTTAAATGCTGTGGCCACTTTGCCAACTGCATCATATTGCCAACCCGTTTACACAAACGGAACAGGATTTGGAGATTATTTATCTTCTGTTCAGTTGAACACTTTGAACAATCCAACTGGTGCTTCAGCAGCTCCCTATTATACCTTGTACCCTGCCACTGGTGCTACAACCACAGCTTTGGTTGCAGGCGCTACCTACACGATTACGCTTGCTGCAGGAACTTATACTGTAAATGATCTTGCTGCCTGGATCGATTACAATCAAAACGGAACTCTGAATGATGCAGGCGAAAAGTTAGGAGAAACGGATAACCTTGGTGCTAGTCCCGCAACAACAAGTTTTACTTTTACTGTTCCTATGACTGCTCTTAATGGACCTGTTCGCTTAAGAGTTCGTGAAATGGATCATGGAACTACAAATGATATGGATCCATGTTTAGCTCAATCCACATATGGGGAAACAGAAGATTATACAATTACCATTTCAGGTGGTGCCGATATGTTTACCTATGCCTGGAGCCCTTCAACTTTCCTGAGCAGCGCAACTGTCGCTTCACCAACAGTTACCGGTGCAACAGCAACAACAACTTATTCTTTAACGGCTACTTCCTTAGCAGGATGTTCAGCTTCTGATACAGCTGTTCTTACAGTTAATGCACTTCCTGTGGTTACTGCAATGGCAATGCCTGCAACAATCTGTAATGGCGACAACACCACTCTTATGGGTATGGGTGCTTCTACTTACACATGGACAGGAGGAGTTACTGATATGACCCCGTTCGCTCCTTCAGCAACTGCAACTTACACGGTTACCGGAACGGATGCAAATGGTTGCAGCAACACTGCAACTCAAACTGTAACAGTTAATCCGTTGCCAACAGGAACAGCATCCGCTTCTCCAACTGCAATTTGTCTTGGTTCAACTTCAACTCTTACAGCAGTGCCATCTTGTGGAACTTTTTCAGGCTTCCAAGGTCCTTTTGCTCCTTCGAACTGGATACTTGCCCTTTCAAATTCAAATGGATCAGTGAATACTGGTGGAGCTCCGGCTTCGATTTCACTTACATCCAGTGATAATGGATCAGGGTCATCCGGAGTTACAGGCTATAATTATACATTCACTTGTTCAGGTACAGTTTCTTTTAACTGGTCTTATTCTACAGGTGACGGATCTCAATATGATTTCCCTCAGTATACTGTAAACGGCGGTGCTGCAACTACCTTCTCAGGATATACAATGTTTGGCTCTTCTAGTCAGAGTGGTACTCAAACAATTGTTGTTAATTCAGGAGATGTATTGTCTTTACAGGCAAACAGCAGTGATAACGTTGGTGGTTCGTGTGTCGTAAATATTTCAGCATTTAGTGGTCCTGCTTCCGATGGTACAACAACTTGGTTCACTGCTTTAACAGGTGGAACTAACCTTGGAACAGGAAATACTCTAGTAGTTACTCCGGCATCTGCAGGTACAGCAACCTATTTTGCGGAATTTACAAGTGGAGCAGGTTGTGTGGGATCACCACGTGTTTCTGTTTCAGTAACAGTAAATCCTTTACCAACAGTAACAGCAACAGCTTCTTCAAACACAGTTTGTGCTGGTGATATGGTTACCCTGATGGGTGGAGGTGCGACTTCTTACACATGGGATAATGGAGTAACTGATAACGTAGCGTTTGCTGCAATGTCAACTACTACTTATATGGTAACCGGAACAGATGGAAATGGTTGTATGAATACTGCATCTACAACAGTAACTGTTAATCCTTTGCCAGCAGTTACAGCAACTGCATCTTCAAACACAGTTTGTGCAGGAGATGTGGTTACCCTGACGGGTGGTGGTGCAACTTCTTATACCTGGGATAATGGAGCTGTAGATAATGTGGCTTTTGTTCCAACATCAACCACTACTTATATGGTAACAGGAACAGATGGAAATGGTTGTATGAATACAGCTTCCACAACAGTAACAGTTAACCCTTTACCAATAGTAACAGCAACTGCATCTTCAAACAATGTTTGTACAGGCGATATGGTTACTTTAATGGGAGGCGGTGCAACTTCTTAAACATGGGATAATGGAGTGACTGATAACGTAGCTTTCGCTGCAACAGCAACTACAACTTATATGGTAACAGGAACAGATGGAAATGGTTGTGTAAACACAGCTTCCACAACTGTAACAGTTAATACTCTACCTGCTGTAACAGCAACTGCATCTTCAAACACAGTTTGTGCAGGCGATATGGTTACTCTGATGGGTGGCGGTGCATCTTCTTATACATGGGATAATGGAGTAACTGATAACGTAGCTTTCGCTGCAACAGCAACTACAACTTATATGGTAACAGGAACAGATGGGAATGGTTGTATGAACACAGCTTCCACAACTGTAACAGTTAATACACTGCCTGCTGTAACAGCAACTGCATCTTCAAACAATGTTTGTACAGGCGATATGGTTACTTTGATGGGTGGAGGTGCAACTTCTTACACATGGGATAATGGAGTAACTGATAACGTAGCCTTCTCTGCATCATCAACTACTACTTATAATGTAACAGGAACTGATGGTAACGGATGTATGAATACGGCATCTACAACTGTAACTGTAAATGCATTACCAGTTGTAACACTTACAGCTTTTGCAACGGATACTGTATGTTCAGATTCACCAGCATTCGCACTAACAGGCGAAAGCCCTGCAGGTGGTATTTATTCCGGAACCGGGGTAGCATCAGGAATGTTTGACCCGGCTGTAGCTGGACCAGGTGTATTCCCGATTACGTATACTGTAACTGACGCTAATTCTTGTTCCAATTCTGCAAGTCAGAACATTACAGTTGAAATCTGTACAGGTGTTGAAGAATCAATTTCTTCTGCGGAGATCAATGTGTATCCGAACCCTACAAGCGGATCATTCAGTATTTCATTCAGCAATGTGACCATCTCTGAAGTAATGATCAGCATTGTGGATATTCAGGGCAAAGAAGTTTTCAATAGTATGGAAAACAATGTTTCCGGCTCATTCACAAAACAGATCAACCTGGAGAATATTGCCAAAGGAATGTATTACATTAAATTAAGCACTGGATCAGATATAACGATCAGGAAACTGATGGTTCACTAATCAGATCAATCATTTAGGACGCCCCGGGATTCATTTTTCGGGGCGTTTTTATTTTAAAAATTTTCGCTTAAAACGTTGGTCTTAAGTTAATTTTTCATTAAATTTGATATCTGATTTTTAAAATTAATTCAGAGTAAAAAGAAAATCTACACCACATGAAAAATAATTACTTCAAGTTCAGCAATTTTTTAATCTGCTGCCTGTTCAGCCTAACAGCTTATTCGCAAACTACGGTAACCATATTTGCCACCGGCACCCCAGGTTCCTTTAATACCGGATCGGTGAATGCTGCCGGGACAAAGAACGATGATAATATGGTTACGATTAATTCTGCCTCTAACAGAGGTTGGGCAAAATTCGACCTTTCAACAATTCCTTCCGGGGCCGTTGTTTCTGCCGCCAGTGTGATGTACACAACGTTTACTTCAGTTGCCTCTGGTGCAATCAACAACATTTATGGATTTACAGGAAATCCTGCAATTATTGCGGGTCCTACCTTATATACAAATACTGCAAGCGGTACAAGCTTCAACGCTTCAAGCTGGGCGGCCAACGCTGCAAATACAAAAGTGCTGAATGCAGCTGGAATGACCTTCCTTTCAAGTTCTGCCGGTTCTGCTAATGTTTGTCTCGGATTTGTCCGCGGATCAACAAATACTTATAACATCTATGGATATAGTGCTATTCCAGCGAATCAGCCTCAACTTACCATCACTTATACTGTGCCTCCTGCATGTTCCGGTACTCCTGCAACAGGAACCACAGCCTCAACAAGTAACCCTGTTTGCCCTTCTGCTTCATTTACCATATCCGTTACAGGCGGAACAACAGGAGTCAGCGGATTAACTTATCAGTGGCAATCTTCTCCTGATGGAACTACTTACTCAAATATCGGAGGAGCAACAGGATTAACATATGTTACCACTCAAACTGTGGCTACCTATTATCAGCTGATCACCACATGTACAGCTTCAGGGCTGTCTTCTACCTCAACACCGATTTTTATTACCATGAATCCGTTCATGAATTGCTATTGCTCATCGATGCCGACAACTACTGCGGATGAAGAAATTACAAATGTTACCGTTTCAACGCTTAATAATTCATCTACTTGTGCAACTGTTGCACCTGGACCCGGCTCCATCGCTTCACGTTATGGAAACTATATGTCCGGTGCAGGTGCTCCGGCGGCTCCCGCAGTTACCCAAGTAACTCCTGAATCATTTTCTATTACAGTGGGCTCTTGTGGTACTTTTAATTACAATAGCGGACTTGCCATTTTTATCGATTTGAACCAGAATGGTTCTTTTGCTGATGCTGGTGAAAAAGTATATTCCAATGGTGCAACCGCCAACATCAATTGCGTTCCTGCTACAGTTGTTACCGGTACTTTTACGATTCCGGGTTCAGCGCTACTAGGAAATACTGTAATGCGCATCGTAAATGCTGAAGGGATTTCCGGCGACGCGATTGTCCCTTGTAATACAACTTTTGGCTTTGGCGAAGTAGAAGATTATCTTATTAATATTGTTGCTGCTTCTGTGTGTTCCGGAACACCTTCACCTGGAAATACTACATCAACGTTAGGAGCTGTTTGCTCAACGACTAGCTTTACTCTTGGAATGTCAACACCTCCAAGCGGTCTTACAGGTATTTCTTACCAATGGCAGTCATCGCCTGATGGGGTTACCTGGGCAAATATCAGTGGTGCAACTTCTTCCACGTATACCACCACTCAGGGAGTTTCTACTTATTATCGTGTAATTGTTACTTGCGCCACTTCAGGATTGTCTGGAACTTCAACGCCATTGCAGGTGACAATGAATCCGTTCATGAGTTGCTATTGTTCATCTATGCCTACAACCACTGCAGATGAAGAAATAACAAATGTCACGGTTTCAACACTTAACAATTCCTCTACCTGTGCAACAGTTGGACCTGGACCAGGCTCCATCGCTGGCCGCTATGCAAATTACATGTCCGGCGCAGGTGCTCCGGCAGCTCCGGTACTTACTCAGGTAACGCCTGAATCCTTTTCTATTACAGTTGGTTCTTGTGGAACATTTAATTATAATAGCGGTCTTGCCATATTTATTGACTTGAACCAAAATGGCTCTTTTGCTGATGCGGGTGAAAAAGTATATTCCAATGGAGCAACTGCAGGTATTGCATGTGTGCCGGCAACAATAGTTACCGGAACATTTACGATTCCTGTAACAGCTTTGCTTGGAACTACGGCAATGCGTATTGTAAATGCGGAAGGAATTTCTGGAAATGCGATCGTTCCCTGCAACACTGCTTTTGGCTATGGAGAAGTAGAAGACTATCTTGTTAATATAATTGCTGCTACACCTTGTGCAGGAACTCCTTCTCCCGGCAATACAACCTCCACTGCCGGATCTGTTTGTTCAACCACTGGTTTTACTCTTGGAATGTCAACACCTCCAAGCGGTCTTACAGGTATTTCTTACCAATGGCAGTCATCGCCTGATGGTGTTACCTGGGCAAATATAGCTGGAGCTACTTCTTCCACGTACACAACCACTCAGGGCGTTTCTACTTATTATCAGGTAATTGTTACTTGCGCCAGCTCTGGATTGTCTGGAACTTCAACGCCATTGCAGGTGACAATGAATCCGTTCATGGCTTGTTATTGCACGTCAATGCCAACCACAACGTTTGATGAAGAGATCACCAATACAACCGTTGGAACTCTGAATAACAGTTCTACGTGTGCTACGGTAGCTCCAGGTCCTGGTTCAATAGCTGCGAGATATGGTAACTATATGTCAGGCACAGGCGCTCCGGCAGCTCCCAACTTTTTCCAGTTATCAAGTCAAAGTTTAGCTGTAACCATTGGTTCATGCGGCAGTTTCAATTACACCAGCGGTCTTGCAATTTTCATCGATTACAATCAGAACGGAAGTTTTGCTGATGCTGGTGAAAAAGTATTCAGCAATGGTGCTGCCTCAGATATTAATTGTGTTCCTCCAACAACTGTTACCGGTTCTTTCGTAGTTCCTGGTTCTGCAACCTTAGGTCTAACTGGAATGCGTGTGATCAATGCGGAGTTTGTAAGTGGTGACGCGATAACACCATGTATGACTTTCGGATACGGTGAGGTGGAAGATTATCTGGTGAATATCCAGCCACCACCGCCAATCGACATGACGCCTGTTGCAGTGGCATTCCCAACTTCTGCAAGCTGTCACACCGCTTCTGATTCCGTTGTAATAACCATTCAAAATCTTGGTAGTGCAATCATGGATTACAGTGTTACTCCTGTAACTGTTAATTCTTCATCAACAGGAACTAACCCTGCTATTTTTACTCCTGTAGTTTTATCCACTGGAACTCTTGCTGTTGGTGCAACTCAAAATGTTACAGTTGCTACCGGATACAACATGTCTGCTGCAGGAAACTATACATTCAATGCATATACCATGGTAACAGGTGACGGAAATACCGCAAATGATACGATGGCTCCAGTTACTGTTACTGTTGATGGGGTAACCGCAATGGTTGACAACGATACAATTTGTCCGGGAGATTCCATTCAACTGGATGTTATTACTCCGGCTTTAATGCCTATCGGTTCAGGTACTCTTGTCAACACTACTTTCTCTTACCCGACTCCTTATGGAAATTACTATGACGGGGCAAGAAGTCAATACTTGGTACTTGCCAGTGAATTGACTGCTGCTGGTATATCGGCGGGTCCGATATCAGCTCTTGAATTCGATGTTGTTTCAACAAACGGAATTCCTCATGAGAACTTTAATATCAGTATGATGTCTACCGCAGTGACTTCATTGACCGCCTTCCAGCCAGGATCAAGCTCTGTTTTTTCAAGTCCTGCTTATACTCCGGTTGTAGGAGCAAATGTTCATACATTTTCAACTCCTTATGTTTGGGATGGAACTTCAAACGTAATTGTGGAGCTTTGTTTTTACAATCCTGCATTTACCTATACACAAAACACAATCGTAAATCAATCCGCCACATCTTTCGAGTCTTCGTTAACCAATTCTCAGGATAACTTTGCTGCAATTTGTACAGATAATACAATAGGAACTAATGTGTTTCAACGTCCAAATATGCGTTTCACTTCAGCAGGTCCTTATACTTATTCCTGGACTCCGGTTGCTGGTCTTAATGATCCAACTCTTCAAAATCCTGCAGGTGTAGCAAGTACAACCACTAATTATATTGTAACTGTTACTAATACAGGATCTGGCTGTACAATGACTGACACGGTAAACGTATTTGTTCATCCACCAGCCATGCTAACGTTGAACGACACAACAGTATGCTCAGGCGGAAGTTATGTATTGAACGCTCAGAATGCAGGCAGTACATATTTATGGAACACATTAGCAACCACTCAGTCTATAACAATTACTATGGGCGGTTTGTATTATGTTGATATCACAACTGCAAATGGATGTACTTCCAGAGATAGCATCAACATTACAATGAATGCTCAGCCCAATGTAGATCTTGGACCTGATGCAGGATTCTGTTTTGGTGATTCGATCTTACTTGATGCCGGTAACACTGGTTTCAACTTCCTTTGGAATAACGGAACAACCGGACAAACATTGATGGCTTCTTCCACAGGTGCGTATTATGTTACGGTAACAAATCCGGTAACAGGATGTGCAGCAACGGATACCAATAACGTAACTGAATATGCATTACCGGTAATTCCTTTGGGTGCAGATACAGCATTGTGTTTTGGCGACAGCCTTGTGCTTAACGCAGGAACTGATGGAGATGTTTATGCATGGGGTGGAGGACAAACCACTCAGATGATCACAGTTAGTACAGCAGGCACTTATTCAGTGACTGTCACTAACACGGTAACTACGTGTGTGAATACAGAATCAATCACCATTATGATCAATGCTCTTCCGGTTGTAACCCTTGGAGCAGATACAGCAATCTGTAACGGATCCACCCTTACTCTTGATGCAGGTTATCCTGGTTCAATGTATATGTGGAGCGATGCATCTACTGCTCAGACTTTAGGTGTAACAGCTGCAGGAACTTATTCAGTAGCTATTGTAGATACCAATGGTTGTATGGATAGCGACACGATCAGTGTATCTATCAATGCTCTTCCGGTTGTAAACCTTGGAGCAGATACAATCCAGTGCGGAGGAACAGTATTGCTTGATGCAGGAATGGCAGTGTCTTATTTATGGAATGATGCATCTACCGCTCAAACTCTTGCAGCAGGTGTAACAGGTCCTTATTCAGTAATTGTAACTGATGTAAACGGATGCTCTGGTACTGATACAATCAATGTAACGATCAACGCTTTACCTGCAGTAAACTTTGGTGCAGATACCACACAGTGTGGTGGCGGTATCACTCTAGATGCAGGCAATCCGGGCTTCACTTACCTATGGAACAACAGCACAACCAACCAGACACTTACTGTATTTATCACGGGCACTTACAGTGTTATGGTAATGGATACATTAACAGGTTGTATGGATGGTGATACGATCAATGTAACGCTGAACCCATTGCCTTTGGTTGACATTGGTAGTGACTCAACTCAGTGTGCAGGAACGATCGTTCTTGATGCTGGAAACCCTGGAGCAAGCTATTTATGGAACACATCAGTAACAACACAAACGTTAACGGTTAATGCAAGCGGAACGTATTATGTAACTGTAACCAACGGTTCATCATGTTCTGCAAGCGATTCAGTGAACATTACGATCAACCCGCTTCCGGTAATTGTGTTTGCTCCGTTTACTTCAGCAGTATGTTTACAGGCAGCACCGTTTACTCTTACAGCAACTCCTGCAGGAGGAACTTTCTTCGGAACCGGTGTTTCAGCAGGAATGTTCGATCCGGCAACAGCGGGAGTAGGCACACATTCTGTAACGTATGGTGTGGTTGATGGAAATGGTTGTTCAAACTCAGTAAGTCAGAACATCAATGTTCAGGATTGTACAGGAATCGAAGAGATGTTATCCGGTTATGATGTAACGGTTTATCCAAACCCAACCACAGGTGCGTTCAGCTTAACGATAGCAAATGCGAATCTGTCAGAGTTAAGGATCAGCATCGTTGATATCCAGGGCAGAGAAGTATTTACTTCAATGGATAAAAACGTCGCAGGAGATTTCAGAAAAGAGATCAGCCTTGAGAACATATCAAAAGGAATCTATTACATCCGCCTTTCAACAGGACAGGATATGAAGATCAAAAAGTTGATCGTTCAGTAAGAACAGATTCTTAAATAAATAAAATGCCCGGTAATTTTTACCGGGCATTTTTTATTTCTAAAAACAATTTTTTTAGGATTTTGGCTGCTTGTATAAAGGCACCGTTGAGCAAGGTTCTCCGTACATAATACTTTTGGCAACAGGTCTAAGCAAAGCGGTGAGTTGAACAAATGCGGCCTTAGGAACAGGAAGGTGTCCGCAACCTTTGATCACTACGCGGGCATCTTTGTAGTCTTCTACGTTCAGTTTGCCAAGTACTTCCTGGTAAAGAACTGTTTCCAATACTTCAAGATTTCCGAAGATCACTTTTCTGGCGATCGGTTCAAGTTGCACAGAAAGTAACATATAAGCCCATGTAGGAACAATGGCATCCGCCGAACAGGTAAGAGCAACATACTTGTCTTTGTATTTATTCCAGTCCTCCGTTTTTATAAATTCGCGAAAATCTTTTTCCTTTAAGATCAATCCCTGGAACAGCTGGTCTTTTATGTCGAACAAAACACGTTCACCGGTAGGATAGAAATCTTCCAGGTCGATAGTGACGATACCACTCTGTGATACTTTATTTACAATCTCATCCATGGATACATTTGTGTGAAAGGGAGGATCAAAAAAATTAATTACATAAAGCCTAACTCAAGCTGAGCTACTTCACTCATCATCTCTTTCTCCCAGGGTGGTTCAAAGGTCAGATCGATCTTCGCAGAACGAATGCCTTCTACTTCGCGTAATTTCTGTTCTACTTCCGGGGGAAGCGTTTCGGCAACAGGACAAGAGGGCGAAGTAAGGGTCATCATTACTTTGAGATTGCTCTCTTCATCGATATTGATCTCATAGATCAACCCCAGTTCCCAGATATCCACGGGGATCTCCGGATCATAACAGGTTTTGATTGTGTCGATCACCCGTTGTGTGAGTTCAGTATTATGTGTATTTATAATGGCAGGCATCTTCGAATTATTTGTTGGATTGTTTGTAAGCAAGTGCATCCATTTTCATTTGCCTGATCATGCTTAGTAATCCGTTACTTCTTGTTGGTGATAAATGTTGTGTTAACCCGATCTTCTCTACAAATTCCAGTTTCGCTGTCATGATCTCATCAGGTGTGTGATCCGATAGCACTCTGACCATTAGTGCGACCATGCCTTTGGTAATGATCGCATCACTGTCGGCAGTAAAAAGAACTTTGTTGTTTTTTAATTCTGAGTGCATCCATACTCTGCTCTGGCAACCTTTGATAAGTTTATCATCTGTACGGTTGCTCTCCTCAATCATCGGTAAAGATTTCCCAAGGTCGATCAGGTGCTCGTATTTCTGCATCCAGTCATCGAATAACTCAAACTCCTCAATAATTTCCTGTTCCGTTTCTTCGATACTCATTTTAATAGTCTTTAATCTGAAGTCTCTTGTTGACTTTTGTTTCTTTTCTCTTGCTTCTTGCCTCTTCAATCACTTCAGCATACTGATTGCCTTCTCAAGTCCTGTTATCAGAACATCAATCTCCTCTTTCGTATTATAAAAACAAATAGAAACACGAATGGTTCCCTGAATGCAGTAAAAACTCATTAGTGGTTGTGTACAATGATGTCCTGTTCGTACTGCGATCCCAAGCTGATCAAGGAGCGTACCGATATCAAAGGCATGAAGACCTTCAATCACGAAAGATATCACGCTTGCTTTTTTTTTGGCAGTTCCGATAAGTTTTAATCCGGGAACCTTCAGCAATTTTTCATTTGCATAAGCCAGCAATGAATCTTCATAGGCAGTAATTTTGTCAAGACCGATGCCGTTCACATAATTAATTGCTGCTGCAAGTCCTACTCCTCCTTCAATGTGAGGAGTGCCTGCTTCAAACTTCAATGGAAGATCGGCATATTCTGTTTTTTCGAATGAAACGGTTTTGATCGTGCCTCCTCCAACTTTATAGGGAGGCATTTGTTGAAGCCATTTCTCTTTTCCGTATAAAATTCCCACGCCGGTTGGACCAAAAAGTTTATGTCCGCTGAAGCAATAAAAATCAGCATCCATGTCCTGAACATCCACGGATGTATGAGGAACGGCTTGTGCGCCATCCACTAAAACAGGAATATTCAAAGCATGTGCAAGGCGTACAATCTCTTTAACCGGATTGATGGTTCCCAGTGTGTTTGAAATATGAGTTACAGCAACCATTTTCGTTTTGGTTGAAAGAAGCTTGCTGAATTCCTCCATGATGAGTTCGCCTGCTTCATTGATCGGTGCTACCTTTAATATAGCGCCTTTCTCTTCGCACAGTTGTTGCCAGGGTAAAATATTGGAATGATGTTCCATGGCGGTAACAATGATCTCATCGCCCGATGAAACGAATTTTTTTCCATAGGAAGAAGCAACAAGGTTGATCGCTTCGGTAGTGCCGCTCGTGAAAATGATCTCATGTGCATGCGCTGCATTCAAATGTTCCTGAATTGTTTTCCGCGCATTTTCATAAGCAATGGTGATCTCGCGGCTAAGTGTATGAACTCCGCGATGAATATTTGCATTCTGATCCGTATAATAATGACTGATCGCATCAATTACCACTTGCGGCTTTTGAGCAGTGGCTCCATTGTCGAAATAGACAAGCGGCTTGCCATTTACCTTCCTCGAAAGAATGGGAAAATCAGCCCGGATCTTGTCGATATCGATTTGTGATTTGTCTTTGTTTTTAGGCTCGTTCATGTTGCGTCTACAAAATTAAGAATAATTCTAAATAAAAGGCTCTTTGCCTGCAAATAAAGTGATTCAGAAGGGCTGAATCTTCGGAAAGCAAAATTTTATTTTCAATCGGAGAGCGTAGGATTGCGTATTTTTGTAGTGTGAAAAAACCCGTTTATTTAGATTACAATGCCAGCACTCCTGTGGATAAGCGGGTGCTGGAAACAATGCTGCCATACTTTTCTGAAGATTTCGGGAATGCCTCCAGCCGCACACACGCTTTTGGTTGGATCGCAGAGGGGGCGGTTAAAACTGCGCGCACTCAGGTAGCACGATTGATCAATTGCCTGGAGCAGGAATTGGTATTTACTTCCGGTGCCACTGAAGCAATTAATCTTGCTGTAAAAGGGGTATGGAAAAATTACAAGTCCAAAGG
>JALYRR010000238.1 GCA_030855265.1 Bacteroidota bacterium | reverse complement strand
GATCTTGACATCCCCGGTTCGGAGTTGGATGACGATGATGAAGATATCGGTTCAGAAGATGAAGAAAACAATGCTTACAGCCACGGTGATAATCAATAAAATAAAAACGATATGACAAAAATAAAACTGGCGGTGATCTATTACAGTTCTACCGGAACAAACCATCAACTGGCTCAATGGGCAAAGGAAAGCGCTGAAAAATGTGGTGCAGAAGTGAAGTTGGCCAAGGTCCAGGAACTAGCCCCCGAAGCGGCAATTACAGTTAATCCTGCATGGAAAAAACACCTGGAGGATACAAAAGATATCGAAACTGCCACCAACGATATAATTGAATGGGCAGATGCTATTATTTTCAGTATGCCTACACGATATGGAAATCTACCTGCTCAAATGAAACAATTTCTTGACGGAACGGGGAAATTATGGTTCCAGGGGAAGCTCGCTAATAAAGTGGTAAGTGGCATGACCAGCGCCATGAATGCACATGGAGGACAGGAACAAACTATTTTATCACTCTATACTACGATGTATCACTGGGGCGCTATCGTAGTTGCTCCGGGGTATACAGACCCGGCAATTTTTCAAGGCGGCGGTAATCCATATGGTACAAGTGTGACTGTTGATGACAAAGCAAATATGAAGGAAGATGTAAAAGCCGCAGTGTTTCATCAAGCTAAAAGATTATGCGAAGTAGCTGGAAAATTTATGAGCGATAAAAAATAAATATTCATGAAAAAGAAAATTGATTTAAAACCCATCCTTGCATGGTTTGTTCTTTCCCTTACCCTGATTAGCTGCAGCGGTGATCCCGCGAATAACGGTAAATTAAATAACGGTGCGGAGGATGTTCCTGCTGATAATACAAGAACTACCGGAATTGAAAATACAGCGACCGACAGCACAGGAATGCAACCGGTACATCCTCCGAAGTAAACATCCTGCTGCTATTTTTGTTATCTTTGTAATCCATACAAAGCAACATGAATTCAGTATTAAATACAATAGAGGAAGCAATTGCAGACCTCAAAGCGGGAAAGGTGATAATTGTCGTAGACGATGAAGACCGCGAAAATGAAGGCGATTTTATTACTGCTGCCAGCAATGTAACTCCTGAAGTGATTAATTTCATGGCCACTCACGGCCGTGGGCTAATTTGTGCTGCCATCACTGAGGAACATTGCAAAGAACTCGGCCTCGAAATGATGGTGAGCAACAACACCTCTGAACATAGTACCGCATTCACTGTTTCCATTGACCTTTTGGGTTATGGATGCACTACTGGTATTTCGGCAAGCGATCGTTCAAAAACCATTCAGGCATTGATCAACCCGGCCATTAAACCGGAGGAGTTTGGCAAGCCCGGACATATTTTCCCATTAAAAGCAAAAAACGGCGGCGTTCTCCGCAGAGCTGGTCATACAGAAGCAACAATCGATCTGGCAAGGATCTCCGGGTTTCCCGCTGCAGGCGCTTTGGTAGAAATAATGAATGAAGATGGCAGCATGGCCCGTTTGCCACAACTGCTTGAAATTGCAAAAAAGCATGATTTAAAGATCATCTCCATCGAAGATCTGATCGCATACAGAGTAAAAAATGAAAGCATCATTACACGTGACGTGCAGGTAAAAATCCCAACACAGTTCGGAAATTTCGACCTGGTTGCTTACCGTCAAACAACCAACAATCAGGAACACCTGGCTTTGATAAAAGGTACCTGGACAAAAGATGAAGCCATTCTTGTCAGGGTTCACTCTTCCTGTTTCACTGGTGATATTTTTGGATCCTGCCGCTGTGATTGCGGTCCGCAACTTCAAAAATCAATGGAAATGATTGAGAAGGAAGGTCAGGGCGTAATTGTTTATATGAATCAGGAAGGACGTGGAATCGGTTTATTGAATAAACTTAAAGCATACAAACTCCAGGAAGAAGGACGTGATACCGTTGAAGCGAATGAAGAACTCGGTTTTAAAATGGACGAACGCGATTATGGTGTAGGTGCTCAAATCCTTCGTGATCTGGGTGTTACAAAGATCCGACTGTTGAGTAACAATCCAAAGAAACGTGCAGGACTCATTGGATATGGATTAGAGATCGTTGAGAATGTTGCGATCGAGATCGAATCCAACGAGCACAATAAATTTTATCTGCAAACCAAACGTGATAAAATGGGACATTCCATTAAGGTGGAGAAGTAGATAGAAAAGGTAAAAAGTAATAAGTAATATGTTAACAGAATAGGACACAGGAAAAGACCAAGAGATTTAAAACCCAGATTCGTATATTCGAAAAAATTCGTTATCCGTACGGTTAAGGAACATCTGATGGATCCGGATCGATTGTTATAATTTTATCAGGCTCCGGATCGATTACTTTTTTCTTCCTCCTCTTGTTATCTACCGTCGATAAATACCGTTTGAACAAATCACCTAATGTATCAAACTCTTCCCTGTAAAAAATACCAACTCCCTGCGTATAATCACCGGATGCTGTGTTGATCTGACTATTGTCATTCGCCTTGTTGAATGTTTTGATCCTCACTTTACCATCCTCGGTTAACTTATATTCAACATTCACATCCCCAACAATGTTATTTGTACTTTGCGAATTCGTGTTATTACCAACGTTTCCATCTACAATGAGTTTATCATTGAACAATTGGGTGGATAGGGCCACCTCTAGTTCATCCTTACTGATTGCATCACCCGGACGGTAATTTACTCCCACATCAAAATCATTACTGATCTTACTCAGCATATTACTCAACTGATTGGAAAGCATTTCACTTGAATTATTGGAAAGTGCATTACCAGCTGTAGGTCCGCCAGCAGTATTGCTTAACTGAGAAGGAGTCACAAAACTGTTCAAAACGAGCAATGAGAATACCTGGCGATTCGTTTCTGCATCACTGTTTATATAACTTAACACCTGCTGTCGCGTACTTGCATCAGCAGTCGGAATTCCAATATTAAAATTTAACTGTGGCGATAGAAGATCACCTGTCATGAGTAACCTCACATCGATAGGACTTCTTTTTTTATACCGGCCTGTAGAATCTTCCGGAAAAAATGGCTGAAGAGCTGCACGTGCTTTGTAAACGGCACTGATATCAAGTTCTGCTTTGTAAGGAACTCCACTCCATTTTATCAATCCTCCTTTTTCAATGTAAAAACGTTTATTGATGATATTCTGAAGCGTGAATAAATAATCTCCTTCATCAATCAGGTAATCGCCATACATTTTAAAATCACCACGCGTATTGATGTTTAATGAAATATTTCCTGAACCCCGCGCTTTGATCACATCTCCTACTTTCTCATCAAAGATTAATTGAACTTCTGCATCGGGCGTAACTTCAAGGTCGAAGTCAAGTTGCAGTCCTGAAATCCGGATCTTGTAATCATTATTAATGGCAACTGTGCTGTCCTTTTTCACGAAGGTGATAAAATTGTTCTCTCCTATTTCACCATTGCTTGATAGCGGAATATAGAAACGAGTGATCTCGGTATTTGATCTCACATTTATTTTATCGGATTTATCATTCGAAGAAACCTTGTCGGTTTTCACACTTGCATCAATCCTGATATAATCATTTACGAACCCTGAAATATTAACGATTCCAGTGATGAATGCTTTCCCGTAATAAAGTTCATTATTAATTTCTGTTGTATTCAGACACATGAATTTCTTTGCACTGATGTCATAATCCAGCTGGAAATTTCTGAAATTATCATGATATAACTTGCCTGTTACGGTAGCTTTATTATGATTTACATCATAGAGAATCAGATCTTCAACTCCGAATGAATTATTCTCAATTACAATGTCATGAGAGAAGTTATAGGTTGTATTCAGATAACTGACAGTTACCTTTTTTGCGTTTACATTAATTAACCCGGTAACTTTAGGTTCTTTCACAGAACCCTTCACCATCACATTACCGGAAAAGAAGCCTTTAAAATCCGAGCAGTAATCTTTAATAAAAGGTTCAAACAATTGCATCTGAATAGCCTGAAGATTTAATTCCAGCTCAATATTATCCTGTTCCTTTTTCGGATAATAATAGCCGGAGAAAAGTATATTAGGAACGATTCCCATGGTAAATGACCCATGAACATACAAAGCCTGCTTCGCCTTATCCCAGACACTTTCAATGGAGCCATCTCCAAGCGCATTATCATTGAGTGAGAATTTTTTAAAATTATTGTTGCTCGTAAAAACCATGTCGTTGTACAAGTCAGTAATTACAGATTGCCCATCAATGGTTCCTTTTAAACGAATTCCAAAAGGCTTGACAAATGCATTCAGGTTGGCGAGATTAAAATTGAGAAAATCCAGTTTGATCTGTTCCCGCTTATCTTTTGAAATAACCCCATTCAACGAAATTGATTGTCCGTCGTGTTCGAAGGTCAGATCTTTCACGGTAATGTAGGTAGAATCAACAAAAACATCATTCGTACGCTTTACGCTCCATACAGAATCATTGATTGTAAATTCTGATGGCAGTATCTTAAACTCAAAACTATTACTTTTTCGTATGTTCATAAAGGCTTTGATATCGCCTTTATTGACTCTTTCAGACTTATTGTCCCAGTTCATAGTTAAGTTCACACTGTCGGTCCTGGTGACAGTTTTAAAACTAAAATCATTCATCCATAAACTATCACTGAGATAAAGCCGCTTCGCACCAATATTGAAGTCGAGTTCAGATCTGGTGGTTTTTGCAGATGCTGTCCAGTCTTTGAAGATGTAACCATAAATATTCAAGCGGGAGGAAGTTCCTTCCAGCGAGAAATCCTGCGCAGCGGAATTGAATTTGCCTGTGATAAGAGTTTTAGGCGCGATGGTTATTTCCGGTGCAAACAATCGTGTAATCGCTTCCGTTTTATTGAAAAGGAAACTGTATTCAAAGTTTTGGTCGGGAACATATCGAGGCTTTTGTTTGCCATGAAATAGAGATGGCAGGTATTTACGAAGCTGATCTTCCACCACCACAGGAAGATCCAGCACTTTAAACTTTCCGTTTACTTTTGCATCCACAAAATCAGAAAATAGGCTGATGGTTTTAATTCCATTGTTCTCTTCGGCGATCAGGTTAAAAACGCTCAGATTATATATCTCCGTCCCTTCAATGTAAATCGTATTGTCAAAGTTGATCTGGCCGACAAGATTATCAATATTATTACCTGTCACATTCATGATCACCTGAGTAGACAGATCGGTTTTCTTATCGGTCTTTACGAAGTGCAATGCGCCCAGATCGGCTTTATTGAGTGTAGTAATAAAATCCAGGTTGGGAAGTTTCCCGGTAAAGTCCACTTTTCCGATAAAATCAAAATCGATGTTCTCATCTTTTACATTTAATTTTCCTTTAAAAATCTGTTTGGCAATATTTCCTTCAACAGCAATATTTTTATACGTGTAATTATTGAATTCCAACGAAGTAACTG
>JALYRR010000054.1 GCA_030855265.1 Bacteroidota bacterium | reverse complement strand
ACCCCGCCCGCTCATGAAGATCATCAATGTTCTGAGTAATGATCTGCACATCATATTTTTGCTCCAGTTCCACCAGTGCGAAGTGAGCTTTATTGGGTTGTGCTTCCAGCACCTGTTTTCTCCGCTGATTGTAAAAATCCAGAACCAGGGTTTTGTTCTTTTCCCAGGCCTGAGGTGTTGCCACTTCATGGATATTGAATTCTTCCCATAGGCCACCACTGTCACGAAAGGTTTTAATCCCGCTCTCAGCGCTAATTCCGGCTCCAGTAAAGACAACTAATTTCTGTTTCATACTCATCTGAATGCTGCTAAATTAGCAACAATTCGAGCTAAAATAAATATTAATATCGGAAATGCAATCTTAACCTTTCAAAATCAACTCAAACAGTTGTAATTATTGGGAAATTCTTATATTCGCAACTCACAAAAATTCAGAGCGATGGCAAAATTCAGAAAGCAGGATGCATTAGATTATCACTCTCAGGGAAGGCCCGGAAAAATTGAGGTTGTGCCAACTAAACCACATAGTTCGCAACGTGATCTTTCTTTGGCCTATTCTCCCGGCGTGGCAGAACCTTGCCTCGAAATTGAAAAGAACCCGGAAGATGCCTATAAATACACAGCAAAAGGAAACCTGGTGGCTGTAATTTCCAATGGTACTGCTGTTCTCGGATTGGGGAACATCGGCGCACTCGCCTCCAAGCCCGTTATGGAAGGGAAAGGTTTGCTTTTCAAGATCTTTGCAGACATTGATGTTTTTGACATAGAGGTGGATGCCACAGACATCGATCTTTTTGTGAATACGGTAAAAGCGATCGCGCCTACATTCGGTGGGATCAACCTCGAAGATATCAAAGCTCCCGAGTGTTTTGAAATTGAGCGCCGGTTGAAAGAAGAATTGAATATTCCTCTTATGCACGATGATCAGCACGGAACTGCCATCATCTCCGCTGCCGCACTGCTAAATGCCTGCGAGATTGCAAAAAAGAAAATTGATAAAGTAAAGATCGTAGTTAACGGAGCAGGTGCTTCCGCTATTTCCTGCGCGAAATTATACATTGCTGTTGGTGCGAAAAAAGAAAACATCATGATGCTCGACAGCAAGGGTGTGATCACTGTGGATCGCGAAGACCTTGATGAGCAGAAAAAATATTTTGCCACCACGAATAAAAAATCAAAAACACTTGAGCAGGCAATGGTTGATGCAGATGTATTCATCGGCCTTTCCAAAGGAAATGTAGTGAATCAGAAGATGATCCAGTCCATGGCAAAAAGGCCCATCGTTTTTGCACTCGCTAATCCGGATCCTGAAATTCCTTATGCGGATGCAATGGCTGCAAGGAAAGACATCATCATGGCGACAGGAAGAAGCGATCATCCTAACCAGGTAAACAATGTACTTGGTTTCCCGTTTATTTTCCGCGGAGCACTTGATGTTCGCGCGACGCAGATCAATGAGGCCATGAAACTTGCAGCGGTGTATGCGATTGCAAATCTTGCGAAGGAAACAGTTCCTGAAACAGTGAACCTTGCGTATGATTCAAAGAATATCACATTCGGCCCTGAATACATAATTCCTAAACCAATTGATCCTCGTCTCATTTACACGGTAGCTCCAGCCGTCGCGAAAGCAGCAATGGAATCAGGAGTTGCACAATTTAAGATCACCAACTGGGATGCTTATGTTCAGGAATTGATCAACCGATTGGGGCTTGACAATAAACTGATCAGGAACATCACCAACAAAGCAAAACAAAATCCGAAGCGCGTTGTGTTTGCAGAAGCGGATCATTATAAAATTCTGAAAGCTGCCCAACAGGTGGCAGACGAAGGCATCGCTAAGCCAATATTGCTGGGCGATGTAGAGAAGATCAAAAAGCTGATTGCGGATAACAACCTTGATCTTACCGATATTCCAATCATTGATCCGAGAAGTAAAGAAGAAGAATACCTGCGCATCGCGTTCGGGGATATTTTCTTCAAGAAGCGTCAACGCAGGGGTTTCACCTTGTATGAAGCGCGGAAAGTTATGCGTGAAAGAAATCATTTCGGAGCAATGATGGTTGAGACAGGTGCTGCAGATGCAATGATATCAGGACTTACAAGAAAATACGCCGATCCAATCCGTCCTGCTTTGCAGATCATCGGAGTGCAGGATGGTGTGAGAAAAGTAGCCGGGATGTACATCATGAACACTAAACAAGGCCCGTACTTTTTTGCGGATTGCACCATGAATGTAAATCCGACTGTTCAGGAAATAGTTGATATCACAGTGCTTACAGCCAATAGTGTAAAACAATTCAACATCACACCACGGATCGCTTTATTGTCGTATTCCAATTTCGGATCTGCCGAAGGAGATGTGCCGAACAAAATGCGTGAGGCGGTCGAGATCCTTCACAAGAATTATCCGGGAATGATCGTGGATGGCGAGATGCAGGCAAATTTCGCATTGAACAACGACCTGATGAAAGAGCAGTTTCCTTTCTCCGACCTGGTCGATAAAAAAGTAAACACGCTGATCTTTCCAAACCTTGCTGCCGGAAATATCGCCTATAAACTGATACAGGAAATGGCAGGCGCCGAAGCCATCGGACCAATCCTTATCGGCATGAAAAAACCGGTACACATTGTTCAGCTGGGAAGCTCTGTTCGCGAGATCGTGAACATGGTAACCATTGCTGTGGTGGATGCACAGGCGAAAAAATAAATTTTCATTCTCACACAATAAAAAAGACATCGTCTAAAAGGGTGTTTTGAGGCAACTATGCGAAGACCCGGGCGTCTTGAAGAAAGAGAATAAAAAAGTAGGAGTGAAAATCGGATATTTAAAGCAGAGGAAATAATTTATGATCTATCACATTGAAGGCAAATTAGTAGAAAAAACCCCCACTTATGCGGTGATCGATGCCGGCGGTGTTGGTTATGTTCTCCAGATCTCTCTCAATACATTTTCAAAGATCGGTGAAACGGAAAAATGCAAACTTTTCGCGGAAACACTTTATGTGCGTGACGACATGCCTAGGTTCTTTGGGTTCGCGGATATAGCAGAGAGAAATTTGTTCCGACAATTGGTATCTGTTTCAGGAGTTGGAGGAACCAGCGCATTGCTCATGCTTTCTTCCCTGAGTGCTTCAGAGATCCAAAGCGCCATCGCTACCGGGAATGTGGCGTTGATAAAGAGTGTGAAAGGCATTGGAGAGAAAACAGCGCAACGGATCATTGTGGATCTCAAAGGTAAAATGGGCAAAGAAGAATTAAGCTCAGAATTTTTTAACTCATCAAACAATACTTTAAGAACGGAAGCGTTATCTGCTCTTGTGATGTTAGGCTTCAACAAGGCAGCTGCAGAAAAAGTCCTCGATAAGATCATCCGAACAGAAGGGACAGGGCAAACAGTGGAACAGTTAATTAAGTCAGCACTTAAAAACCTTTAACAGCAGAATATTGCATTTGTGAGCGGATCGTTTTCAAAATATATAGTTTCAGGGGTCGTTTCGGCTGCATTGTTCTCTATGATTGTAGGGTCGGATGCAAAGGTAAGTTCCTATGACCATGCCGCAAACTCCAATGTTCTGTTGCCTTTAATGCCGCTGGATACCCCTGAAGTAGATCTTCCTTATCCATATTCTGATCAATCTACCGGTGACCCGCTGAATTACCCCAATTCCGGCGGACTGATGCTTGAAAATCCTTCCAACATCAATACAAATGTTGAGTACGATCCAACTACCGGAACTTACATCATCAACCAAACCATGGGCGGTATGGATTATCGTCCGCCTACCTACATGGAAAGTGAAGAGTACCAGAATTACATGTTTAACAAGCAGGTGAAAAGTTACTGGGATCAGCGGGTAGATGCAGAAACACAAAACAATCAGAACAATACCGTGATCCCCAAGTTGCATGTTGGAGGTGAAGTGTTCGACAGGATCTTTGGTGGTAATACAGTGGACATTCGTCCGAACGGTTCAGCTGAACTTATCTTTGCATACAACGGAACAAAAACGAAAAACCCTGCTCTTCCTGTAAAGCAACAAAAGATCAGCACCTTCGACTTTGATGAAAAGATCCAGCTGAATGTGGTAGGTAAGATTGGTGATAAATTAAAACTGACCACGAGTTACAATACAGAAGCAACATTCGATTTCGAAAACCAAATGAAGCTGGAATACACTGGCTACGAAGACGAGATCATCAAAAAGATTGAAGCAGGTAACGTGAACATGCCGTTGAACGGATCACTGATCACCGGTAGCCAGACCTTATTCGGAATCAAAACCCAGTTACAGTTCGGGCGTTTGACTATTACAAGTATCCTCTCTCAGCAAAAAGGTAAGAAGTCCGAGGTGGAAGTGACGGGCGGCGCACAGGTGAGCAGGTTTGAAGTGAACGGTGATTTGTATGAACAGAACAAACATTATTTCCTTGGCCAATATTTCCGCAATACTTATAACGCTGCGCTTGCGAATCTTCCATTTGTAAATTCACAGGTTACTATCAATCGTATTGAGGTCTGGGTTTCAAATACCAACGCAGCAACGAATGATATCCGTACGGTGGTGGGTTTTACAGAGTTGGGTGAAGATGGCGCGGATCTCCCGGTAACATTTCCTGTGTTCATCAATGATACAGATCCGACGAATGCTTTGCCATACAACGGACAGAATGACCTGTATGCTACATTCAGCCCGGATTCACTGACCAGGACATTTGCGCAGGCAATACCCAGAATTGATTTTCTTTCCGGCAGTACAATGTATCAGACAAGAAATCATGAATTGTACACCGCAAGAAAATTGGCAACATCTGAATACACGCTGAATACAAAACTCGGTTATATTTCCCTGAATCAGCAGCTGAATCCAGAGCAGGCGCTTTCGGTAGCCTATCAGTATACCGTGAATGGGGTGGTTTATACAGTTGGTGAATTTTCCGATGGAGGTATCGCTGCACCTTCCAACCTTTTTACGAAATTATTAAAGAGTACGAACACCGCTACTTCTTATCAGAATCCTTACACCGGCATCCGCGAGCAGACAAATCTCTGGAAGCTGATGATGAAGAACGTTTATTCCATTGGTTCTTATCAGATCAATCCGACAGATTTTAAATTGGATGTTTATTATAACAATTCAGGAAATGATATCAATTATCTTCCGGTAGATGGTTGTGCAAACATCACTTCGAAACCTTTGCTGCAGGTTCTGAACCTGGATAAACTCAATCAGCAAAGCGATCAGCAGCCTGATGGAGTGTTCGATTTTATTGATGGGGTCACAATCAATTCAAATAACGGCAGAGTGATTTTTCCTGTCATTGAACCTTTCGGGGATCACCTCCGGTCGAAGTTCAATCCCGACTGTAACCTTGCCGCAAATGCCTATGTGTTTGATCAGCTCTACGATTCAACACGAACCAACGCTCAGCAATTTCCGAATTTAAATCGTTATAAGATCAAAGGACAATACCAGAGTTCCTCAAGTTCGGAGATTTCATTGGGAGCGCCAAATGTTCCACAGGGTTCTGTAACCGTTACTGCGGGTGGTATTCAGCTGACAGAGAATGTGGATTATACAGTTGATTATACACTTGGTCGTGTGAAGATCATCAACGAAGGAATTTTAAATTCAGGAACACCAATCAAAATTTCTCTTGAAAGTAATGCCCTGTTTGCGATCCAGTCGAAAACACTTTTCGGAACTCACTTAGATTACCGCATCAACAAAGATTTCACCGTTGGTGGAACTGTAATGAATTTAACGGAACGCCCGCTCACTAAAAAAGTGAATATGGGTGATGAACCTATTTCAAATACAATCTGGGGACTTGATGGAAATTACAGAACTGAAGCTCCTTTTTTAACCCGCCTCATCGACAGAATTCCATTGATCGAAACAAAGGAAGTAAGTACCATCACTGCCGCGGCAGAATTTGCCTACCTCGTTCCGGGTCATAGCAAAGCGATCGGTAAAAATGGAAATTCATACATCGATGATTTTGAAGGAAGCCAGTCAACAATTGACCTTCGCGCTCAGGGTGCATGGAGCATTGCGAGCACGCCACAAGGACAAAGCGGCGCAATCGGTGAACCAACAAATTTATTTCCTGAAGGAAACCTGGCGAATGATCTCGAGTATGGATTTAACCGTGCGAAGCTGAGCTGGTATGTGATTGATCCTTTGTTCCTTCGTCAGACTTCCGGACTAACACCTGCGAATGTAACAGACAATATGATGTCGAATCACTTCATGCGCGAAGTTCCGGAAACAGAAGTTTTCCCGAATAAACAATCAGCGAGTGGTCAGGCTACAAACATTGCAACGCTGGATCTTGCTTATTATCCAGGAGAACGCGGTCCTTACAATTACGATGACGGATCAAGCGCGTATGCGGATGGGTTAGACTCTTTAGGGAATCTGAAAAATCCGAACACACGTTGGGGCGGAATGATGCGCGCCATTCAAACCAACGATTTTGAAGCCGCTAATGTGGAATACATTCAGTTCTGGGTAATGGATCCATTCAACGATGATATTGCTGATGCGGATAAGAACACAAGCGGAGAATTGTATTTCAATATTGGAAATGTATCAGAGGATGTACTTCGTGATTCTTACCGAAGCTCGGAGAATGTTTTACCCGCGCCCAGCACTGCCGCACAGAATGCCGGACAGAACCTGCCTGTGGTTCCAACTGTATGGGGAAATATCCCTACCACGCAACCTTTGGTGAACGCGTTCAATTCGGATCCGGGTGATAGAAATTCCCAGGATGTTGGATTGGATGGATTGGACAATGCTGGCGAAGTCGGGTTCTTTAATACATTCCTGAGTTCACTCACTCCGGCTCAACAGGCGAATGTTATTGGCGATCCATCAGCAGATGATTTCCATTATTTCAGAGGGGATGATTATGAATCTCCTGCATCACTCACCACATTAGAGCGTTATAAAAAATGGTACGGTCTGGAAGGCAATTCACCAATTGCAGCCTCGGATTTTTCACGCGCATCAACTCAATCGCCAAACGTTGAAGACATCAACCGTGATAACAACCTAAGTACAGTAGAGAGTTACTACCAGTATCATATCAGTTTGAAAGAAACAGATTTTACTTCCGGTGTCGGACAAAATTATATCACCGATGTTTACAATACAACTGCACAAAATGTAAAAGATGGAACAACCAAACCAATCCGGTGGTATCAATTCAAAATCCCATTAAAGAGTCCGGAAAACAGAGTTGGTTCCATTGAAAATTATCAGTCTATACGATTCATCCGTATGTTCTTTAAGAATGTGGATAAGCCGATCGTTATGCGCTTTGCACGTCTTGAGCTTGTTCGCGGAGAGTGGAGACGCTATGGGTTTGATATCCTTGATCCGGGCTTGTACCAGCCGAATGATGATGACGGAACTCAGTTCGATATTGCTGCGGTTAATATTGAGGAGAATGGAAATAAGCAACCTGTAAATTATGTATTGCCTCCAGGGATTGACCGTGAGATCAATGCAGCATCTGCTAATTTAGTTTCATTGAATGAGCAATCCATGTCACTTACCGTTTGCAATTTATCAGATGGTAAAGCCCGCGCAGCATTTAAAAATGTGGAGCTCGATGTTCGTCAGTACAAAAAACTGAAAATGTATATTCATGCTGAGGCTTCTGCAAATGACGCATTGCCATTGAATGACAAAGACCTTCACCTGATCGTTCGTTTAGGAACCGACTACAATGAAAATTATTACGAGTACGAAATTCCTATGCAGGTGACTCCGCCCGGTAGTTATAACCCTACCAGCGAAGATGATCAGTACAGGGTGTGGCCATCAGGAAATGAAATGATCCTTGAGTTTTCTAAACTACAGGCGGCAAAACAAAAACGAAACATTGATCTCTTCAACCATGTTGCCGGAGTAGCTGAATCAAATGTATATACCGTTTTTGATGACGATAGAAGAATTTCAATCAGGGGAAATCCAAATTTGAGTGCGATCCGGACAATCATGATCGGAGTAAAAAATCCTGGAAGAGTAGGCCCGGGAGATGACGATGACGGACAAAAAAAATGCGGTCAGATCTGGGTGAATGAACTTCGTTTAACTGATTTTGATGAAAAAGGCGGATGGGCTGCAAATGCCCGTATAACTGCAAAATTGGCTGATTTCGGTAATCTTACTTTGTCGGGAAACATGTATACACCCGGCTTCGGAAGTATTGAAAATAAAGTAGCAGAAAGAAAAAGAGAAACATTAAAACAATACGATCTTTCTTCTTCATTGGAATTGGGAAAATTTGTCCCTGAACAATATAATGTGAGAATCCCAATGTTCGTAGGGTATTCCGAAACATTCATTACTCCTCAGTACAATCCGCTTGATCCTGACATCTTGCTGGGGCCTACATTAAGAGATGAGTCTATTCCTAAAAGCGATCGTGATTCACTGAAACATGTAACACAGGATTATACGAAACGCAGGAGCATCAATTTCACCAACGTGAAAAAGGATAAAGGAAAGAATGCGAAAAAGGCCAAAATCTATGATGTCGAAAACTTTGCAGCTTCCTATTCCTACAATGAGCGCTATCAAAGGAATGTGAATATTGAATACAATACATTCAAGGCGCATCGCGGAGGATTGATCTATAATTATTCCCCCACTCCGAAAAACATAAAACCTTTCGCAAAGAATAAACTGTTCCAGCCTAAATATCTTGCATTGATAAAAGACATCAACTTTTATCCGATGCCGAATAAGCTTGGATTCTCAACCGATGTGGACCGTGAATACACAGAAGCGAAGAACAGAAATACAACCGGTGGTGCATTGCTCATTCTCCCTACGTATAACAAGCGTTTCAACATGAGCCGGAATTATGACCTGAAGTATGACATAACAAAAGGATTGAAGCTTGATTTTATGGCGACCAATGAAGAGCGGATCCTTGAGCCGGATGGTGCGGTAACAAAAGAAACGCGGGATACACTTTTCAAGCGGGAGTTATTTGACAGGATCAAGAAAACACAATACAGTCAGCAGACTAATTTGAATTATACAATACCGATTAATAAAATTCCATTCCTGGATTTTACAACAGCTAACGTAAGGTATTCCGCAACCTACAACTGGACACATTCACCATTGTTCAATACACAAAAAGATGCGGAAGGAAATTTGATCATCAAGGATACGCTCGGGAATACAATTACAAATTCACAAAGTATTCAGTGGGGTGGACAGTTAAATATGGTGACACTTTATAACAAGATCCCGTATTTTAAAAAGATCAACCAGAAAGGAAAAACAGCTAACCGACCTGGTAAAACAATGCCGGCTATCAAAGGCAAAGAGGGCACACCACCTGTTGACACAACTAAAAAGAAAGAGGATAATCTTGAAATTCTTGAATACATTGCACGGATCATCATGAGTGTGAAAAATGTGAATGTTACTTATTCAACCACAAAAGGAACCATTCTGCCCGGCTATAAAAAAGGAACGCAGATCATGGGGCTGGATGAACATTTTGCAGGGCCTACTATCGGATTTACATTGGGTAGTCAGCGCGACATCCGCGAAGAAGCAGAACAAAAAGGCTGGCTGGAGAAAACAGCATCGCTAAATTCACCGTATGTCACAACGTACAGCACGAACCTGAACATCCGTGCAAACGTTGAGCCTTTCCCGGATCTGAAGATCGAGCTAACGGCAACACGTACTCAGGCAACCAGCAGGAGTCAGTTGTTCCGCTACAATGCTGCCGCAGATACATTCGCTTATGACAATGCCACTGAAACAGGGAATTTCAGTATGTCCTATCTTACTTACAGAACCTCCTTCAAAGATGGTGATGCGAACTTCGCTGCATTCTTGAATGCACGTTCAGATATCTCAAACCGACTTGGTGCCGAGAACCAGAATTCTAATACGACTGTCAATGGTTTCGCGCTTGGTTATAATTCAACTTCCCAGGACGTATTAATTCCTGCATTCCTCGCAGGATATTCAGGAAAAAATTCAAACAGCATCAGCACGGACCCTTTACAGAAGATTCCGAAGCCTAACTGGAGAATCACGTATGACGGACTTTCCAAACTGGAAAAAATCAAAAAGTATTTTAAGTCGTTTACATTAAGCAACGCCTACAGATCAACTTACAGCATTGGTGGATACAATACGAATCTCTTGTATCATGCAGATGCATTTGGAGATGCAGATGCATTTGAGGCAGTGAGCAGTGTTCCGAATAATCCCAATTTTATCGCGGGGAAGCAGATCCAGACTGTAACCATCTCTGAGCAATGGAGTCCGCTCGTGAAACTTGATATGACTTTGCAGAACAGCATCCTGCTAACATTCGAGTATAAAAAGGACAGGAATCTTTCTTTGGGACTGACAAGTAAAACCGTGACGGAAGTGGCAGGACGAGAGATTGTGGGTGGAACCGGGTACCGCATCCGTGATGTAAAATTGGGAGGAAATCTGAAGATCAAAGGGAAACCGATCAAGAGTGACCTGAACCTGAAGGTGGATCTTTCTTTCCGTAAAAACGAAACCGTCATCAGAAGGATCGTGGAAGAGGTGAGCCAGTCAACGGGAGGAACGAATATCATTTCCATTAAGGTGTCAGCGGATTATGTTATCAACGACAGGGTGAATATCAGGGCCTTTTACGACAGGATCATCAATAAACCTGTGATATCAACTTCATTCCCGACTACCAATACCAATGCAGGAATTAGTCTCCGATTGACGCTTTCAAATTAATTCGGTAACATTATTTTGATGTTGTGGAATTAACTATAAATTTGTGCAACATAAAATTAAAACGAAACAACTATGAATTTCCCCGACAATTTAAAGTACACAAAAGATCATGAGTGGATCCGTGTGGAAGGTAATACAGCCATCATTGGAATCACTGAATTTGCACAGGGAGAACTTGGGGATATTGTGTATGTGGATATCAGCACTGAAGGTGAAGACCTTGCTCACGAAGAGATCTTTGGAACAGTAGAGGCTGTGAAAACAGTGTCTGATCTGTTCATGCCGGTTACCGGAAAGGTGACGGAAGTGAACAAAGGTTTGGATTCTAATCCTGAAGCAGTCAACAAAGATCCATACGGTGCAGGCTGGATGATCAAAGTAGAAATGAAAGATGCTTCTGAGATCAGCAGCCTTTTGTCTGCGGCTGATTACAAATCACTGATCGGACATTAAGAATAACATCCTTGTAACGATTCCCTTTCGTATTTTCGTGAAAGGCTGTGAAAGAAATTTTCATTAAGATGTTTTTAAAATATACAAAATGGGCAATGCTTTGGGCGTTGCTCATTCTTTTTTTATGCGGGATGCCCGGAAGCGATATCCCGCATATCTCTTTTTTAGAATTGCTGAGTTTTGATAAATTTGTTCATGCGGGGATTTTCTTTGTGTTGTTCCTGCTCATGGCCCGAGGATTTGAACTTCAATCCAATTACGGGTTTTTACAACGATCACCGCTTGCCTATGCCTTCCTGATCTCTGTGATTTATGGTGGTTTGCTTGAAGTGATGCAGGATCTGGTTTTTGAAGAACGAAGTGCGGATGTATTTGATTTTATTGCAAATAGTTTTGGATGCTTATTAGGCTTGCTATTTTATAAAAAGGCAAAGCAATTATTTTTAGGCCGACTGATTAATTAAATAGAAAATGGAAATTCGCTGGGAAGTAAAAAAGTTTGAAGAGCTTTCATCAATTGAATTGTACCGCATTATGCAATTGCGCGGGGAAGTGTTTGTGGTGGAACAGAATTGTCCTTACCTGGATGCGGATGGGAAAGACCCTGATTCATTGCATCTGATGGGTTATGGAAAGAATGATCACCTGATTGCTTATTCGAGGATTGTGATGCCCGGAATTTCTTACGAAGAAGTATCTATTGGTCGGGTGGTTTCATCTCCTTCTGTGAGGGGCTCTGGATCCGGAAAGGCTTTAATGCTTGAATCGCTCTCTGTGATCCGCGGGGCATTCGGAAATATTCCCGTACGTATCGGAGCGCAATGTTACCTGCAAAAATTTTATGAAGGTTTTGGTTTCGAAGCGATTGGAGATTCCTACATGGAAGATGGAATTCCTCATATTGAAATGCTGAAAGCTGCCGAATTATAATTTTCGCAAATTCCTTTCGGTCGATTGCTTATAATATCATTCCTGCTCCCACAGTTACATTCGTAGCTTCATCAATCAGAATCAGACTTCCGGTATAACGGTTTTTGTTGTATTTGTCAAGCACTAGCGGAGCTGTAGTTTTAAGTGTGATTCTGGCAATATCATTCAACCCGATCTCTTTATCACCTTCCATTTTTTCCAGCGTGTTGATGTTCACTTTGTATTGAATGTCTTTGATCACACAACGCACATCGCGGGAAGTTTGTTTTAATGCATATTTTCCTCCTGCAAGCATCTTTTTATCTGCCAGCCAGCAGATCATAACCTCTACATCCTGCGTTGTTTCAGGCATATTTTCTGTCTTCACGATCATGTCGCCACGGGAAATATCGATCTCATTGTCGAGTGTAATTGTCACACTCATTGGTGCAAACGCTTCAGGAATTTCTCCATCCAGTGTATCAATGGATCGGATGGTTGAAGTATGTCCTCCCGGAAGAACCGTGATTGCGTCTCCCTTTTTGAACACACCTCCGGCGATGCGTCCGGCATATCCTCTGTAATCATGATGTTCATTGCTCATCGGGCGGATCACATACTGAACCGGAAAGCGCGCATCATCATGATTCTGATCATTTTCAATGTGAATGTTTTCAAGAAGATGCATCAATGTTTCTCCTTTGTACCAATCCATATTTTTTGAAGCATCCACCACATTGTCGCCGATAAGTGCACTAATAGGAAGAAAATGCACATCATTGAGATCCAGCTTCGCAGCGAATTCCTGGTATTCTTTTTTGATCCTTTCAAAATCCTCCTGCCTGAAACCAACCAGGTCCATCTTATTCACGCATACAATCACATGCGGAATCCGAAGAAGAGAAGCGATGTAAGTATGACGCATGGTCTGTTCGATCACACCTTTGCGTGCATCAATAAGAATAATGGCTGCATTTGCTGTGGAGGCACCGGTTACCATGTTTCTTGTATACTGAATATGTCCGGGCGTATCAGCGATGATGAATTTTCTTTTCGGTGTGGCAAAATAGCGGTAGGCAACATCGATAGTAATTCCCTGTTCACGTTCGGCACGTAATCCATCAGTAAGAAGAGCCAGGTTCACATATTCTTCTCCGCGCTGTTCACTCGAAGCTTTGATCGCTTCATACTGATCTTCGAAAATTGATTTCGAATCATAAAGCAATCTTCCGATCAGCGTGCTTTTGCCATCATCCACAGATCCTGCGGTGGTAAATCGAAGCAGGTCCATTTCTAAGTAGCCTGTCGTGTCGGTTTTCGGATGTGATATTTCAGGGTTATTCATACTATTTTTCTCAATGCTTGATTCTTGTTTCTTACTTCTTGTTTCTTACTTCTTGTTTCTTACTCAGTGGCGAAGCTTAAAAATATCCCGCTTTTTTGCGGTCTTCCATTGCGGCTTCCGAACGCTTATCGTCGATCCTGCTGCCTCTTTCCGTAACACGTGTTGCTGCAACTTCTTCAACGATCTCTTCCAGCGAACTTGCTTTTGAAAGCACGGCTCCTGTACAGCTGATGTCACCGATTGTGCGGAAGCGAACCTGCATCTTTTCAACTTTTTCTGTTGGTTTCAGCGGTATCACATGTGAATGAGCGTAGATCACTCCGTCACGAGTGAAGCATTCCCGTTCATGCGTGAAGTAAATGGAAGGGATCTCGATCTTTTCCTGTAAAATGTATTGCCATACATCCATCTCGGTCCAGTTGCTGATTGGAAAAACCCGGAAGTGCTCGCCAACAGCCTTTTTTCCGTTGAACAAATTCCAGAGTTCAGGGCGCTGGTTCTTGGGATCCCATTGTCCGAATTCATCGCGGTGCGAGAAAAAACGTTCTTTGGCCCGTGCTTTTTCTTCATCTCTTCTTGCACCACCTATACAGGCATCGAATTTGTATTTTTCGATCGTGTCCAGGAGTGTCACTGTTTGCAATACATTCCGGCTTGCGTTGAATCCTTTTTCTTCTGTTGCTTTTCCTTCATCAATACTTTGTTGTACAGAACCAATGATCAGCTGAACCCCGTATTTTTTTGCGAGCTCATCACGGAAGGTAAGTGTTTCTTCAAAGTTATGCCCTGTATCTACGTGTACGAGGGGGAAAGGAACCTTTGCCGGATAAAATGCTTTACGTGCAAGATGAAAACAGATGATACTGTCCTTTCCCCCTGAAAAAAGCAGGGCAGGCTTTTCAAACTGCGCAGCAAGTTCTCTCAGCACGTATATGCTTTCGCTCTCTAATTCTTTTAAATGTGTAAGTCTATAGTCTTTCATCGTTAATGGATAGTCGCGATTTTATCTTTTCTTCAGTTTTAATTTTGAAATCAGCAGTTGAACACTCTCTTCAACTGTTAATGATTTCAGTTCTATGTCCGGGTTTGCAGGTGGCTCAAAAGGCGCATTCACTCCTGTGAAATCGAGGATCTCTCCTTTTCTTGCTTTTGCATACAAGCCTTTCACATCCCGTTGTTCACAGATGGCGATGGGTGTATTGACAAATACCTCCACCAAATCTTTCTCGCCGATAATGCTTTTTGCGATCGCCCGGATTTCGCTGGTAGGACTCACGAAACAGCAGATGGTTATCACTCCGCAATTCACAAAAAGTTTAGTTATTTCAGCAATCCGGCGGATGTTTTCCATTCTTTCCGATTCGCTGAATCCAAGGTTATTGTTGATTCCCGCCCGGATATTGTCTCCATCCAGTACCTGGGTCAGAAATCCTTGTTTGTTCAGTTCTTTCTCAAGAGCAACGGCAATTGTGGTTTTTCCTGATCCGCTGAGGCCCGTGAACCAGACTGCCACTCCCTGCTGCCCTAACAATTGTTGTTTGTCGGCGCGCTGAAGAATCTTTTCTGTCGGAAATATGTTGTTCATTTTGAAATCTAAATATACGATGTAATTCTGTTCTTTAAAAGTTCTTAATAACCGGTTAAAATGAAAAAAGCCCTTCTGTTAAGAAAGGCCATTGCTCATATGAATATATGTTCAAACGTCTTTCCCGGTTTTAAATACAGCACATCATACAACACATGTGAGTGCTGTAAATGTTGGTTTTTCCGGTGGAGGCGTTTGTTTTCATTCTGCTGCAAATGTAATCCCTTTTTTTAAAATGCAAAAAGAAATTTTGAATACCTTTGTTTAATATTGAAAAAAAGCAGTAAAATGAGTAAAAAGAACGGGATGCTGGATTTCAGGCACACACCGGTTGTGGACCAGGTAGGCGTTGAAGAACGGGTAGCCAGATTTAGCACAAGAAGCATTAAGAAAGAATCGAAATTGCAGGGGCTGAAAATGATCCTCAGCATGATCGATCTTACCACGCTGGAAGGAAAAGATACGGAAGGCAAAGTGAAGCAGATGTGTTATAAAGCTGCTCATCTTCATGATGTGATTCCCGGATTACCAACAGTCGCTGCTGTTTGTGTTTATCCATCCATGGTTAAAACCGCGAAAGAAGCCTTAGCCGGATCGGGCGTAAATGTAGCTTCGGTTTCTACAGCCTTTCCAAGCGGTCAATCAACCCCTGAGATTAAAATATCCGATACAAAGTTTGCAGTAGAAAATGGTGCTGATGAAATTGATATGGTGATTTCTCGAGGGCAATTTTTGAACGGAAATTATTCATTCGTATTTGATGAGATCGCAGCCATTAAAGAAGCATGCGGAAAAGCAAGGCTGAAGGTAATTTTTGAAACGGGTGAGCTTTCTACACTCGACAATGTGCGAAGAGCAAGTGATATCGCCATGCATGCAGGTGCAGATTTTATAAAGACATCCACAGGAAAAATTTCTCCTGCCGCAACATTACCAGTCACACTCGTGATGCTTGAGGCGATCAGGGATTACTATTACCTTACCGGAAGAATGGTAGGAATGAAACCAGCCGGAGGTATTTCTACTTCCAAGCTTGCCTTGCAATACCTTGTTATGGTGCGAGAAACGCTGGGCGGAGCATGGCTGAACAATGAATGGTTTCGTTTCGGTGCAAGTAGCCTCGCGAACGATGTTCTCATGCAGATCGCCAAGGATGCAACCGGTGTTTATCAGAGCTCCGATTATTTTTCAAAAGATTAAAGTACATCAGAAAGCAGATTCGAATTCTCAACAGATATAAGCGCATGAGCAAAATAAAAGAAGTAAAATTGGATTTTCAGACCGACTGGGCCTATGCTCCGGCACCTGAAGATTCTAAACACATTTCATTGCAAAAGCAATATGACCTGTTTATCGATGGGAAATTTGTAAAGCCAAACAGCAAAAAATATTTCAGCACAATCAACCCGGCTACCGAGCAAAAACTTGCGGAAGTTGCTGACGCCGATGAGAAAGATGTTGACAAAGCTGTGAAGGCAGCAAGAAAAGCATTTACAAAATGGAGTAAAATTTCCGGGAAAGAGAGAGGCAAATACATTTACAGGATCGCGCGACTGATGCAGGAACGTGCAAGGGAATTTGCGGTGATCGAAACCATGGATGGCGGAAAGTCGATTCGCGAAAGCCGTGATATTGATGTTCCGCTGGCGGCAAATCATTTTTTCTATAATGCCGGTTGGGCAGATAAACTCGAATATGCTTTTCCTAACAGAAATCCAAAGCCACTAGGAGTTGCAGGTCAGATCATTCCTTGGAATTTTCCCTTACTAATGGCTGCCTGGAAAATTGCACCTGCACTCGCCGCAGGAAATACCGTTGTTTTAAAGCCGGCAGAAACAACGCCATTGTCGGCACTGAAACTGGCAGAATTGATCCGTGATAGCGGCTTGCCGGATGGAGTAGTGAATATCATTACCGGAGCAGGAAAAACAGGTGCTGCGATCGTGAATCATCCCGATATCAATAAGATCGCTTTTACCGGCTCAACGGATGTAGGTAAACACATTCAACGGTCCATCGCCGGTACGGATAAACGATTGACCCTCGAACTGGGCGGAAAAGCTGCAAATATAATTTTTGAGGACGCTCCCCTTGATCAGGCGGTAGAAGGCATCATTAACGGAATCTTCTTTAATCAGGGGCATGTGTGCTGCGCCGGATCCCGTTTATTCGTGCAGGAAAGCGTAGCAGATATTGTCATCAGGAAACTGAAGGACCGCATGGAAACGCTGATCGTTGGCGACCCGATGGATAAGAATACTGACATTGGTGCGATCAATTCAAAAGAGCAGTTGGGAAAGATCAATGAATACATTAAAATAGGGAAAAATGAAGGTGCGGATTTTTATCAGTCCAACTGTAAGATTCCAAGCAAAGGATTTTTTGTGCGTCCTACCCTCTTTCTGAATTCATCTCAATCGCATCGTATTGTTCAGGAAGAAATTTTCGGACCTGTGCTGGCTGTTCAAACCTTCAGAACGATTGAGGAAGTGATCGAGAAAGCCAATAATATTCCTTACGGATTATCAGCAGGTGTCTGGACAGATAAGGGATCCAAGATATTTAACCTCACGTCGAAACTACGTGCAGGAGTGATCTGGGCAAATACCTACAATAAATTTGATCCTACCTCACCTTTCGGAGGCTATAAAGAAAGTGGTTTCGGAAGAGAAGGGGGATTGCATGGATTGGGGGCTTATTTAGAATTGTAAAAAAGTAACCGCAGAGAACGCAAAGTAGGCGCAGAGGGCGCGGATGTATGGAAGAAAAATGATTTGAAAAGTAACCGCAGAGAACGCAAAGTAGGCGCAGAGGGCGCGGATGAATGGACGAAGTTGACTTTAAAAGTAAACTGAATAGAACGCTAGGAAGACGCCGGGGCGCAGATGTATGGAAGAAAATGAAATAGCTACAAAAGCAATAGGGTGTGCAATTAATGTTCACAAAACCTTAGGCCCGGGTTTATTGGAGTCTTCTTATGAAGAGTGCCTGGTATATGAATTAAGAAAGTCTGGATTGAATGTGGAGCGTCAAAAAGCATTACCACTTATTTACCAGGAAATTAAAATGGAAATTGGTTACCGAATCGATTTATTGGTTGAAAACAAAGTAATTATAGAAATAAAGGCGGTTGAATCAATTAATGATGTTCACATGGCGCAAATTCTGACTTATCTGAAACTATCGAATTGCAGATTAGGTTTGTTGATGAATTTTAATGTCTCCAAAGTTACTAACGGAATAAAAAGAGTAGTAAATAATTTATAAAACCACCGCGAACTCTGCGCCTACTTTGCGTTCTCTACGGTTAAAACAACATGAAAGAATAAAAATTAAATAAATAATATATCAAACCGCGAACTCTGCGCATGCTTTGCGTTCTCTGCGGTTAAAACAACATGAAAGAATAAAAATGAAATAAATATTATAT
>JALYRR010000237.1 GCA_030855265.1 Bacteroidota bacterium | reverse complement strand
CAACAAAAGTGCTTCACCTACATGGCGAGATCAATAAAAGCAGAAGTTCACTGGATCCTTCGCTGGTTTATGCGATATCCGGGACCGAGATAAAACTCGGTGAAAAATGTGAAAAGGGTTCTCAGCTTCGACCGCATATTGTGTGGTTTGGAGAGATGGTTCCTATGATGGACATTGCTTATGTAATGGCTGAAAAAGCCGAACTTTTTATGGTCATCGGAACCTCACTTGCGGTCTATCCGGCAGCAGGCATCATTGATTACACTCCTTCAGGCATCCCGAAATACCTCATCGATCCGGGAGAAATAAAAATCACAGGAATCAGCAACCTGAGAGTGATAAAAGAAAAAGCCAGCATAGGATTACCCATACTGGCTCAGGAACTTCTTCATTAAGATCTTATTTGCTGATCACCAGCTTTTTTGTACTCAGGACTTTGTCGTTTACCATAAAAGTATAAAAGTAAATACCGGCATTCATTTCCGATACATTCACTTTTGCAGTTCCCTGCTTATCATTCAACACAATTTCTTTCACCGCTTTTCCAAGCATATCATGGAAAACAATTTTGCCTTCGGTAGCGAATTCATTCAGGTCGTATTTAATGGCAATGGTAGTTGAGGAAGGATTCGGAAATGCGTTTGAAATGCTTCCGTTTGCCTTGCTCTCGTCATTGATTCCGGCAACAATGTTATAACGAAGCGTTACACCCACAGTATCATTCGGATTAGTGGTATCATAGAATTTGTAATGCACAACGCGGGTTCCCGTTACTGCAGAGGAATTGAAGATGGCGTGAAAACCCATTCCCGGAGACTGGTTGAAGCTAATAGTATCCATGGTTGGGATGGTTGCAGACAAACTGGAAAGGTTGGTAGAGAATCCGTAGCAAAGTCCTCCCCAGCAAAACTGAGTTTGATCTGCAGGATCCACAGTATAAATTGTGCGCAACACCTTTTGTGTTTCATCACTTGCAGTAGGATTGTAACTCAAAATTTCCTCGTTGTGATTTGAGCTGACAGTCATTGGAATATCAATGATGGTGTTTGATACCACATTCATGGCTTCATCCAGCAATACAATAGTTTGAGCGCCGGCGAAATAAGCGGAGCTGATCAGACAAAGAGTAGTAAAGATTTTTTTCATAGGAAATTTTTAATTTTATAAAGGGATGATTTATCTTCTTTAAACAAATATACCTCTTTGTGCGAAGTTTTGCAAAACATTCGGATCTAATTTTAGGATCCGAAACCCATTTTATACGCTCAGTGGTTTCTGCTTTGCTTTCACCACATCGGCAAATTTTTTATTCTCTACCTTGCTTTCCAGCCATGACATGATATCAAAGTACATGAGGAACTTTTCCTCCAAAGGATCTTGGACAACCGGCTCCAGGGATTTTTTTAGCTGCCTGAAAAAGCGCATCGACTCTTGTTTTGAGTTTACATTGATGAGTTTCCTGATGGAAGTAAGAATGATCTTTTCCAGCTGATATAACTTTTGTTTGTTCGCCAAAAAACGGTAGGTAGATTTGATCCGGTATTCCATGATATCAAATTTACCAAGCTCATAATGAAGCACAATTTCCATGATCCTTCCGATGCATTCAAGATCCTGACGTATGTTGTATGTTTCTGAAATATTCGCTCGCACCAGCCATTTCAGCGCCTGTTTGTATTCTTCCGCAATCATGAGAAGCGAAACGATCTGCCAGTAAATGATCTCTTTCAGGAGCTTATCAGAATCCTTGTTCTTCTCCAGTAAAATTTCAATTTCGGGGATGAGCTGAAGGCATTTTTTCATGTTCCCCATTTTGAAATACACATTCAGTTTTGTGTTATAAGCCTTCAATAAGATATTTAGCTTTTGAACGTCACTTTTGGGCTTTAGAATTTCCATTCGGGAGATGTATTCCAGGGCCTCGTGATATTTACCGATGTTATAACACTGGATACTGTGCCTGTAAAGGAATTGCGTGGGGAAGTTCACATTCGTTTCTATCACCTGAGGATTCTCCTCAATGAGCTTGATTAGCTTACTGGAAAACTCATAACACTTCTGAGAATCCTCTGTGTAATTATAATAGCTCGCATAAAGTTCATAATAGAGAATCTTTGCATTGAGAGACAAAGCCTGCTTATCATTTTTCAATAAGGGATTCTTCAGGAACCATTCGTAGCTCCTGATCTCCTTTTCATTTCTCAACACGCCCATTTCAATGCGCTGAACATACAGTCTGTTTTTCAAACTCTCGTATTCCGCAAGGTTCTTGATCCGCATGGCACACTGCTCGATTTCTTCAATCAGGTTCTCCGAATTATCGCGGATATCGCCCACATTATACTGCATGCGGTAAATACTTTGTTCCATGAGGTTGATCTCCGGAATATAAGTCAGCTTTTCGAAGGTGATGGCCATCTCTTTGGCTTTCCGGAGGAGCTTTTTTGCCTGAGTGTGAAGCCCTTTATCTACAAGGATTTCGATACGGTTCAATAAACTTCTTATTTCGGTAGTGGAATTTTTATGATAGGCTTCCAGGCTTTCCAGGATCATATCATAGAGATAGTTTTTTGCGACAGCGAATTGGTTAATGAATCGTTCTTTCCGGAATTTCTGAAGGAGTTTCGGCTCATTGTATTCAGTCTGAGCATCAATCGCATCAAAGATCCGCGTATAATTATTCTCTTCCTTACGCACATGAAAATTAGCGTACTTTTTAAAGTAGCCTTTCTCAGATTTATTGAGAGATTTAATTAGTCGGAAAAGATTATCTGATGTTTTCAATGGAATTTTTTTGCGATCAGGGACAAAAATAGAAGTTAAACATACTCAGCCGACAATCAAAAATATATCATCGAATACTAATCGTAAGGTGCTTTCAAATATACTAAATATTATGACAAAGCTTCATTTAATCCCAGTCAAAGACTAATAATCAAATTAATTGAATTTGAAATGGACCATCTGGCGGACTAAGTTTGACAAACAGAAAACAAAAGGTTCTTTATTTAATTTGCATTTATACAAGTAAAGAGCTAAATTCGTAATCTGTCATTTATTAAATTGTTCCACTTAAACCCAATACAAATGAAAAAAATTTTACAACTAACCGCTGCGGTGGCTCTAACTTTTGCGACTGTAGAAGGAAAAGCTCAGTTGGCTGATGGAAGCATCGCTCCTGACTTTACTGTTACAGACATTAATGGCACCAGCCATAATCTTTACACTTACCTGAATGCAGGTAAAACTGTCTATATTGATGTATCAGCAACATGGTGCGGACCATGCTGGGGATTCCACGGAACCAATGCACTTGAAGATCTTTGGGTGAATCACGGTCCTATCGGAGGAACTAACGTAATTGCCGGAACAACAAATGATGTTATCGTTCTTTTTGTTGAAGGCGACAACACAACTAACTCTGCCGATCTTAACGGAACAGGTACTTCTACACAAGGTGACTGGGTAACCGGAGTTTCTCACCCGATCGTTGATGAAACAGGAGCTGCTGTTACCAACTTCAATAATGCTTACAACATCGGATACTTTCCGACTATTTACATGATCTGCCCTAACCGTATCATTACTGAAGTAGGTCAGCAATCTGCAACTGCATTATATGCTGCAAAATCAAGCTGCCCTGCACCTGCAAGTGTTGCTCTTGATCCTGCATTACTTACATACAAAGGAACTGAGTTAACTTGTGGAAATGTGAACATGATCGTTCAGATGCAGAACAACGGAACAGGAGCATTGACTTCTGCAACGATCACTGCAATGGATGGCGCTACGCCTGTAGGAACTGTAAACTGGACAGGAAGTCTTGCTACATATGAAGTTGCTGATGTTACAATCGGTTCAACGACTATTTCTGCAACAACTAATTTAACGTTCAGCATTACTTCTTCTGACGGAAATCCTTCAAACAACACAATCACCAAAACCATCAACTACTCAACATTACAGGCAAATTCAACTGCTGTAACTGTTAAGATCAGTACTGACCGTTACGGATCTGAGACTACTTGGAAATTAAGAAACTCTGCAGGAACTGTTGTTAGTTCTGGTGGTCCTTATTCTAATGCATCTTCAGCAGGTGCATATCCACAGACTCCTGTGAATGTTACTTTGCCAGCAGGTTGCTATGGATTCGAATTGTATGACTCTTATGGTGATGGTTTCACTGGTGCTTATGGTAACGGATCTGCAGAGATCACTGCTGCAAGTGCAAGCGTATTCATCATTAACAGCTTTACAGGTACTGAGGATGGTGAAGCATTCAAAACTGTAGTTGTAGGTGTTGAAGAAAACGAAATGGTTAACAACGTGAATGTATACCCTAATCCTGTTACAAACAATGCTACTGTAAACTTCGAACTTGCTCAGTCAAATGAAGTTTCTATTGCAGTTGTAAATGCAATCGGACAATTGGTTGTATCTGAAAACCTTGGAACTCTTGCTCCGGGATCTCAGGTGTATTCACTTGATGCTACTTCTCTTAACAATGGCTTGTATTTCCTTAACATCACTGTTGGAAACCACACCATCACTAAAAAAGTATCTATCAGTAAATAATTATTGATCCTTTAAAAATAAATCAGCAGTTTTGGTCTCTTATTTGACTTGCACTGCTGATTTATTTTTTTACTGATATTCAAAACTCCTTTTTTATGAAAAAAATTATCCTCACCCTGATCATCTGCATTGCAATCACAGGCATTTCATTTTCACAATCCGGCATTGCAGCTGCCGATATCAAAACTCTTGATGGCAAGATCATCAACAGCTCCACGCTTTCCAATGATGGCAAACCCATCGTTATCAGCTTCTGGGCAACCTGGTGCAAGCCCTGCAAAAAAGAACTGGATGCCATCGCAGAAAATTATGCAGAATGGCAAAAAGAAACAGGAGTGAAAGTGATAGCAATTTCAATTGACGATGCACGAGCTACCTCCAAAGTAGTGACCGATGTAAAGAGCAAAGCCTGGGAATATGAAGTTTACCTTGACGAGAACCAGGATTTTAAACGTGCAATGAACGTTAATAATATTCCGCATACATTTGTTATCGATGGAAAAGGTGCAATTGTATGGCAGCATAACTCCTATATGGAAGGCGATGAAGAACACCTTTACGAGGTGATCAAGAAAGTAGCCAAAGGAGAAAAAGTATCCGAATAAAACAGAACTAAAACTTCCTGTGAGAACAAACTTTAAACTGATCCGTACCGCCTTTTTTCTTTCGGCGTTTATATACAGCAGCATTTCTGTTGCACAAGTCAACCTTAACAATCTTAGTAACGTCAATCTGGGCGAGATCCATGGGAACTTCCAGGCAGATGCCCAGTATTACGTTCCTGACACACTTATTGGTGCTCCTGAAGTTCCTGAGAAAATGCTTCTCAACGGTTTCATGAACATCATCTATACCCGTGGAAAATTCACAGCCGGGATCCGCTACGAAAGTTACCTGAACGCTTTGCAGGGATTCGACAC
>JALYRR010000053.1 GCA_030855265.1 Bacteroidota bacterium | reverse complement strand
GCTGTGTTTTTTGCACTTACAGCAATAAGAAATGTCCATCCATGCAGTAAGCGTTTTGCGTTTACAGCCTTTTGAGATTACCTGACAACCGTTACATGTCCGATGAATTCATGATCGAGGTTCTGGACATCATCGCGAAAAAAGATTCGGTATACAAATACATCATTGGTTGAGAGACTTCCTTTGTATACACCATTCCAACCTTCTTCCGTATCCTTTGTTTCAAAAATCTTTTCACCCCATCGGTTGAAAATCATGAAGTGATAATTATGAACTCCGAGTAAAACAGGTTTGAACACATCGTTCATTCCGCTTCCATTCGGAGTAAATGCATTGGGAATAAAAAATAAATACTCAGGACGGATCAACACTTCCTGATAAGCAGTATCGTAACATCCCGATGCATTCAGGACTACCTGCATAATAGTATAAGTGCCCGGACGAGAATAGGAATGAACAGAATCACAATTTGTACTCATGCTCCCATCGCCCCAATAAATGGTACAATCGATGGCACCGATGCTGAGATCACGAACAGTTACTTCCGGATAAAAAATGGAAGTATCCATCGGCGATACTGTGAAACCTGCTACAGGTGAAGGATAAACAGTCAATGGAGCCGGAAGTGAAAACGTATCACAACATCCCAGCGCGCTTGTCAGGATCATATTAGTCGGAAATGTTCCTACTGAAGGAAAGGTGTGATAAGGATCAGGCCCTGAAACAGTTGCTCCATCGCCGAAGGTCCATTGATAGGTAAAAGGTTTCGCGCCCTGTGAACTATCAATAAAATGAACCGGTTGAAGATCGCAGGCTACTGAGGATGCCAGACCATAATACGCAAGTGGTTGCGGATGGACAATCAAATCATGAATGACGGTTTCCGAACAGCCATTTTCCGAAATGGTGAGTGAAACCGGATAAGTTCCTGCAGAATCAAAAACAATTCCTCCTGGATTTTGAAGAGAAGAAGAAACAGGATTCGCCGCGCTTCCGAAATTCCAGGAGAACGTTCCATTCCCCATATAATCCCCGCCAGCTGCAAGTTCAAAGCTGTTAGAATAATCACATTCGCCCGGAGGTACAATGAAATCAGGTTGCAACAAAGGATAGATGTAATACGTTGATGAATTTGTATCAGCGCAGGGAGATCCGGGATTAATGATCAGCGTAACAAGATAACTTCCGGAATCAGGAAAGACATAACTTGGAGTTGCACTGTTGGATGTATCGGCTAAAGTTCCGGAAACACCAAAATCCCAGTGATAACTAAATGCATTCAGGCTGGATTCTGTAAAATTCGCATCCATTCCAAAACAGAAAATACTCTGATCAGGGATTGAGGCAACAGGTAAGCCCGGACAATTCACAACATTGAATTGGAAATCTCTTTTGTTCACATCAATGAGAACTCCGCTTCTGTATTCACTTACACAAACTCCCACCACCCATTGTCCGATCATGTTCGGCTTGCCTGTCATTAAACCTGTAACAGGATTGATAGAGATTGCGGGAAAGGCGCTCATCGGAAATGCCGCGTTGTAAGAACCACTCCAGGGAACGAAAGAATAAGGCGGAGGCAGTGGGATAACCGGACAACCGGCTGCAGCAGCTACTCCAAGTGAGGGACAAAGAGGATCCAGTCCGGCAAAAGGAGCACAAATTTCATAATAAAGAGAATCTCCATCGGGATCTGTTGCTGAATGATCAAACTGCAATGGGACATCTTCACATAAAAAAATCGGAGGAAACAAAGTATAACGCGGGCTGCTGTTTCCCGGGGCAACGGAATTATCAGGGATGTGAGCTGTGTAGGTTGATCCAACATCACCGGGCAGGATCAGGTTCAGGATCGTACCATTTCTGCAGCAACGCTGGTATGTCAGATCATAGCCTCCGGGAATCGGAGGAAGATTCATCACAGTTTGATACACGGCCTCTTCCACACAAATATTAGTAGGTGCCGTGAAACAGGGATTGTTGATAGTAACGGGTAAAATCACCGAGCCCGGAAAAGGGATCTCTACACTGTCGACAAAAGTTCCTGAAGAATTAAAAACGAAAATGGTTGCAGGGGAATCAAAACCCGCAGTACCGGGAGAACAATCACGGTAGATTTTTAAAGTGATACGGTAATTATTTCCGCCAAGGCGATCATAATAGATCTCGCCACCCACAATATGAGTGGCGAGACCCTTGAATGAAATCAGGGTGAATAAAAACAGGATGAAAAAAAATCTGCACTTCATTCTCTACTCTGTTGATGACCATACTATCGCGCTATCTGAAAGTAACCTGAAAAAACTACGTAGTTTACTGACTCATTGATCCGAACACTTGGATTATTCTTAATTTTAGGAAGCACAACTCCGGAAGCAGGAACAGTTAAAATATAGAAGTAGGTACCGTCTTCGTATTTGCTGCTTGTCCAGTTGTTGGCATACGCCTGTGATTCGAATATCTTTTTACCCCAACGGTTAAAGATCTGCAATTCACTTGTCGGGAATCTTTCCAGGTTCTCGATGTAGAACATTTCATTGAGAGCAGGACCGCTTCCATTCGGCGTAATGATATTCGGAATGTTGAGGATACAATCTTCTTCTACTTCAACATCGATCTGCGTACTTGTGGTATTGTTACAGATATCCGTAACAGTAATCAGGTATACACCTCCTGAATTGGCCAGCAAGGAAGGATCCTGAATATTGTAGGCGTTCAGTGAATCGGCTCCGAACACATTCTGCCATGAATAAATGTAAGGAGTTCCACCACCGGCAACAGTTACATTCAAGTCAACTACGTCACCCGGACAAACAAGAGCATCAAACCCGGAAACTGTAAGCGGGGCAAAGGTCTGAACGATCACAGTGATGCTATCCGTAACAGGCGGAGTTCCATCCGGCACAAAATTACATCCGTCATTCACTGTTACATAATAGGTGGTGGTGGTGGTTACCGTAACAGTTGGGTCGGCTACAGGAGGAACTGAACTTGTCCAGCTATAGGTGTAAGCTCCGGACCCTCCGGTAACAGTCGTATTTAATGGAACTGTTCCGCCCAGGTTACACAGGGTTGTATCACCCGATGTGACAAGCGTGATGGGCGCAACATCCTGAATATACAGGTTTGCTGAACTCGCAGGCTGAGGACAGATCGCTGCTATTATCACATTCAGAAGGAGGGTTTCTGTTCCTTCGGTAGCATCTGCAGGAGCGTTTATACAATATTGAACTGAATCCACACCCACAGGGAAAATGATCTGATTTGGCAATGGAGTTCCTGTTGTTCCGATGTTGTAATCCGTACCATTTGTTGCGGTTCCTCCAATTGATATGTTGAAGGTATCGGCAACAGTAAGCGGAGATGTTCTTATAAAATAGAAACAAGCTTGGGAACATCCTTCAAAAACGGTTGAATCATTCGGTCCGGGGATTACCATGTTGATGGTCATGACAGGCGCAGGATTTACCGTGATCAGCACACTGTCGGTAACAGCAGGGGTGGGATCAATGACCCCTCCACATGCATCACTTACGGTGACATAATAATTGGTGGTGCTTCCGGGAGAAACAGTTGGTGAGGCGACGGATGAGGCGCCTCCGCTCCAGGTATAGGTGTAAGGTTCGACACCGCCGGAGACAATGGCATTGATCACTGCGCTTCCTGTTCCACAAATCGAAGTATCACCGGTAGTAGCGAGTGAGATCTGTGAAAATTCATTCAGGTAAATAACGGCGCTTGTGGTATCGTTGATACAACCATTATCCTGAATGATGTACAAAAGCACAATGTCAAACCCTTCCGGAATCCCATCATCCACAGCATTGATACAATATTGAATGGAGTCTACACCCGGTGCGAAGATCAATTGAGTCGGCATCATAGATCCCGGTACGCCGGTATTGTAATCCACTCCGTTTATGGCGGTTCCACCATACGTTACATTGATTGTATCGGTTCCAGAAGTATCTGAGCGGACGAAATAAACACATGCTTCACCGCAACCCTCATACAATACAGAGTCATTCGGCCCACCGTAACTGATCTCAGGAATAATCTGAAAACCCTGGCTGGAAAAACTTCCCGCTTCAAGGAATACACCGGAGTCGAATGATCCGTCACCAACGTCAGCGATGGCGATTTTGATATGATAGGTTTGTCCGCAGATCACTGGCGCCACAGCAGTTAATGGAACTGTAAATCCATCATATTGAACGGTAGCTCCCGGAGGAGTAGAATTATTAAAGTACAAGGAAGAATAAGCCAGGCTGGTACAACCTCCCGGGATTCCAGAAGAGCCAGCAACACCCGGATTCACCGTGTTGATTGCAACAGCTAGCGAGGTGCCTGGAATGGTAGCAATGTTCTGACTTGTATAGCTGCCTCCTGCCGGGTTCGGACCGGAGATAAAGAAACCAAACACATCATTAAAGTTGGAGCAGACATATTCAGGATACTCTTCAGACCCAAAAACATAACGGAATTTCAGTGTATCCGACATGGGGATGAAATCAAATTCGAGAATGGCGGCATCATATAAAGTGCTGGAAGCAATTGCTGAAAGTTGAGGATCTGTGGAAACTAGGCCTGTACCACCAACGGTAAAACTTCCGGAACTGTTTGGCCCGACGGCAGCACTGATATCGCCTGTGGCCAGGATCATTCCTGATGCAAAGCCGATATTTGAAACTCCACCGAAAGATCCTCTTCCATTTGCCGGTCCAGTATAAGTGACACCGCTGGCAGTTACACCTGTTCCCAAAAGAACATTGTTTACAAGAAAGGCAGGGGTTGGAGTGGCATCTACAGTCAACTGTGCTTTAACAGCTGATGAACACATAACTACGAAAGCAAAAAGGATCTTGTTCAGGGTATTTATTCTCATCATTGTAAACGATTAATTTTATTGGTTTAGGCTCAGTCTCAGGCAAATATATTTAATGAAATGCAGAATAACACGTTTAAAACTGCTTTTTTACAAATTCTTTGGATTCGTACTTCTGATAGGATGCTTTGAACGATCGAAACGTTGCGTTTATCAGCCAGAAAATTCAAAAAAAGAAGGTGTCCACAATAAGGGTATTTCAGTTTTTAAAGAGCCAAACGGTGCAAAAAAAGATCAAAAATCGGGAATTTTAAGAAATTCAGGCTAAATCAAGCTGCATCTCAACAAAGGAAAAAACAAAACTAAAGATCTTCTCCCTGATTTTTCCGGGACGATAAGTCAAAATAAAAAAACTCCGGAATATCGTTTTTAATTGCAAATTTGTGATCTGTAAAATAAAAACACCCGAAAAAATGAGTACTGAAATTACATCCTACATCGAAAAAAACAAAGAACGTTTCTTGAATGAACTGTTCGACCTGCTCAGAATCCCATCTGTAAGCGCAGATCCAAAATACAAAGAGGCGGTGATCAATACCGCAACCCTCATTAAAACCAATCTGATTGCTGCCGGTGCTGACAACGTTGAAATATGCCAGACAGCGGGTTTCCCGATCGTGTATGGAGAAAAGATCATCGACCCAAAACTACCTACCATACTCGTTTACGGCCACTACGATGTTCAACCTGCTGATCCTCTGGAATTATGGACATCGGGCCCTTTTGAACCGGTGATCAAGGATGGAAAGATCTATGCACGCGGAGCTTGTGACGATAAAGGACAAATGTATATGCATGTAAAAGCATTCGAGCTGATGATGCAAACCAATACACTACCCTGCAATGTAAAATTCATGATTGAAGGTGAGGAAGAAGTGGGTTCTACCAATCTGGGAATTTTTGTAAAGGAGAACAAAGAAAAACTGAAAGCTGATGTGATCGTGATCTCCGATACAGGGATCATTGCCAATGACATTCCGTCCATCACCGTAGGTTTAAGAGGCTTGAGTTATCTGGAGGTGGAAGTAACAGGGCCGAACCGTGATCTTCACTCTGGTTTATACGGAGGCGCCGTTGCCAATCCGATCAACATCCTTTGTGAAATGATCGCGAAGATGAAGGATGATAAAAATCACATCACCATCCCGGGTTTTTATGATGATGTTGAAATCCTGAGTGCTGAAGAACGCGCTGAAATGGCGAAGGCACCTTTCAACCTCGATAATTATAAAAAAGCATTGGACCTTTCTGATATTCACGGCGAGGATGGCTATACCACCAACGAGCGCAATTCGATCCGTCCGACACTTGATGTAAATGGCATCTGGGGTGGATACCAGGGTGAAGGCGCGAAAACGGTCATCGCCTCAAAAGCTTTTGCAAAGATCTCTATGCGATTGGTTCCACACCAGAACAGCGATAAAGTGACGGCTCTTTTTACGAAGTATTTTGAAAGCATCGCTCCAAAATCCGTAAAGGTAAAAGTGACTCCGCATCATGGCGGAGAACCGGTAGTTACACCAAGTACGTCGGTGGCTTACAAAGCGGCAAGCATGGCGATGGAAACAACATTCGGAAAAAAACCAGTGCCTGTGCGCAGCGGCGGTAGCATTCCGATTGTAGCGATGTTCAAATCGGAACTCGGACTTGACTCTGTTCTGATGGGATTTGGACTGGATTCTGATGCGATCCATTCTCCGAATGAACATTACGGAGTTTTTAATTACCTGAAAGGCATTGAGACCATTCCTTATTTTTTCAAAAATTTCGCTCAGCTGAGTAAATAAGTTGAATGGTTGAAGGATAATGGTCGCGATGAAATTGCAAATAATCTGCGTTTCTAAAAATTACCTGAACAATTGATCGGATAGTGCTCCTATTTCTATTTATAAGGAATAATATTTGACAGCTCTGAGGCTTATACTAAATTATGAAAAAGCATATTTTTTTCCTCATTGGGTTCCTTAGTCTTGGACTCCTTTCCTGCGGCGACTTCCAGGAAGTATCTTTCAGCGGTGTTGAAAATGTACGGATCGTAAAACTAAGTCAGCAGGGAGCAGAAGCGGAGATCACGGCCAGGATCAAAAACCCTAACAGTTCTGCTTTCACCATTTACAAATCGGATCTGGATGTGACACTCAACGGCATCAATTGCGGACCGGCACAACTCACTAAAAATGTTAGGGTAAAAGCTCGTTCGGAAGAAGCATACACATTCAGGATCAAATCTGATTTCTCCAAATTAAACATGGCGGAACTTCCTAAATTAATGGGGATTGCAATGAGTAAAAGTGTAAAAGTAGGATTGAAAGGAAATCTGAAAGTGGGGAAATTCCTGATCAAAAAAAGCTATCCGGTGAACATGACGCAGAGTGTTCCAGTCAGCGGAATCTAATTATTCATTTATTGTTACGAACCTGAAATCTTTTAACGCTTTCAAACCGAACACTCCTCGCTGAAAATCCAGCTCCAAGGAATTGCCATCAATATCAGGGGTAAATCCAATATAGAAGGTGCGGATAGAGGAGTATTCCTCGTATTGCATGTTCTCCAGAAAAACCTCGTAATTCATTCGATCTGTATGTGACTCACTTCTTTGGCTCCATCGACTTCTGGTTTCGTATTCAAATACATCGGTGGAGATTTTTTCAATTTTATATCTTTCTGACGTTTTGGAAGACAACGGGATAAAAAAGTTTAACATGAGCAGAAGGGCAACAAAACAAGGTGCAGGACCCACAAAGCAGAATCCAATGAATTCCAGCGGTGTGAAAATCTTTCTCCTTTTAAAATAATTCCATTGCGATAAGGCTGCAATAGAAGCAAAGAGATAAATAAGAAGCAATGAGGTTTCTGTGATGAGGGTGTATCTTTTGAAGAAGAATATAAGAAAAACACCACCTACCAAACCGAGGTATATAAGCCTTCTGCTCCAGTGAAGTTTTGAATACTTAAGCGACTCTATAATTTTTTCAGGAATGGGTCGAAGATTCACATTCCTGTTAACGGATTCACGATAAGCTGCGCTGATCTCATAATCCCCATTCACATTTACAGGATCCTGGTTTAACAGAATACAAAGATGATTAAACAGATCCGGCATCTGCTGCCGGAATTTCACAGGAGTTTCAAAAAAGCATTCTACACACACTGCAAAGAACTCATGGCGGTTTGAAGCTGCATAATCCCTAAGGTAAATACATTTTGTTTGCTTTATATTTTCAAAAATGGAGGTGCCTATATTTTCCCAATCATCAATATATCCTCCGAATCGCTTATCGAAGCCGCTCCCATACAAAACACTTAATTTAAGGGAATGAGCCATTTCATGCAATCCAAGATTATAGTTATCATCAGGATTATCATATCCTTTTTTAAAATCATCCCAAGAAACAGACAGCACCCCATTGGCAGATGTTAGTCCTTTGAATTTTGTATTAAAGCGCTTAGAAAAAAAGATCCCAGGAAAAATATTTACGCTGCCTATATTGTCAAGGCTGTACTCTTTCAATCCGAATGTAAGCTGAACTGCTGAAGCAGCAATGAGTACACGCATTTCATCAGTTACCTTCAGGTCTTCACGTCCGATAAAATATTTGTCAGATATAAAATATAAAACACGGTACACAAAAGCTTCTTTGCCATGGGGCGACAATTTCTGGTAATAGGAGAAATTCTTCAGATAACGGTCGGCATCAACATCTGTTCCTGATATCTTCACCTTACGATAAAACATGTATCCCTTGAGATAAAGGAATTTCCAGAGATCGTAAAAAACCGCGGAGGCAATAACAAAAATAATTATCCCGATAAAAAGTTTTAACTCATCACGATCCATGTACAAATCTAACAATACTCGTAAATAAAAAACAAAACCGCAGTATCTTTGTACTCAAGCAAATCTCATATGAAAAAACACTCTCCAGAATATACAAACGCCCTTATCAACGAAACCAGCCCTTACCTGCTCCAGCATGCACACAACCCTGTGAACTGGTATCCCTGGAATGAGGAAACGCTGGAAAAAGCGAAAAAGGAAGACAAGCTCATCCTTGTAAGCATAGGCTATTCCGCTTGTCACTGGTGCCACGTGATGGAACATGAAAGCTTTGAAGATAAAAAAGTAGCGCAGATCATGAATGATCATTTCATCTGTATCAAGGTTGACCGCGAAGAGCGTCCCGATATTGATCAGGTTTACATGCTGGCGGTACAATTAATGACCGGTCACGGAGGCTGGCCCTTGAACTGTTTCGCATTGCCCGATGGCCGTCCTGTTTACGGAGGAACGTATTTTCCGAAACAGCAATGGATCAATATTTTACTCAACCTCACCGATCTCTACAGCAATGATCGTAACAAAGTGCTGGATTACGCCGTGCAATTAACAGAAGGGGTGAAAATGGCGGAGATCATAAAAGTGAATGAGGCGGAAGAGTCTTTTACTATGGACATCCTCGACAGCTCTTATCAGGACTGGAAAATGCGCCTGGATCAAGTGGAAGGCGGTCCGGACAAGGCACCCAAGTTTCCTTTGCCAAACAATTACCAGTTCTTATTACGATACGCTCATCTCACTAAAAATGAGCCCTTGATGAAACATGTGAGCCTAACGCTAAAAAAAATGGCTTATGGTGGAATCTATGATCAGATTGGCGGAGGTTTCTCCCGTTACTCGGTGGACCATTTATGGAAAGTTCCTCATTTCGAAAAAATGATGTATGACAATGCACAACTGATCTCACTCTATTCCGAAGCCTTTCGTCAGTCAAAAGATCCGTTGTATAAACAAGTAGTAACCGACACGCTGGAATTTATAAAAAGAGAACTGACTTCCCCTGAAGGTGCTTTCTTTTCTGCGCTGGATGCTGATTCAGAAGGAGAGGAAGGAAAGTTTTATGTCTGGACCAAGGAGGAATTACAAACGATATTGAAAGATCGCTTCGGACTTTTTTCCGACTATTTTAATATCAATGAAAGAGGATTCTGGGAACACGGAAATTATATTTTACTCCGTCATGAAGATGATCAAACCATTGCCGATAAACATTCCATCAGTCTGAATGAACTTCAGGACATCATCAGCGGAATCAAAAAAGAATTGCTGGACTTTAGGGAAAAACGAGTACGGCCGGGACTTGATGATAAAACGCTGACCTCCTGGAATGCACTGATGATTCAAGGATATGCAGATGCCTATCGAACATTTGGTGAAAAGGAATGGTTGAATGCGGCAGAGAAAAATGCAGCCTTCCTTCTTAGTAAACAACTCCGCGCTGATGGAGGGCTTAATCACAATTACAAAAACGGCAGATCCACCATCAATGGCTACCTCGAGGATTATTGTTTTACCATAGAAGCGCTGATCGCATTGTACGAAGTCACATTCAGGGAAAGCTATCTTGAAAATGCAGAATCGCTGTTAAAATACAGCATCGCACATTTTATGGATCCTTCCAGTGGTATGTTCTTTTTTACATCTGATGAAGACAAAGCACTTATCAGCCGCAAAATGGAATTATCAGATAATGTGATACCCGCCTCCAACTCCGCAATGGCAAAGGTGCTTTTCCTTTTGGGAACCCACCTCGAAAACCCGGAGTACATCGGAATGAGCAGGAAGATGCTTCACAATATACTTCCTGAGATCGTTCCTTATGGAGCAGGATACAGCAACTGGTCCATGCTTTTGCTTCATTTTGCCGCTCCGTTTAAAGAACTGGCAATTGTTGGTAAATCTGTTGATGAAAAAAGAGCAGAGCTCTCCCAACATTACCTTCCTAATGTGATATTTGCAGGGACTTCAACCTTGAGTACGCTGCCATTGCTAAAAAACAGGACTGTGGAAGGACAAACATATTTTTATGTCTGCTCCGAAAAAACCTGTCAGCAACCGGTGAGCACAACGGAAGAAGCACTCAGACAACTACTCGCATAGCTTGAAAAAAATATTTTTATTCGCGATACTTTTTATGATGTTACAGAATTGTTTTTCGCAATTGCTGAACAACAAACCTGTTGAGATCTCTGTAGGGCCGATCCGATTCAATGCCGAGGTGATCAAACAGAAAAAAGTGAAAAGCATTGTTCTGGATATTGTTGACAAACCGGATGGCTCCATCATTATCGACAAAGGGGCCACTCAAGGCTATGAGTTTGATGCAATGGGAAAACTCAGCCGTTACTATTATACCATCCTAAATAAAACTCAGGCAGTAGAAATTGATGTTCCTGCCTTGAAAAAAAGAGGCCGCGTTATTCGTCAGGCGACGACCCGGACAGTCACCAAATACATCAATGACACGATCTTTGTCAACGTATTTTATGATAACGAATCAAGGATCATTTCCAAAAGGGTCCGCACCGGTGATTTTTACGACGCCTGGTATTATGAATACAATGATCTTGATCAGTTGAAGAAGGAGATGCATTGCAAAGAAACGAATGTGAGTGAGAACAAAAACGAATTCAAAATGGGAGTTCAGAAAATTCTTTCCACGGAAACATTCTCTTATGTTTCACTGACACCCACACAGGTTAAAAAAAGCTGCCTGAATGATGAAGGAAGGGAATATAAAAAAGCGATCATCAATTACGATGAAAAAGGGAACAAGCTTTCGGAGAACTATGAGTTCATTGTAAGCTGGATGGTCCATGAAACCAGTTATACATACAGCAATGCAAACAGGGTGACCGGACGCACGATCCGAAGCAATGAAAGCGGAGAGAAAAAACTACGATCTGTTTTTGCTTATGATGATAAAGGCGTGCTCCTGACAGAGCAGAAATTTAACAAAGAAGTACTGACCAATGAGATCAGCTTTTTATATGAGCCTACCAATACGCTGATCACTTCTCACATCAACCGCGATCACAAGAATGCAAGCATCGGGATCGTGAAGTATTTGTATACGTTTTATTGATTCAGAATTTAAACTTACTCACTCTTTTTCTTCTTCCCTGCAACAAAATCCTTGAGGTAAAAAGGCTCAAAATAAGCAATGTCCTCGAATTTAGCAGCGAGGAAAGCCTGCTCCGACAGCGGGATCATATTTATAGCGGAAGGGACAATGTCCGGAAGAAACACTGCATTTGAATAATGTGATAATGTGTTTTTGCATTTTTCTGCACCATCCCCAAAAAACACCAGCTGTTTTCCTTCCTCCGACAAAATATCTCCAAAAGATTTTTCATCAATAATTAATGCGGAAGTCGGCAGGAGGAATTTGTTCTCCTTATCGAACAATGCACAATATACTTCCATGCGTCTCGCATCGATCATGGGACACCAAACAGATATTGGATGTTGGATATTAGATGTTGGAGAATTGGAAACCGACAATGCCATGTGCTGCAATGTATTGATCCCAATCAGTGGTTTGTTCAGAGAATAGCAGAATCCTTTTGCTGAGCTGACACCAATGCGCAGACCCGTGTACGATCCGGGGCCTTTACTCACAGAAATAGCATCCAGCTCCGAAAGATTTTTTCCTGCCTGCTTCATCACTTCTTCAATGAATACGGTGAGATTTTCTGCGTGAGTATATTCACCATTGAGTTCCTTTGAAGCAAGGAGTTTTCCATCAAGTCCAAGGGCGACGCTACAAACGGTGGTGGCGGTTTCTATATTTAGAATGAGTGGCATTTTATGCGTTCGTTAAAAAAATCGTTAATAATCCGATAGTAGAAATGAGGCTGATCAGCATCCAGTCTTTTGCTAAAGGCTGTACGCGTTTTCTTCCATACTTTAATAAAATAAAAAGCCCGGAACAAAATGCGACCATTAAAAGCATTCCTCTGATCATATAGTCCGGTTGTGCGCTTCCCATAGAAAAGGCCTGAAAAAACCCCATACTCACCAACCCGATGTGAATGCAGCATGCTGCTAAAGAAAAAGACCAACCCGATCTGCGCGGAATGAATAATAATAAACCGGCAAACACTGTAAAGAGTTGAATTAAAAAAAACGGTAAAGCTGATAATAGATAAGTGAAAAACTTATAAGCAGGAATAAGCGGGGATTCATCTAAAAACAAAAACTGTTGAATGGTATGGAGCAGTAGAGTTAAGAATCGAAACCCTCCCCACAGGATCAGGAAGAGCGCAACTATTCTTTCAGCATAAAATTGTTTTGTACTCAACACATTTATTTTTTCGGAGCTGCGAACAACTCTGATTTATCCACCTTGTTCACTTCCACTCCATCTTTCAATGTCTTGGCCACTGCGCTGTATGGGCCGGAGATAATTTCATCTCCTTCTTTTATTCCGGAGATGATCTCCATGTAGCTATTGTCCTGAATGCCTGTTTTCACTTTCACGAGTTTCGCTTTTCCTTCACTTAAAACAAACACACATTCTTCTACTTTTATATCCTCCTTTGCATCTTCCTGGTTGCCTTTGTTTTTTTCATCGTTCACCACAATCTCTTCCTCGCTTTCCTCTTCCTGATCTTTTTTGCCGTTCTTTTTATTGAATTCAGTACTGTCGCTTCGGGTGGTTACCGACTGAATAGGAACCGTGATCACACTCGCAGCTTTTTTGGTCTGGATATCTACGGTAGCACTCATGCCCGGGCGGAAAGGAGCTGTTGATTTATTGTCTTTCAAAAGATCCATGTAGGATTCCTGAAGGATGCGGATCTTCACCGTGAAGTTGGTTACTTGTTCTGCAGTAACTCCGGTGGTATTTGCGGAATTCGCGATCTCTGTTACAATGCCTTTGAACTTGCGGTCGATGTATGCATCCACTTCTATGAGTGTGGTATCGCCGTTGTGAACACGAACAATGTCATTTTCGTTGACATCCACACTTACTTCCATTTCATTCAGGTTTGCAAGTCGAAGAATCTCCGTTCCTTCCATTTGTGCGGTTCCGACAACGCGTTCACCTTTTTCTTTATTAAGCTTAGAAACCGTTCCGTTTACCGGAGAATAGATATTCGTTTTGGCCAGATTGTCATTTGCTTCTTTGAGTGAGGCTTCTGTACTTTTTACATTGTAATCCGATGCATTCACTGTTTCTTCCGCAGCTTTTACATCCGCTTTTGCGCCTTCGTATTGCGCTTTTCCAGCATCGAAATCAGCTTGTGAAATGGCTCCCTGCTCAAATAGCTTTTTATTTCTTTGAAAGGAGGCTTCGGAATTTACAAACGCTGCTTTGATCTGTTCCAGCCGGGCTTTGGAATTTGATAAATTCGCCTTTGCTCCATTCAGTGTGGCGATCATTCTGCTTGAGTTGGATTCATAGATCAGAGGATTGATCTTACACAGCAGGTCGCCTTTTTTTACCTGATCGCCTTCCTTCACAAATAATTCTACGATCTCGCCTGAAACATCAGAGCTGATCTTCACCTCCACTTCAGGCTGGATTTTTCCATTGGCTGAAACCGTTTCTATGACATTCCGCTTCGACGCTTTTTCCGTGCTTACATTGGCTGCTTTACTGCCGGAACAGTTCTTCAGCATCAGCACCATCACGATTAGTACAATGCCTGCGATTATGATCCAGATAATTTTTTTCATGTGATTTAAATTTTTGTACGTGTCATCTCAACTATTTAACCCTGCTTAATCGATTGCCGGATAAAAAAATGGGAAGGCAGATTTTCGTGATTTATATGATAAAAACGGATCTGATTCTGCTAAACGATTTGGTTCTCATATCGTCCGAACTGTAAAATCAAAAAACGTTGCGATCTCCAAAAAATTAAAACCGAAGAGGTTTCCCCTGGTAAAAATCCAGCACCTTGGTTTTAAAAACGTATTCGTACTTGGATTGCAAAAGATCGCTTTGCGCTTTGATCAGCTTGTTTTTGGCATCATTGTAATCGTTTGTATTCAACATCCCCACATTGAATTTCTGCTCGGTATATTTGAACGATTCCCCGATCGCTTCTACCGCTTTCAAACTGGCATTGTACTTTTTTAATCCTGCATTGGCATCTGCATACGCTTGCTGAACATTTTTCTGAACCTGTAATTTTGTAGATTCCACCGTATACTCGGCATTCATTTGCTGGATCCTTGCTCTGTCGATGCTTGACCGAACCTGCAAACGATTGAACAATGGAATGGTGAGGTAGAAACCAAATGACTTATTTACATTGTCGCGGTACTGATCCGAATAAGGAATGTTCTCGTAAACAGGATTTGTAAAATAGGGTGAATAAACAGTATCACCTCCGGATGTAATGCTGCCACTTGGCTGAAAGCCCTGATAAGAAGGGTTGGTGATGATGCGCTGACTTGCACCTGAATAGCCTGTTCCGTAAGATGCACTGAAGGATAGCCGTGGACTAACGCCTCCCCATGCTACATCAACCGCCTTTTCTGCACTTTTAACATTGTACTCCGCACTTTTGATCTCCGGCAAATTACTAACTGCCGTTGCATAGATCTGATTCACATTTGCCGAAAGAAGTGTTTCATTTGCAACAGTGAATTCCGGCTTCACGATCGAAAAACCTTCAGCATTCGGAAGGTTCAGCAATTGTGCAAGTGATAAATAGGCAATGTCTAATTGATTCTGTGCGGTAGTTAAACTCAACTCTTCTGAAGCGAGTTGCGCCTGAATATCAAGCAAGGATCCTCTTGCAGCTGAACCGGCCTCAACCAGCTTCGTCGTTCTTTCCACCTGAGCAGTGGTAATGCCCATTTGATTGCGGGAATTTTCCACGGCCTCCATGTTATAAAGAATCTGTAAATAGGCAGTGGCAATGTTCAGCGACATATCATTTTTTATTTTATCCACATCGTATTTGCTTGCAAGGTATTCATACCTGTTCTGATGAATGGTATTGATATTCTGCAAGCCGCTGAAGAGAGTGATGTCTGTGCTGAGAGAAAAATTCTGAGAAACTACCTGTGCAGATGCAAACTGATTGGTGAACCTGTCGATGGTGCGGCCATAATTATAACCGTGCGAAGCATTCGCATTGAGCGAAGGAAGAAGATTGGCTTGGCTTTGTTTCAGCGTTACCTGCGTAAGCTCCGTGTTTAATTCAGATTGTTTCACCTGAATATTATTCCTGAGTGCATGATCGATGCATTGCTCAAGAGTCATCGCCTGATTAATTTTAGGAGGTTCCTGAGCAAAGGAGGAAGAAGAGAGTAACAATATGAAACCGAGTGCTGTTCTTAAACCTTTCATAGCTGCAAATTTAAAAATAGAAACGGATAAATAAGGCTTTATTCCGCAATTTACACAGAGGAGTATTGTTAATTTTCTCTAATAGATAAACTCCCAGGCTGTCCTGTAGGCTCCAATAGATTCCGTATAATCCATGAATGTGCTGTAAAAAGGATGATTGGCGAGTGTCGCGCTGTCCCCGATCACGACCAGTTTCTTCTTTGCCCTTGTGAGTGCCACATTCATTCGTCGGGTATCATTCAGGAAGCCGATCTCTCTTTCTCCATTACTTCGCACCAGGCTGATGTAAATAACATCCCGTTCCTGTCCCTGGAATCCGTCCACGGTTTTTACCGCGATCCATGTCTTAAATTCTTTCAGTTGTTCATCCTCTGCAATCAGGTTGGTCAGGTATTGAACCTGTTCTTTGTAAGGAGAGATCACACCAATGCTTAACCTTTTCTGATGGTGCTCACCTGCGGAATACTGATCCAGCAATAAGCGCAGATGTTTAATTAATAAAGCAGCTTCTTCCGGGTTGGAGATACTCAGGCTTTCCGGATTCAGGATCTCATTGTATCCGCAACCTGCAGTATCAATAAAATCCACTGCATGATTCAGCAGGTTTTCACCGGAATCAAAACTCAGAACCGTTTCTCTCACGGAGTCATCCGCCTTCAGATCTCCTTTGTAAAACTGATCATTCGAAAAGTTCATGATGTGCTCATGCATTCGGTATTGAGTATCGAGCATGACAGAAACATCCGGCAGTTTTACACAACGCTCAAACAATGTTTCCTTGAGTCCAAGGTCTTCCGCTTTTTTTGATTTTACGGTGGGGGGCAATTGAAAATGATCTCCTGCAAAAACGACTCTACCACTTCGGGTAATAGGGATCCAGCACATGGGTTCCAATGCCTGCGCTGCTTCATCAATAAAAACAGTACTAAAGAAACGGTCACGCATCATCCTTCCTGAAGAACCAACAGGTGTGCAGGCAATTACCTGTGCCTGATCGAATTGCTCGTGCATAATGTAATCCTCCAGCACACGGGCTTCCGATAAAATTTTTCTGGCTTCCTGATAAAGCAGGTTGCGTTGCTCTCTGTCTTCACGGCCGAAAGTACGTTTGTATTTTCCAGCCATCCGGAAATACTCATCCGCTGTTTTTCTGTAACTCTTCAGGTCTTTATAGGATTGATGCGCAGCCATTTTTGCATCGAGTGTATTCATCAACACTTCTTCTGAGATTCTGGCAGGGTTACCCAAACGAAGCACGGTGATCCCTTCCTTGTGCAACTTCTCTGTAAGAAGGTCAACAGCAGTATTGCTCGGACTGCAAACCATTACCTGCTTTTCAGATTTTAATGTTTGCCGGATCGCCTGCACAAGGGTGGTGGTCTTTCCCGTTCCCGGAGGACCGTGAATGATGGCAATGTCTTTTGCAGAGAGGATTTTTTCGACAGCGGAATGTTGAGAAGCATTGAGTCCGCTCATGTGATGATCGATCTTTTCCGAAGAAAATTCAGGAGGTTTTATTCCGTACATCACATCTCTTAAATGGGCTAGCCGGCTGTGTGAGGCAGAGATCACTTTTTCCATGGCAATGTCCATCTCCCGATAGCTGTTCTCATCAAAAAGCAGGTTGATACCCAATTTTCCATCATCGCACCAGTGAGGCAGTTCATCGAGGCTGAGTGATAAACGCAGTTTGTTTGGCCCGAGTACTTTTACGGTGCCATTGAAAGGTTCTTCGTCTGTATGATTATTGGAAAACAAAGAGGCTACTTTGCCTCCGGAGAACTGATGCGGTTCATTGTGATTGCTGGTTCTTTCCACATCAATGGAAATGTATTCACCCATGCCGATCTCAGTATTCGTGATCACAATGGGATACCAGGTTACTCCGTTCTCTTTCCTGTAATTGATGTTGTTGCGGGCGAACTGTTTTTTGTAATGTTCAAAATCCTCATCCCGTTCGATCTTTAGTAATTTGCGCAAATGAACAAGGCGCTCCGGTGCTTCTTTCATCAGCGCGAAATTACGATGTATTTATTTGCCGGAGAGCAATTTTAAAACTTCCATACTAAGTTCTTTTTTGGAAACGGGTTTGAGCAGGAAACTTACATTCGGGATGATGTTTACCTGGGCGCGGGTCTTTGGATCTGAACTTCCCGTTAAAAATATTACGGGAATCTGGGATTTTTTTCTGATCTGTTTTATGGCAGCAATCCCATCCATGCTTCCTTTCAGCTTAATATCCATGAGCATAAGATCAGGCACTTCCTTCTCAAACGCAAGAAGCGTATCTTCTGCGGTTGCAACTACCGCTATTACATTGTGCCCCAGACCAGTTAGTATTAGTCGGTTCTCCATCGCCACGATGGCTTCGTCTTCTGCTATAATAATGTTTGCCATGTTAATTAAGCTTCAAATGAGATAAAATAAGTAGTTCCTTCATGAAACGTTGTCTTGAGTGTTCCATTCACCTGTTCAACAAGTGCATTTATCAGTGTAAGCCCCAATGAGGTTGGGTTTTGTAATTCTGTTTGGGCATCAAAACCGATCCCTGAGT
>JALYRR010000236.1 GCA_030855265.1 Bacteroidota bacterium | reverse complement strand
TATCAAGCCCCATCCAGCCATCCGGAATCGCTTTTATATCAACCGTTTGCTTGTTTGCGTCATTGGCAAAATTATCAGCCACGATCGCATCTACGGGAATGTAAATATTCACACCTTTTGCTTTTGCATCGTTCAGGATATTCAGCGCCATATCCAGCTTATCTTCTTCCACAAGAGATTTCCCTATTTGCCCACCTTGTGCTTTCACGAATGTAAAAGCCATTCCACCTCCGATAATTATGTTGTCTGCTTTGTTAATGAGTTGCTGAAGGATCAGAATTTTATCAGAAACTTTTGCTCCACCCATGATCGCAGTGAAAGGCTTTACGGCTCCATTCAAAACTTTATTGATGCTTTCAATCTCTCCGCTCATTACGTATCCGAAACATTTATTCTCCGGGAAAAATTTTGCAATAATCGCTGTGGATGCATGCGCACGGTGAGCCGTTCCAAATGCGTCATTCACATAAAAGGTTCCGAGTTCAGAAAGTTTTTTCGCAAAATCTTCATTTCCTTTTTCTTCCTCTTTGTGAAAGCGCAGGTTTTCCAGCAATAAAACAGAACCCGGTTGAAGCCCATCAGCAGCGGATTTTGCAACTTCGCCCACACAATCTTCCGCGAAAGAAACAGGCTTACCAAGAAGTTTGCTTAAATGAGAAACGGTATGTTTAAGAGAGTATTTTTCGGCTGGACCATCTTTCGGGCGGCCCAGGTGCGACATAAGAATTACGGCTCCGCCATCCGCCAGAATTTTATTGATGGTTGGTAAGGCCGCTTTCATGCGGGTATCGTCGGTAATATTATAAGAAGCATCAAGAGGAACATTGAAGTCCACACGAATCAATACTTTCTGACCTTTAAAATTAAAGCTATCAACTGTTTTCATACTAGGAGATTAGAGGATGCAAAAATAATGTTTATGAGGATATGAGCCTGGGATTTTATTCAAGACGGAAAAAATGAGCCTAGGAAAGGAAAACAAATAGACGAACATGATCTGTAATTTTCCCGTGGAAGCCTTCAAACAAATGTTGTGTATGAATGAATTGCGGACTATCTTTGAAAAACAAGCTGCCAAATGAAAACAAAAATCACCTTATTTTTTCTTTTGTTCCTTTCGCTTTTAAGTGAGGCACAAACGTATCACCCATTCCCTTCCGACAGCGCGAGATGGAATTGTGGAGGCGTAAACTCCGATGCTACATTTGTTGAAAGCAATTACTACATGCAGTTTATTTCAGGCGACACAATTCTATCCGGACAAACCTATCACAAACTATTAGAAACTCGTGAGTCTTCGCATAGTGTGGCTGGAGGCGGCACAACCACAACCTCATTTTCAAACGGATACATAGGTGCATATAGAGAAGATACTTTAAAGAGAATCTATTTTTTTCCAAACAACGATACTATAGAAAGTTTGTTGTTTGATTTTGGTTTAGCACTTGGGGATACGCTGTCCTGGAGTTATAATAACCCCGCATTTTGGGGAACAATTAATTGGATCTCATCCATCGATTCTGTTTTATGTGGAAGCCAATATCATAAACGATTTAACATTTCGGCGGATACAACAGACCCATTAGAAAATAATTATGTTTCAATAATAGAAGGAATTGGCAGCACTTTCGGTCTATTTGGTTTGCTGCGACCTCCTGGAGAAATGTCACACACACTTTATTGTTTTGTAGAAAGGGATACTATGAAATATTCTTACAGTAGCTTTATGACAAGTTGCGATGAAATCGTTATTGGTGTTTCTGAGAATACAGAGATGAAACAAATTGTACTGTTTCCAAACCCATCGGATGGAATAATCTACTTAAAAACAACTTTTTCAGGAGAGACATTCATTCGGGTTAGTGACGTTTTAGGCAAGACGGCCTATGCGGAAAACGTTTTTGATTATGAAAGTACGATTGACTTAAGCCATCTTTCCCCGGGGGTTTATTTCCTAAGAGCCACATCCGGCAGTGGATTTAACCAAATTTTAAAAATCCTTTTACAATAAAAAAAACTCAATTCGTTTTGTCAATTCAACTAGTATTTAGACATTTGTCTAAATATCTAATTAATGAATCTTCTTTTTAAAGCGCTCGGGGATCCTACAAGAAGACAAATTATCGACCTTCTGCGTAAGCGTGACATGACCGCCGGTGAAATTGCAGATCACTTTCATATCAGTAAACCCAGTATTTCCCACCATCTTGATCTCCTCAAACAAGCCGATGTGGTGCTGTCCATCAAGGAAGGGCAATACATTACTTATTCATTGAACACAACAGTATTTGATGAAATGGTGAAGTGGGCAATCGGCCTCAACGAAAAAAAACCAAAAAAAAAATAACATGGAAACGTTAAAAAAAGACTGGCTCAGCCTCATTATTTTAGTAATCCCTTTTCTGTTCATTGGGTTTTTATGGGATCGTTTTCCTGAACAGATCGCTACCCATTTTAACCTCGAAGGGGAGGCGGATGATTACAGTGGAAAAGTGCTTGGATTATTCATGATCCCCCTCGTTAACATCGGCTTGTATCTACTTTTTAAAGCATTGCCTTTGCTGGATCCTTCCGGAAAAACCTTTGCTCTTTATTACAACAAATTTCGCATCATTCAATTGATCATTCATTGTTTTATGGTTCTCATTTTTTCACTGATTTGTTTCCATTCCTTAGGCTATTCCGGCGATCTTCAATTACCAATGCTATATAGTATTTTGCTGATCTTTTTATTGCTTGGAAATTATATGGGAAATATCCGCAAGAATTATTTTATCGGGATCAGAACACCGTGGACACTGGCAAATGTTCATGTCTGGACGCTTACTCACCGCCTTGCTGCAAAAGTTTGGGTGGGGGCATCCTTGCTCACAATGGCAATCATCCCCTTTATTCCTACTCCGCATCTCGCTTTTGTGGTTTACCTTGGTGTTATCATTCTGATACCGGTAGTTTATTCGTTCATCATCTTCAAAAAAGTCACACATGAATCTTAAAAAAATTGCCTGGTTTGTCCTTTTTGCTTTCGGCATTAGCTGGCTGAGTGCAGGGATTGTTTATGCCTGCGGGGTGCCATACGGCAGCGGAATTTCGGTAATAATTACAGCCGCGGTCTACATGCTTGCTCCTGCAATATCCGCCTGCATTGTGCAGAAACTCATGTACAAGCAACCGCTGCAGGATCTTGGTCTTGATTTTAAAATCATTCGCTGGAAGCAATTTTTGTGGTTACCGGTTATGAATATTGCATTCTGTATTTTAACCATCTGCATGATTTACCTCTTTGGAAACATCATGAATATCGAGGGTTTTGGCGAATACAGTCTTGACCAGGATCTCTTCAACACACGCATGGAGGAGATTATCAAAGCATCTGGAGGTCCTTCGGCTCCTAACATTCCTGTTCCTCCGGGCATTTTACTGATCCTGATTCTTTTTGGGGCGACCTTACTTGGCGGGATTGTAAATCTTCCTGCCACTTTCGGAGAAGAGCTGGGCTGGCGCGGATGGATGTACAATGAACTCGAACCCCTGGGGTTTTTAAGGAGTAATCTTATTACAGGTTTCATATGGGGTATCTGGCACGCTCCGCTCATACTTCAGGGTCACAACTATCCGGAGCACCCCGTCGCAGGAGTTTTTATGATGATTCCTTTTTGTACAGCACTCTCATTCATCATGTCTTTTGCGAGGAAGATGACGAATTCCGTATTGGCTCCGGCTGCCCTTCACGGGATGATCAATTCAACAGCAGGTGGTGTTATGCTTTTTTGCTATGGCTCAAACGACTTGCTTGGAAACCTGGCAGGAGTTGCCGGGATATTAGCTGCTACAGTTATTGTTTGTGTTCTGTCACTGATCAATTTGAAAAAACAAAAAACAGGGTAGCGCCCGGGTCTATTGACTATGGTTCAATATGGTATCTTAAAAGTCTGCGCTCTTCCGATGATGGGTTGCTATAATAGAAGCGGACATCTTTCACTAAGCCAATTCCCGGACTATAATAATTGTGAAGGTACCTTGGGTTGTCCCAGGGGTATGTTGAGGGATACAAAATCGCAGTTCCAAGAAAATCCTTGCATGCAAATGATCCTGCGGGAACGTTAACTGGCGCTCCCGGATCGGCCATTAAATAGGAAATATAGAAAAAACCAGGAACCGATTCTGTGTGTAAGGTATCAGTAAAATTTGTGGCTGAATAATGAATATCACCCTTCTGATCAACAATATATCCCAACGAGTCTCTTCTATACGTTTCCCAAGCGCCGTAATTGCTTATGTAAATAAAAAAGAGATTTCCATTAATAATTGTGTCTCCGCTAAAATAGCAACTATCATTACTTCCACTCATTGGTGAATTAACGCCATTTGTATCTACTGTAGTACTTTCATACACCCAATAACTTCCAACACTCATAGGCATACCAGAGGAGGTTATTGGCGAAACAGCAGGTGTGGGGCAGTCGTCTGGATCATTCTTTTTTTTGCAGGAGTGAAAAACAAAGAGAACACAAAAAAAGGCAAGAAATGTTTTTTTCATAAAAGAATATTTTTGGATAAGAACGCGCAGGCATGTTTTAAATTGCCCGGCTATCTCGTGTTCTAAAATTTTGTCGCGGGTCCACTTTATTCATCAAATGATTTCATATCTTTGAAAGCGTAAAAAAACCCGCTCTCCCTTTTAAACAGGAGAAAAAATAAAGGATGCTATTCAAAGAGATCATTGGTCAGCAGGCAGCAAAAGAGCGCCTGATCCGCTCTGTTAAAGAGGGAAGGATCAGTCATGCCCAACTTTTCCTTGGTCCTCAGGGTTGCGGCAGTCTTGCGCTTGCAGTCGCCTACGCACAATTCATTTCCTGCAGCAATAAGCAGGAAGATGATTCGTGCGGAACCTGCTCTTCCTGCATCAAGTGCAACAAACTCGTTCACCCCGATCTTCATTTTGTTTATCCGGTAGCCCTTTCTGAAAAGGTGAGAACTAGCTCTGCTGTAGCATCACAGTGGAGAGAAGCATTTCTTGACAATCCTTACATCACCCTTTTTCAATGGTTTGAGTCGCTCAGTGCGGAAAACAAACAGGCTGTAATCGGGACCGAAGAAAGCGGAGAGATCTTGCGCAAATTAAGTCTTACCACTTACGAAGCGGAATATAAGATCATGATCATCTGGCAGGCTGAAAAGATGAATCAGCAAAGCGCGAACAAGCTGTTGAAGATACTTGAAGAACCACCTGATAAAACATTGTTTTTACTGATCGTGGAAAGCGAAGAGCAATTGCTGAGAACTATTTTATCAAGAACACAGCTGATCAAAATCAACCGCATCGCCGATGAAGAACTATCCGAAGCTCTTGTTAATATTCATGGCCTAAGTGCGGATGCTGCTGAAAAAACAGCACATCTGGCAGATGGAAATTATGCCGAAGCATTATTGCTCATCAGTGAAAACGAAAACGCGTCGCAAAATCTGGCGAGCTTTCAGAAGCTGATGCGGGCAAGCATAAAATTCGAACCTAAAGCTGTGATGTCGTGGATCGATGAAATGAGCACAGCAGGAAG
>JALYRR010000052.1 GCA_030855265.1 Bacteroidota bacterium | reverse complement strand
CCGTATAAAAAAACTCCGCACACCTATTATGCATTGGGTTTTGGAGGCAATGGAATCACATTCAGTGTGATCGCAGCCGAGATGATCCTTCAAATGCTGAAAGGGAAAAAGCAAAAGGATGCAGCCCTTTTTTCTTTTGACAGATAATGGCCTTCCGGTCGGGAATAAGTATATTCGCAGTGAATAATTCCTGATGTCGAATACCTTTCTAAATACACCCATCGAATATCTCAAAAGTGTAGGTCCGCAGCGTGCAGAACTGCTGAAGAAGGAGTTACATATCTTCAAATACAGCGATCTTCTTGTCTATTATCCATTTCGGTATGTGGACAGAACAAAATTTTACACCGTTAAAGAGATTACCTCAGAACTTCCTTTCGTTCAGCTCCGGGGAAGGATCATTCATACCGAAATGATTGGCGCTAAGCGTGCTCAGCGGTTCGTTGCCACATTTGCCGATGCCTCTGGAAAACTGGAATTGGTCTGGTTCCAGGGTGCAAAATGGATTGGTGAAAAGATCAAACCGCATGTAACAAATGAGTATGTTGTCTTTGGAAAACCATCCGCCTTTAATGGCAAATTTAACATCGCGCATCCGGAGATAGAACTTGTAACGGAGGAGAATACCACCTTTGCCAGTGCATTGCAGGCCGTTTATCACAGTACTGATAAGCTGAAAACAAGAAGTCTTGATACCAAAGGGATTTCAAAAATTCAACGGACATTGAATGGCTTGATCAAAAACAATGTGCCTGAAACACTTTCGGAATTTGTAATCGGGAGATTTCAGTTAATGAGAAAAGAGGAAGCAGTTCGTCAGATCCATTTTCCGCAATCGCCGGATTCATTGCAGAAAGCATCCTTCCGGCTGAAGTTTGAGGAATTATTTTTTATTCAGATAAAACTCCTCCGTCAAAAAGTGGTTCGTGAAAAAACATACCGTGGATTTGTCTTTTCAAAAGTTGGAAATTATTTCAATACCTTTTTTACGGAACATTTGCCTTTTGATCTGACAGGTGCTCAGAAAAGAGTGATTAAGGAGATCCGGCTGGATATGGGATCCGGCAAACAAATGAACAGATTGCTTCAGGGAGATGTGGGCAGCGGCAAAACGCTTGTTGCTCTGATGAATATGCTGATCGCTCTTGATAACGGTTTTCAGGCATGCCTCATGGCTCCTACAGAAATTCTGGCGAATCAACATTTTGAAACTATTTCCGAACTGGTGAAACCATTGGAAATAAAAGTTGGATTACTTACCGGCTCCAAGAAGACAAAAGAAAGAAGAGTGCTTCATGAAAAATTACAAAGCGGAGAAATGCATTTTCTAATCGGAACTCATGCTTTGTTAGAAGATGAAGTGCAATTCAACAATCTTGGTTTAGTGGTGATCGATGAGCAGCATCGTTTCGGCGTTGCTCAGCGGGCAAGAATGTGGAAGAAAAACACGCAGCCTCCGCATGTCCTCATCATGTCTGCAACACCCATTCCCCGGACACTTGCAATGACACTTTACGGTGATCTCGATGTAAGTGTGATCGATGAAATGCCGCCGGGAAGGAAGCCCATCCAGACAGTTCATCGGTTTGATAATCACCGGGACAGAGTGTTCGGTTTTATGAAAGAACAAATTACTCTCGGTCGGCAGATCTATGTTGTTTATCCGCTGATAAAAGAATCCGAAACCATGGATTATAAGGATCTGATGGACGGGTATGAAAGTATTGTGCGTGCATTTCCGCAGCCGGGTTACCAGGTGAGCATTGTGCACGGTCAAATGAAATCCGATGCGAAAGAATATGAAATGCAGCGCTTCGTAAGAGGAGAAACGCATATCATGGTTGCTACCACGGTAATTGAAGTGGGGGTGAATGTTCCGAATGCAAGTGTGATGGTGATTGAAAGTGCAGAACGATTTGGTTTGTCGCAGCTACATCAGTTACGCGGACGTGTAGGAAGAGGAGCAGAGCAATCCTATTGCATCTTGATGACTTCGCATAAACTGAGTGCGGATGGGAAATTAAGAATGGAGACCATGTCAAGAACAAACGATGGATTTGAGATCGCAGATGTGGATCTTAGACTGCGCGGACCTGGTGATATGGCGGGCACAATGCAGAGTGGTGTTCTCGATCTTAATATTGCCGATCTTGCGAAAGATGCGCAGATTCTCACACTCGCAAGAAACATGGCCATCGAATTATTGTCGGAAGATCCCGAACTTTCAAAAGCAGAAAACAGTACCATTGCCTATCATCTCGCCCTGACGAAGGAAAAAACAAACTGGAGCAGCATTTCTTAACGCTCATTTTTCTAGATATGAAACGCATAAACCTTCTTTCGGATTTATGAGTAATAATTTTCAACATTTCGTCGCAAACTGTTGAAAACATTATGGTTTATCCGCAGCCCCTATTCTTATCTTTACGATTGTAAATTAAAACAGAACGTATGTCAGAATCTATCTTTTTCAAAAAAATCGCATTGAATTTAGGAGTAAGAGAACAGCAGGTAAGTGCCACTGTCCAATTACTTGATGAAGGAGCAACCCTTCCATTTATCTCCCGCTATCGCAAGGAAATGACCGGAAGTCTGGATGAAGTTCAGGTAGCGACCGTGCGTGATGAAGTAGAACGAATGCGTGCTCTTGAAAAGAGAAGAGAATCCATCCTCGAGGTGATCGAAGGACAAGGGAAATTAACACCGGAATTGATGACACAACTTCGCGCAGCAGACACACTTTCTGTGCTCGAAGATATTTATTTGCCATACAAACCAAAACGGAGAACCCGTGCAACCATGGCAAGAGAAAAAGGGTTGGAGCCTTTGGCCTTGAAAATATTTTCTCAGGAAAAAATGGACATTGAATCGGAAGCTGCGAATTATGTTTCAGAAGAAAAAGAAGTGAAATCATCGGATGAAGCTTTAAGTGGTGCAAGAGATATCGTTGCCGAATGGATCAATGAAAACGCAGAAGCAAGAGAGAAGATCCGTACTCTGTTTAAACGATCTGCAACTATCCGAAGCAAAGTGCTTAGAGGCAAAGAAGAGATTGGAGAAAAATTTAAGGATTATTTTGAATGGGAAGAACCATTAATGTCTTGTCCTTCGCACCGTTTGCTTGCGATCAGAAGAGGAGAGAGTGAAGAAGTGCTGAGTATTTTTATTGCACCTCCTGAAGCGGATGCACTTGATCTTCTGGTGAATCAATTTGTAACAGGAAATAATTCCGCTTCCGCACAGGTGAGATTGGCTGTGGATGATGCTTACAACCGCATGATGCAATCCTCTATCGAAAGTGAGATGCGCATGATGACAAAAGAACTGGCCGATGAAAAAGCCATCCAGGTATTTGCAGATAATCTTCGTGAGTTGATGCTTGCTTCCCCCTTGGGGCAAATCGCTGTACTAGCAATTGATCCCGGGTTTCGAACAGGTTGTAAAGTGGTGGCACTTGATAAACAAGGGAAATATTTGGAAGACACTGTGATCTATCCACATGAGCAGAATAAATTATTTCATTCCAAACAAACGATACTTGCGCTTTGTGCGAAGCATGAACTGGAAGCTATCGCAATCGGAAACGGGACTGCCGGAAGAGAAACAGAAACATTTATCAGAAGTATTGAAGAGTTGCCAAAAACAATTCAGGTGATCATGGTGAATGAAAGTGGTGCTTCTATTTATTCTGCTTCCGATGTAGCAAGAGAAGAATTTCCTGATAAGGACATTACAGTACGCGGGGCAGTTTCTATTGGGAGAAGGCTTGCGGATCCGCTTGCTGAATTGGTGAAGATCGATGCGAAATCAATTGGTGTAGGACAATATCAGCACGATGTTGATCAGTATCTCTTAAAAAAGAAACTGGATGAAGTGGTAGAAAGCTGTGTAAATAAAGTGGGAGTGGAAGTGAATACAGCGAGTAAACAATTGCTTGCTTATGTTTCCGGATTGGGTCCTCAGCTTGCGAGAAATATTGTTGAATTCAGAAATGAAAACGGCCCGTTCAAATCACGAAAGGAATTATTGAAAGTTCCCAGAATGGGAGAAAAAGCTTTTGAGCAGGCTGCCGGATTTCTCCGAATAGCAAAAGGAAAACATCCGCTTGATAAAAGTGCCGTTCACCCTGAAAGCTATGATACCGTAGAGAAAATGGCGAAGGATCTGAACTGCACGATCGAGCAGCTGATGACAGAAAAGGAATTGAGAAAACAAATCTCACTTCAAAAATATGTTACAGAAAAAACAGGCTTACCGACTCTTAACGATATTATGAATGAGTTGGATAAGCCCGGACGAGATCCCCGGAAAACATTCGAAGCCTTTAAGTTTGATGAAAGTGTTCATGAAATGAAAGACCTCCGGATTGGAATGAAACTTCCCGGGATTGTGACGAATGTGACGAACTTCGGTGCTTTCGTAGATATTGGCGTTCATCAGGATGGTCTTGTTCATATTTCTCAATTATCAAATTCCTATGTTTCCGATCCTAACACGGTTGTCAAAGTACAGCAGCAGGTAATGGTGATTGTTACTGAAGTGGATGTTCAGCGCAAGCGAATTGCATTGAGCATGAAGGATGCTTCAGCACCTGTGCAATCAAAGTCAGCACCGATAACAACCAATACCACTACTACTAAGAAAACGAATGGCAAAGGTGGAAATCCGGAACCACCTGCGAATGATTTTGCTTCTCAGTTGGCTGCGTTGAAGGATAAGTTTAAATAGCTTTTTTTACCGCCAAGTCGCTAAGGGGCAAAGACCATAGTTGATTTGACCACTCCTTTTTACCACTAAGGCACTAAGAGCACTAAGGCCTCCCCCCCCGGACCCTCTCCGAAAGAGATGGTAGAGTTCTAATTGTCATAGACCTGTAATCTTAATTGACTGTTTTCTAACAACCTTTCTCTGCGTACTCCGCGCCGGAGTTTACCCTGAGTGATACCGAAGGGCGAGAAATTTACCACTAAGTCACTAAGAACACTAAGGAAAGTAGAGAAATAAAAGCATTCTTTGCGTCCTTTGTGCCTTTCCGTGCAATCCATCGCGCAACCCTTCTCTGCGTTCCCTGCGCCGGAGTTTACCCTGAGTGAAACCGAAGGGCGAGAACGTTACCACTTTATTACCTTTCCTTTGCTTCTTTGCGTGTAACCTTCTTTGCGTTCTTTGCGGCATTGGCGTGCAACCCTTCTCTGCGTTCCCTGCGCCTCTGCGAGAAAAAACCTTTTTTTACATCTCCCGAAACCGTGTAATTTTCTTATTTTTACTACCAAATTGAATCATTATGAAAATATCATATAGCTGGCTGAAGAATTATGTCATTACCGATCTTGGGCCAGAAGAAGTTGGAAAGTTGCTGACAGATTGCGGACTTGAAGTAGAAGGGATCGAGAAATTCGAAACAGTGAAAGGCGGATTGGAAGGAATGGTCATCGGAGAAGTGATGAGTAAGGAAAAACATCCGGATGCCGACAGGTTGAATATCACCACAGTTGACATCGGAACCGGAACGCTGCTGAATATCGTATGCGGAGCCAGTAATGTGGAAGCCGGACAAAAAGTTGTAATTGCCACCATCGGTGCGAAGTTATATCCAGCAACCGGAGAACCATTCGAAATTAAAAAATCAAAGATTCGTGGCGCCACTTCCGAAGGGATGATCTGTGCGGAAGATGAGATTGGACTTGGTACTTCTCATGCAGGAATTATGGTCCTGAATCCTGAAATAAAAGTGGGAACACTTGCGAAGGATTATTTTAAAATTGAAGAAGATTTTATTTTTGAGATAGGACTAACACCCAACCGTGCCGATGCTGCTTCACATGTTGGTGTTGCACGGGATCTTCTGGCTGTCCTGAATGCGAAAGCTACAGAGGAAGAGCAACTCTCTTTGCAGTTGCCGGATGTGTCTGCATTTACAATTGGGAATACACATTCAAAAATCGATGTTGTTGTTGAAGATGTTATTGCTTGTCCGCGTTATTCCGGACTCAGCATCAGCAATGTGCGTGTGGAGGAATCACCGGAATGGCTGAAAAACAGGTTGAAAGCCATTGGTCTTCGCCCGATCAATAACATTGTGGATGTAACAAATTTTGTTCTGCATGAACTCGGACAACCGATGCATGCATTCGATGCTGATAAGATCAAAGGGTCGAAAGTGATTGTGAAAAAATTATCCGATGGAACAAAATTCATTACACTTGATGGAACCGAAAGAGAACTTTCTTCGGAAGATCTGATGATCTGTGATGAAGACGGAGGCATGTGTATCGCCGGAGTTTTTGGAGGTTCAAAATCAGGTGTCACAGAATCAACAACTAACATCTTCCTGGAAAGTGCATATTTTAATTCTACTTCGGTTCGTAAGAGTTCGAGGAAGCACGGATTAAAAACAGATGCATCTTTCCGCTACGAAAGAGGAGCTGATCCCAACATGACGATCACAGCTCTTAAGCGTGCAGCGATTCTGATTACGGCCATTACAGGCGGAGAAGTTAGCTCTGAGATCATTGATGTTTATCCTGCCGCAATTGAAAACTTCAAAGTGCCTTTTTCCTTTGAGCGTTGTTTTTGTTTTATCGGAAAAGAACTTGATAAAGACCTGGTTAAAAAAATACTTGTTTCATTGGATATTCAAATTGAAAATGAAGGCAATGACGCTTTGTTATTATCAGTTCCGCCTTTTAAAGTGGATGTTCAGCGCGAGCAGGACGTGATTGAAGAAGTATTACGCATTTATGGATACAACAACATTGAGATCCCTACAGCGCTGAATGCTTCTTTGTCCTATGCAGAAAAACCGGATAAGGAACGGATCAGGAATGTCATTTCCGATCAGCTGAGTTCAAATGGATTTTCTGAAATCATGTGCCTCTCACTTACGAAATCAGAATACGCTGCTCAGCTTTCAACGCTGGATCCTGAAAAAAGCGTGAAGATGATGAACCCGTTGAGCAGTGATCTTAATGGATTGCGTCAGACGATGTTGTTTTCTGGATTAGAAACAATTGCCTACAATCAGAACAGGAAGAATGCGGATCTGAAACTTTATGAGTTTGGGAAAACATACGGAATGATCAAAGGGGAAGAAACGCGTTTTATAGAAACATCCCATTTATCCATTTTTGTAACAGGAGATAAGACGGAAGAAACCTGGTCAGGAAAATCCAAACAGGTAGATTTTTATTTCCTGAAAGGAATTGTTTCGGCCTTGCTGGAGCGCTTGGGAATTCAGGGGATTAAAACAGCCGAATATTCAGGTGATGTTTTTTCACAAGGAATGTGTTTTAACTGGAACAAAAGGAAGCTCGTGGAACTTGGATCCGTATCCAGAAGTATCTTGAAGAACATGGATATTCGTAACGAAGTTTTTTATGCGGATGTCAACTGGGATTTGTTGCTGGAAGCGGTAAAGAAAACTACTGTGATGTACACGGAAGTACCTAAATTTCCCGAAGTACGAAGAGATCTTGCTTTGCTGATTGATAAGGCGGTTCAGTTTGAACAGTTGGAGCAGCTGGCTTACCAGGCAGAAAAACAATTATTAAAATCCGTTCACCTGTTTGATATCTATGAAGGAGATAAACTCCCTTCAGGAAAAAAATCCTATGCTTTGAGCTTTATTCTTCAGGATGATGCGGCCACGCTTACCGACAAACAGATCGAAAAGATCATGGATAAGTTGATGAAAACGTACAAGGAAAAAACAGGAGCTGAGATCCGTTAAAATAACAACTTACTGATTGCAAACCTGAATCAAAATCATTTAAAGTCCAGAGCAGCTCTGGGCTTTTTTTGTAGAATTGAGTGATAGTTGATGAAAAACGTATTTGGAGAAACCAGGCCTGAGATCCGTTAAGTTGTTAAACTAAAAGGAGCAGATCTGATTTTAGAAAAAAATCCAGCCATAAGAAAAAATCAATCAGGGGGTGATTCTCTTTGAAAGTCGTAAAGAATTTTATAACTTGGGCATTAGTAAACCTGAAAATTTATTACCATGGTAAAAAAATTACTCCCCTTCTGTTTATTTCTTCTTGTATTTAATGTCAATGCACAATTCACCATCTCCTCCGGCGGCGGCCCGGCTTCAGTGATCAGCGCTATAGCCGGTGCAGGATTGACAGTAAGTAATGTGTCCATCAATTGCAGCTCTGTTTCTTTCGGGAGTTTTTCCGGTGGAGCTGGATCAGGCATGGGAATCAGCAATGGATTGGCTATGTCATCCGGAAACCTTGGACTTTTACCCGGAGGAGGAAACTCAAACAATGACTATAGCTACTGCGTCGGGAACAGTGCTTCTGATCCACAGTTAATGACTCTTAGTTCTTCTGCGACTCTGGACGTTTGTATCATAGAATTTGATGTAATTCCTCAGTGTACCAATTTAGGGATCACTTTCGTTTTCGGATCCGATGAGTATACCGATTTCGTAAATCAGATCTACAATGATGCATTTGGTTTTTTTGTATCCGGGCCAAATCCATCGGGCGGATCCTATTCAAATATCAATATAGCAACCATACCGGGAGGCACAACTGTTAGCGTTGACAATGTGAGTCATGTAACAAACACCTCTTATTTTGTCAACAACAATTTCGGAACATATGGAAATCATTTTGATGGATTCACTACTGTTCTTTCTCCTTCCATAGCTGTAGTGCCTTGTCAAACCTATCATTTTAAACTGGCCATTGCCGATGCTTCCGATTGTTATATGGATTCCGGGGTATTGATCGATATTATCCAATGTAATAATATCACTTCGCTTTCTATGGCTTCAACCGGAAGCACGAGTTGCGGTGTGAATGATGGAACGGCAACAGTAACCGTAACAAACGGACTCGCGCCGCTAACCTATACATGGTCGCCTACACCGGGCGGAGGACAGGGGACTCCAAATGCAACAGGACTTGTAGCAGGAACTACTTATACCGTAACCGTGGATGATCCCTATACTTGTCTTCCACCTGTTACTTCAACCGCTTTTATTACAGGACCAATTCCTCCGACTTTGAGTGTCAGTTCATCCTCTTCCTGTGCAGGAGCATCCAATACTTTAACCGCATCACCTTCCGCTGGTGGAGGCTCTTATTCCTGGTCTCCGGGAGGAGCAACCTCTTCATCCATTACGGTGAATCCTTTCTCCACAACAAGTTACACCTGTACATATAATTTATCCGGTTGTATAGTATCAGCAACTGGAACCGTTTCGATTAACCCTTCGCCAACAATAGCCTCAGTATTGCCAACGTGTAATACTTCGGGAAGTTTCAATCTCGCAGTTGATATTGGAGGCGGAACCTGGAGCGGAAGCGGGATCACAAATTCAGCAGCAGGAACATTCACACCTTCATCCGCAGGCATCGGTACAAATGTCATCACATATGTTGCACCGGGTGGTTGTACAGATACAGTTCATGTCATCGTTGGAACAGGAACAAATCCATCCTGGAACACCACAACACTTTGCGAAGCAGCGGGTTCCGTTAATTTAAATTCATTCCTTACCGGTACTGGCGGAGGAACATGGAGCGGTGCAGGCGTGAGTGGAAGTACATTTAATCCTGCCGGATTATCAGGTCCGGTTTCAATTTCCTATTCAGTAGGAACTGCACCATGTAATTCATCACTGACACAAAACATCACTGTGATTTCAACAGCAAATCCAGCATGGAATACAACCTCTGCCTGTGCATCCGGTGCAGCCTTTAATCTGGATCCATTGGTTACAGGAACCTCAGGCGGAAGCTGGAGCGGAACAGGTGTTAGCGGAAATGTATTCAATCCATCAGGACTTTCTGGAAGCATACCGGTAACATATACTGTTGGTTCCGGATCCTGTATGCAAACTCTTACACAGAATATAAATGTGACCAGCGCACCAAATCCTTCATGGAATACAACATCCATGTGTTCCGATGCTGCAGCAATTAATCTTGATGCTTCTGTAACAGGAACCCCGGGAGGAAGCTGGAGTGGAGCAGGAGTTTCAGGAAGTACATTCAATCCTTCCGGACTTTCAGGAGGAGTTTCTGTAACCTATACAGTCGGACCAGTAGGCTGCCAGGGAACATCCACACAAAACATTACTGTAACACCTGCGGGCAATGCAAGCTGGACAGCCACTTCCTTATGTAGTGGAAGTGCTGCGATCAATCTTAATACTTTGATCACAGGAACAGCAGGCGGAACCTGGAGCGGAACAGGAGTTTCAGGAAATATGTTTGATCCTGCAGGCTTATCAGGAGCCATCTCCATCACGTATACTGCCGGAACATCGCCTTGTTTAAATAGTGTGACGCAATCTATTTCAGTGGTTTCATCGGCAACATCAACATGGAATCCAACATCAGTATGTTCAAGTGATCCGGTTGTAAATCTTGATCTTTTAGTAACAGGTGATCCGGGCGGAACATGGTCAGGAACCGGTGTTAGCGGAAGCTCGTTCAATCCTTCCGGTTTATCCGGAGCGATATCCGTAACCTATACAGTAGGGCCGGCAGGATGTTCATCTACATCAACACAAAACATGACGGTAACTCCCGGTGGAAGTGCTGCCTGGACTGCGATATCTATTTGTGATAATTCCGCGGTGGTGGATCTTAATACATTACTGACCGGAACTTCAGGTGGAACATGGAGTGGAACAGGAGTCAGTGGAAATAATTTTGATCCAACGGGTTTGTCTGGTGGGATTTCTGTTACATATACCGTAGGTACATCTCCTTGTATAAGTAGTGTGACACAATCTATTTCAGTAGTTTCATCAGCAACATCAACATGGAATCCAATCTCAGTATGTTCAGGTGATCCTGTTGTAAATCTTGATCTATTGGTAACAGGCGATCCGGGTGGAACATGGTCGGGTACCGGAGTCAGCGGAAGCTCTTTCAATCCTTCCGGTTTATCCGGAGCGATATCCGTAACCTATACAGTAGGGCCGGCAGGATGTTCATCTACATCAACACAGAACATGAATGTGACTCCGGGGGCAAGTGCTGCATGGACCACCATTTCTGTTTGTGACAATGCAGGAATTGTGGATCTTAATACATTGCTGAGCGGAACAGCGGGTGGTATATGGAGCGGTACAGGAGTGAGCGGAAACAATTTTGATCCAACTGGCTTGTCTGGAAGTTATGCTGTTACGTATAGTGTTGGAACTTCACCTTGTGTGGCGGTTTTAACACAAAACATTACAGTTGCACCTATAGCAAGTGCAGCATGGACTCCAACAACTATGTGTTCGAATGACGGGATCCTGGATCTGAATACACTTGTGACAGGAAGCACAGGCGGAACCTGGTCAGGAACAGGAGTGAGCGGAAGCAACTTTGATCCGACAGGTTTGTCGGGGCCGATCAGTATCAGCTATTCAGTAGGAACAGTGCCTTGCGGAGCAGCATCTACTCAGAACATGACGGTTAATCCGGGAGTGAGCTCCAGCATCACAGCTGTTACACCGATGTGTGAAACCACAGGATCGTTTTTATTAAGCGCTTCAGCACCGGGAGGAACATGGTCAGGAACTGGAATCACAAATACAGGAACGGGATTATTTGATCCCACTGTTGCAACACCGGGAACGTACACGATCTCTTATGTGATCCCTGGAGCATGCGGAGATTCAAGTTCAGTCAGCATCACTGTTCTTCCACAACCAAGTTCAGCCTGGGCAATCCCTGCAATCATTTGCGCGAACGAAGGGCCGGTTGATCTGAATGCATTGATCACGGGAACAACTGGTGGAACATTCAGCGGAACAGGTGTCAGCGGAAATGTGTTTGATCCAACAGGATTGTCGGGCAATGTAACAATTACCTATACTATCGACCAGAGTGGTTGTACATCCACATCTTCATCTACCATAACGGTTGATTCTGTGAGTGCAGGATTCACAGCAACTCCTATAACAGGAGAAGCGCCCTTGAATGTTACAACAGTTAACACAAGTACAAATGCAGTTTCATATTCATGGAATTTCGGAAACGGTGACACTTCTACGGTTGTTGCACCATCCACGGTTTATTCAGGAATCGGAAATTATAACATTGTGCTGATCGCAACAAGTTCGAACGGTTGTACAGATACGGCAATTATTTCAGTGAATGTAGAAGAACTTTCTACGCTTACAGTTCCGAATGTGTTCTCTCCGAATGGAGATGGTGACAATGACTTTTTCCAACCGATCATTGCAGAGGGATTGTCGGAGTTCCAGGGAGTGATCTACAATCGCTGGGGAATGAAACTTTTTGAATGGACAACAGAGAAGTCAGGTTGGGACGGAAGAACATCCAGTGGTGTGAAGCTGCCGGATGCAACGTACTATTACATTGTTTCAGGAAAAGGGGTTGATGGAAAGATCTATAAATACACAGGGTTTGTGCAGCTTTTCAATTAAAGAATCAAGAATACTTTTAAAAGCCCGGATGATCTCCGGGTTTTTTTTGCGCTGACGTTAAGCATATTTTCTTTAATCTATTATTTCATTATTCCTTTATTTTATTAGATTTGAAAGGTGAGTTATTCGCCATGAGTGGTACCGATCAGACTGCCGGAAAAAATCGCAAATAAATTCTATTTAAGACATGAAATATTTATTAATTTCTATTTTGTCATTTTACGTGGTTTACACGTTGTTATTTGCAATCAAATTCAATAAGACCGATACCTATTTTTCTGCTGGACAGAAACTTATTCATAATCTAGGGATTGGTTCATTCCTTTTCTTTGGATATTCTTGTTAAAATCTATGCGTAAACCCACACTTGGCTCTCATGAATATAAAACCAGACAAAAAAAGGGGAAATTTTATGAAAGCTGGTTAGGCTTGTGGGGTGAGGTGTCTTCAAGTTCGGGGCAAGACCATGGTGGGAGTGACTCCAGCGAATATATTTAATAGTAAGTTTATAAAATACGCAAACACAGGTGAGCGCTATTGGCTGTATCGAACGGTAAGCCATTTTAAAGATTCGTAATTGAACATGAAGTACAAACCCAAACGAATACCAAGCCTGAGAACGTTTTTAATCGTAATTTAAATGGACAACATAACCTCGGACAAAACAGCTGCCGGAAAACCAAAATTAATTGACAATTATTTAGGACTCTCATTTCCGGCCCCTGCACTAATTGGCGGATACTTCTTTTTAATACTTGGGCTTATCGCTCTGTTAAATGGACATATTGTTGGGCTTTTAGTCGCGACACTTGGAGGATTTGTGTGTTTCACATTTTCTGGTGTGCAAATTAACTCCGAAGACAAAACGTTAAGACAATACACATCCTATTTTGGATTTAAAAAAGGAGCTATGAGTGCTTTTACCTGCAATTAAAACACACCACAAAAAGAGAATTTACAAATTGATTTTTCTTTACGCTTTTCACTTATTTCAATATTGACGATGGCTCAAACTTCAACTATTTGCTATCCAACCGCAGATACAAAACACAATGACAAAGATGTTTTTCACAAAACGAATAATAATTTGCCAGACAGTATTACAGTGACTGGTGTTGTTGTTGGCGTAGTTCCTGGAATATGTGGTTCACTTTGTGTCGGCGGAAGTATTAAAGTAAAACTGACAACTAAAATTAACAACTATCCTTATGAATATATCTTTTTGACAACTGGTTGTGTGGATCTTTCATCTAAATGCAATAAGAAAATTTGTCCTATTAAAGTCTCAAAACTTCTTGAGACAACCAATGGATGTGTATATAAGGGGCTGACAAACTAGTTTGACACGTCAGAAATTCCTTTTTATATTATTTCGTCCGAAGATTTAATTGCTTTTCAGATACCACTAGCAAAAATAAATAACTGCAGGTAACTCAGGTCTGGCGCCATTTGGGTTTTTCACTACGCAAGGCAAATTATATTTAACTTGAAACAGCCAATGAAAAAATTTCTACTCACCTTAATATGTTTTGCGATTTTGACAACCGCTTTTGGTCAAGACGCACAAAAATTCTATGAACAAGGTCTTGAAAAAGCCCAGGCAGGTAAACTTGAAGAAGCCATTAAGCTTTTTGACAAATCAATTGCCCATAAGCCAGATGAATATGTCGCTTGGGTTAACCGGGGCATTGTTAAATCAATGCTTGATCTCTACGAAGAAGCATTAACTGACTTTGATCAGGCATTAAAACTTGCACCAGAGTACAAAAAAGGTTACTTAAATCGTGGGACTGCAAAAAAGCATTTAACTGATTATGAGGGTGCCTTGTTAGACAATTCTATTGCAATTAAACTGGACAAAAATTATGCTGACGCATATTATAATCGAGGACTTGTTTATGAGATGTTAAGTAAAAAAGATTCAGCCTGCTTTGACTTTAATAAAGCAAATGAAATGGGTCAAAAATCAGCTCCAAAGAAAGTTGATAAGTGCAATGATACCACGAAGAAGGAAGTATATTCTATTCTTCGCTTAACAAAGATTGCGGACAATGATAAATACGGTTTTACTTCCGAAAGCCCAATAAAGGTTGGAACAGGACCAGATGGCGGACCTGCTAATAACAGAGCATACCTTAATCTTCTCCGTGACGCAATGGGGAAATCAATTTCGTATGAGCGTGTCGGGAGTTGTTGTGCTTATGAATCTAAAAACGGTTTTATGGGAATGGCTTTGTTGGACCATTATGTAATCACGTATTTAAATGAAAAAGGAAAGAAGAAGAAAACATCAATTTACATTTCATTTTATGATTATGAGGAACCTCAAGTACTTATGGGTTTTAAGACAGTGGGACAGAAATAACGATAGATTTAATTGACAAAAGCAGTTTACATTTTTAGCGGACTTGGAGCAGACGAAAGAGTATTTCAAAAACTTGATTTGTCCGGCTTACAACCGACGTTTATACAATGGATTGAACCTTGTGCTTCGGAACCCATTGAACATTATGCGAGCCGACTTCTTATGCAAATTACTGAAGATAAACCTATTTTGATAGGCTTATCATTCGGCGGGATTATGGCAGTGGAAATTGCTAAACAAATTTCCACAAAGAAAGTTATTCTAATTTCTTCCGCCAAGACAAAATCCGAAATCCCCTTTTACTTTCGGATCGCTGGTATTTTTAGGATTCACAAACTCATGCCTACCAGTTTTCTTAGGAATTCGAATGCTATTACGAATTGGATCTTTGGTGCTCAATCTGATTTTGATAAGCTATTATTAAAACAAATACTTGTCGACACAAGCCCTGTTTTTTTAAAATGGGCAATTGATAAAATAGCACGGTGGTCAAACGAAATCTCGCCCAAGAATGTGTTTCATATTCACGGTTCGAAGGATAGAGTATTGCCGTTTCGCTTTGTGAACTGCGACTTAAAAATAAATGAAGGAGGTCATCTGATGATTCTTAATAAAGCCGAAGAGTTGAGTGTGATATTGCGATTGATACTCAATGAATAAGTTTTATTATGGCATACTCCCATTTGCATTTTTAATTTAGTTAGTATCTTCATAGGATTAACATAAAAAAGAGAAGCCCCATCAAAAAACCACTCACAAATGAAAAAAACTAGCCTGATCATCGCCGGACTCCTGGTATCATTCGGAATCGGATATTCCCTCAATAGAACTACAGCAAATAATGAAGAAAACAAAATACTTGAAGCCGGGTTCACACGGAACAAAATTACTGCGGAGCATTTGAAACTGGGCGCTTTTTCAGTAAGCCTGAATGTCAAGGACCTGAAAGTTTCTAAAGCGTTTTACGAAACTCTGGGTTTCACAATACTGGGAGGAAGCATGGATAAAAATTACCTGATCATGAAAAATGAGAATTCAATCATCGGATTGTTCCAGGGAATGTTTGAAGGAAATATTTTAACCTTTAATCCGGGTTGGGATGAAAATGGTAAAAACATCGAAAATTTTCAGGACGTGAGAGAGATCCAGAAGCGGCTCAAATTGAAGAGCATCAAATTAACTGCGGAGGCAGATGAAAAAACAAGCGGTCCGGCAAGCATCATGCTCGCTGATCCGGATGGAAATGTCATCTTGTTGGATCAGCATCGGTAGTGTGTTTCGTTTTGTTTTCACGTTCAAACGAATGAAGAACGCGGACTTCCAATTCTTCTTCCTTGACTTTTTGGTGGCCAAAAAGTAACAACCTGCCTGCCGGCAGTCAGGAAAACCTTTTTATCTTAAAAGGCAATTTCTGCCTCCGCTATCGCTCGTCAGAACCTGTTCCGCATTCTTGTTCTCCCAACATCTCTCTTAGCCATGTTTTTCCAATTTGCGAGAATAATATCGCAGCAGAACATTCCCCGCTAGTGCTGCTTAATATCAAAAACGTAACATTTGAACGTTAGCGTTTTAAATAATATTATCGTATTCAAATTTTAATTCAGGGTGAGATTGCTCCTAAAAATACACAGGAGGATCGGAGCTTATTGCCAAGCGGCCTTTGAATAATTCTTGTGAAAATCGAGTAACAAAGTAGGCGGGGGCTTGTGTGATGGTTCTGTAGTGTTTGAGCCTTAATAGAATTATACATTTGCTAAAATCATTCAGGCGAGTTTACAGAACCTGCACGATGTTATGTAGATTTTCTAAGAATTATTCTTCAGCCTTGATCTTCCTGCCTGCCGGCAGGCAGGTTTGTTACTTTTTGTATCAAGACAAAAAGTAAAGAAATAAAAAAGAATTTCTTTTCATTCTTCCTTTAATGGCGATTACGGTTCTCGACTTTTCGCTCAAACTGACATAACATTTAGCAGTATCGTATTATACATGGTGAATTGAACATGAAAATACACAGATCGACCGAAGGTTAATGTTCTTTGCCCCTCTCCTCCGACGGAGAGGGGCACGGGGTGAGGTGTATCTTTTCCGAACCTTCCCGTTATACGGGTATGATAAATCCCAGCCGGTATCTTTTTATTTACGCGTTCCTAGTTTCTCTTTCGGCCGGATCTCAGAATCTGGTTCTGAATCCTAGTTTTGAAACAATCCGGAAGATGCCAACCAAAAGGGACAATTCCATTTACTGCGCGAAAGAGTGGATGAGTCCTACCGGCGATGGAGCATCCGATTACTACAATGCCGGTGCGGGAAGACATGCAGGAGTGCCGAGAAATGTTTTCGGCAGACAAAAGCCACATTCAGGGAATGCCTATGCAGGAATTTGCATCCGGAAAGGATTTATAGAATACCTCCAGACAAAGCTGAAGGAAACTCTTGTGAAGGATCAGGATTACCTGGTGGAGTTTTATGTCAGCCGCGCAGAACATTCTATCGGTAGTGTAAAAGAGTTCGGCGTTTTATTCGCCAAAAAAATGATCATCGGTCACAACGGAATAGGAATAAATTCTAAACCCGCTGCAGAGATGATCAAAACTTCCGGGTTCAGAAATAAAAAAAATTGGATCAAAGTCTCCCTCGTTTACCACGCACAGGGATTTGAAAACATGCTGATCCTTGGTTATTTCAATCATGATAAATCGAAAAAGTTCAGAGGCTATACGCATTATTATGTGGATGATGTTTCTGTGACGCTGATTGAAAAGAAGGTAGATTCAATTGTCACTGAAATGCCTGAAGAGCCTATCATTAAAAGTTTCTCACCAAAAATCGGAGAGGCAATTGCGCTCGAAAATGTTTTCTTCCCTACAAATAAAAGTGAGCTGTTGCCGGAATCATTTCCTGAACTGGATAAATTAATTCTCTATTTATCTGAATCACCACGAAGTTCTATTTTCATCAGTGGTCATACCGACCCGACCGGGAATGAAGAACAAAACAAATCGCTTTCTGAAGCAAGAGCCAAAGCGGTAGCGCAGCATTTGATCTTAAAAGGAATTGAAAGTTCAAGGATCACTTATCAAGGTTTTGGAAGCTATAAGCCTGTCGCTACGAATGATACTGATGCAGGCCGTCAGCAGAACAGGAGAGTGGAATTCACGATCCTGGAAAATAATAAATCCGATTAAACATCAATACTCCACAGGGACAATTCAGGTTCAAATCGTATCTTTCGGCCATTAAGAATAGCGTTGCATTTTATTTTAATTTTTTTCCGAAGTTCACCTGACTCCCACAGAATACATATTTATAAACACTGTTGTCCGAGATAAGTTTTCAAAAAGAGCCGTTTGAATTTCTTCATTCGGCTCTTTTTTTATAGTTTGGTTTTGCGAACATAAACTATATGAATAAAAGTACACACTTTTTTGGTCAATCCGTTTTCGGACAGCTGATTTCTTTAATTGACAAAAAAATAATCTCTGATTCCGTATCAGAATGCCAGTCCGACTACCGAACAAAGCGATTTAATACTTCAGATCATCTGATCAGTATGCTATTTACAGCCTTTAGCAACAGCAGTTCGTTACGAGAAGTATCTAGTGCCATGCTAGGTTTAAAAGGAAAGACAGAGCATTTTCAGCTTAAAAACATTCCCTATCGTAGTACTTTAAGTGATGCAAACAAAAGGCGAAGCGATGAAGTTTTTGCAAAGATTTATTATCGCCTTTATAAGAAATACCGGGAATTTATATCGGACAGCCGGTTGGAGTACGAATGGGAAAAACGACTTGAAATCATCGATTCCACTACAATCGGGCTATACAAAGACATATTAAAATGCGTTGGCAGGAAGCCTTCTAACGGAAAATCAAAGGGTGGAATAAAAGTGCACACTCAAATGAATCTTCAGGAGCAGGTGCCTAAGCTCATTTGGTTCAGTTCTGCTGCCACAAATGATCATAATTTTTTAAAAAGAGTTCAGTTAAAGAAAAACCAAATCGCTGTCTTTGATAAAGGATATAATGATTACGCCAGTTATGACCGGTTCACCCAAAACGATATATTTTTTGTAACACGAATAAAATCAAACGCTTCTTATACTATAAAAGAAGAGTTGGATTTGCCCGATTATAT
>JALYRR010000235.1:4993-5598 GCA_030855265.1 Bacteroidota bacterium | reverse complement strand
TGGAATGGGAACGTACTGGAATGGCCGCCTTTCACGTCGGAACGATTGAACGGTTGCTTGAACAATCGGTTTCCTATTCACAATCCCGAACAACCATCAATGGCCCAATAGGAAAAAACCAGGCAATTTCTCATAAGCTTGCTGATATAAAAATGAATCTGGAAGCTGCACGGTTACTTGCCTATAAAGCTGCCTGGAACATTGACCGGAATAAGAATAATACTTCTGATGCTTCCATTGCCAAATTATTCTCAAGCGAGGCGCTAACCACTTCTGCATTTGATGCCATTCGAATTCATGGTGCGAATGGATACATGACAGCCTATGAAATCGAACGCTCACTCCGTGATGCAATAGGCAGCACCATTTATTCAGGAACCTCTGAAGTTCAGCGCAACCTCATTGCCGGCTGGCTGGGCCTTTGATTTTTTTGTTATATATTTATAATAAATTCTTCTTATGGATATGTATGACGTAATCGTAATTGGCGGTGGCCCCACCGGATCAACGGCAGGAACGCTCCTTGCCCGCAAAGGTTATAAAGTATTAATTCTTGAGAAGTCGAAGTTCCCCCGCGAGCATGTTGGCGAATCGATGGTCCCAGC
>JALYRR010000235.1:0-4983 GCA_030855265.1 Bacteroidota bacterium | reverse complement strand
GAAGAACTTAGGGGTTCTTGAACAACTTAAAAAAATTTCACCTCGCAAACCAGGGGTGGATTTTGTGAACCGCGACGGAAAACTACATTCGTTATGGTGTTTTAAAAATGTTGTTAAAGATGAAAAATATTTATCCTTTCATGTTAAGCGATCTGATTTTGATGATCTTCTTTTAAAAAACAGCAGTAAGAATGGTGTGAGCGTACTAGAAGAAACGGCAGTAAAATCGGTAACACTTGATATGCCCGATGGAACAATTGAAGTGTTTGCTGAAAACATGGGACAAAAGAAAACCTTTCATGCAAAATTCATTATTGATGCAAGCGGACAAAGCACTTTCCTCGGAAACAAACTTGGAGTAAAAAAATCATACAATGCACTTGATAGAGTTGCCTTCTTTACGCATTGGTCAAACAGCACTTTCGATACTCAACTAAACCAGGGCGTTATCAAGATTGTTTATCTGGGAGAAGAAGAAGACAAGCTGGGTTGGTCATGGGTGATCCCTATCAGCGCGGATAATCTTAGCATCGGAATAGTGGTAAACAATAGCTTTGTAAAAAAGCAGAAAGAAAAATTCATAAAAGCCGGAAGTGAAAACTGGAAACATGATCTTTATATGGAAGAGATCAAAAACGCAGCAGCCATTCAGGGATTGCTTGGCAGTGCTTCCGTTTGCCATAAGGTGCAGGTCATAGGAGACTATTCTTATTACTGCGAAAAAAAGTATGGTGATAATTATGCAATCATAGGTGATGCAGGAGCATTTCTGGATCCCATCTTCTCCAGCGGGATTTATGTTGGTATGCACAGTGCCGAACTGTTGGCAAATGCACTGGACAAAAAATTTAAAACAGGAGATTCCAAAGAAATGGATCAGGCATTTGAACTAATTGGGGGTGCGTTAAAGGTCCTGGAAAAATTTATACGGCTTTTCTATTCCCCGGGAAATATGAATTTCGCAACAGCAGGAAATCCCAGTGAGTTAATGAAATTCAAACAAACAGAATCCATTTATTCAATATTTCATTTCCTTCTTGCCGGTGACTTTTTTGAAAATCATCATAAGTACAATGAATTCCTTGACACCATGCTCGACCCTAAAAACATAGGGAAATTCAGCAACCTGATTAAGCATACACATGCTGAATCACCGGATGCCGACTGCGGTGAAAAGTTTGAAGAAATGTACGGCAGAGTAATGAATGAGATTCAATTTAATCTCAGCGAACTTTCATAAGAATAAAATTTGCAAAAAAAAGGCTGCTCCGATAAGAAGCAGCCTTTTTAATTCATGAACAATTTTATCTTACGAGTGAAAGATGTCCCTGAGCTTTATATTCCTGCCCATCAAAACCTTTTGCTGAAATGATATAGAAGTAAGTTCCGTCAGGTGCAGGACGGCCGTTCTTGCCTTTTCCATCCCATCCGTTGCGGATATCGGTCCAGTCAAATAATTTTAATCCCCAGCGATCATAAATGGAAGCTTCAAATTCGATGATAGCAAATGATAATTTTAATGATGACAAACTGAATACATCATTTGTGTTATCTCCATTTGGTGAGAAGATATTCGGAACGATCAGATAAGAGATCGCATCAACATAGATGTAAACAATTGTTGTATCAGAGCAGCCGCTTGAATTAGTGGCGATCAGTGTAACAGGGAATGTACCGTAATCAGGATAAATCATACTGTCAGGAGTTGCAGATGTTGACGTTTGTCCGTTCCCGAAATTCCACTGATAGCTCACTCCACCTGTACTTGTATTTATGAATGCCACAGTTAATGGAGCATAACCGGTATCAGGTGTTGCAATAAAGGATGCATTTATTCCATCCACAAATATTGTTTCCGAAGATGTCTGTGCACAAATTCCTGTTCCGGCGGTATAAGTAATGGTAACATTACCATTTAATCCATCAGGATCAAACGTATTTCCGGTTACACCCGGTCCTGACCATACTCCACCCGGATCACCTGTGATAAGTGAATTCAGGTTGATAGTTGGAGCAGTAGCGCACATGGATGTCGGATTAAATGAAGGATCAGGTGTAGGCAAAACAGTAACTGTTACTGTATCCACATCCCCGCAAGCTCCACTAATAGTATAAGTAAGAACATAATTGCCAGCAGGCACTGATGAAGGATTGAACACACCTGTGGTTGAGACACCGGTTCCTGTCCAGGCTCCACCTGGCTGCGCTGCTGTCATGGTTACTGAAGTTCCGTTATCACACATCGCGATCACCGGTGTAATTGTAGCATCCGCACGTGGAATCACAGTCAGATTCTGCGTGTTGGTCCCCACACAAGGAGCCGTTCCGACGGTATACGTAACAGCGAATGTTCCTGATAATGCCGTGGGATCAAATATGCTTCCTGTAACCCCTGTTCCTGACCATGTTCCTCCGGGAGTTCCGGTGATTAGGGTATTCAGGTTAACAGTTGGCGCATCATTACACATACTGGCCGGAGCGGTCCAGGCCGGACTTGAACTTGGAATTACAGTAATTGAGATCGTATCAGCTTCAGCACAAGGTCCAACAGTACTATAAATAATGGTATTCGGGCCGCTAGCTGCTGAATCCGGGTCAAACAATCCTGATACGGAATCAATTATACCCGGACCGCTCCAGAAACCTCCTGAAAGTGAGGTAACGAGGGTCATATTAGGTGCATTAGAACATACTGGTGCCACTGGTGAAATTACGGGAACTCCTCCAGGCAGAACTAGCACATTCTGAGTAACTGAAACATTGCAAGGACCCCAGGTAATTGTAAGAGTTACAGGAAAAGTGCCCCCTGCAGGAAATGTATAAATTGGATTCTGGGTTGAATCATCTGTTATTCCATCATTATCAAAATCCCACTGGTATACTGAAATACTGTCGCTAGGTGTGGATAAATTAGTAAAGGTAGTAGGAGTGCTTGAGCAGATTACTGTGTCATTTGTAAAAGCAGCAACAGGATTATTAGGGCTACTTCCTACAGTGATAGTAAGGGTGGTGGTACATGCAGCTCCAGTAACGGAAGTCATTGTAACTTCATAAGTTCCACCAGTATTTACATACGCCAGCTGACTTGAATCACTTCCAACAATTCCTGTGCTGTCGCCTGTTCCGGTGTTTACCCATGAATAGGCTGCGGCACCTGCAGGAGCAGTTAAAGTAACAGTTGCTCCTGCACAAACTGCAGGAGATGAAGTGGCAAGTGAGGTGGACTGACAATCAGCATCCACATACGCATACCCATAATGTCCGGACTGAGAACAATCTGAAGAAGTAAACTCAAGTGTAACACATTGTCCGATGTAAGCGCTCAATGGAACGAATACGGTGGTCCATGGCCTGTAATAAACATTGGTTCCCGGGATTTGAGTGAAGCCTACGATGGGCGGCTTTGCAATTACTTCGTAATCACCACATGCGAGGACATTTCCAAGTGCATCTCTTAATTTAACTTTGAAATAAGGACGTTGAGGATCTGTATGACCGGAAACAGGATCTTCCAACACAACCGCATAACGGTAAGTAAAATTTGTGCTGCCGGCATCAACGGTGAAAGAAATGCTAACTCGTGCAGCATTAGCACCATTTGTAGGCCCGTCACCCAGCATAAGCGCGTTAGTTCCGCCACCGGGAGGCACTGTTGGTAAGATAGTACCACCAACTGTTGCATCATATGAGCCTACCGTTGTAATAACGTGTTGTGAAGAGCTGAAGCCGAGTACAGGGGTACAAGGATCTATAGCAGTACAGGCGGTTCCTGTGGAGCCATCCCAGAAGGAAGTGGTTCCTGTTTCAAAGCTTGGGTTGGTACAGGGAGATCCACAGCCAAGAACATGCGGCTTATCTTCTTCTCCTGCACGCTTCATCTCCTCCTCTGCATTTTTCGAAGCAATCACCTCTTTTTTATGCTTTAGAAAATCCTTGTAAAGAACAGCATATTCCGGCTGTTTTGTGGTCCAGAAATTTTTAATATTCTCTTTCGTTATTTCGCCTTTTCCTACTTTATAAATCAGCTCGCTTTTATGAAGCTTCATTTTTCCCCTGATGTAAAATTTAAAGTACTCTATCTCAGCAAAATTTCCATCAGCCTTCATTACAACGTAATTCACGAAGCTCTGAACGTCCACATTTTCCATAAGCAAATTGGTCTTATTGGAATAACCGGCCCATTCTTCAGCGGGTACGTTGTATTTATTGTTGTTCTTTTGTGCTGCTGCAGAAAGTGCTGCAAATAAAAACAGGAAAGTGAAAAAGAGATTTTTCATTTAGGTTTATTTAATTAAATACGAAATATTATTTTTTAGAAGTGCTTTTCATCGTTTCAGCAAAGTTGCTTGTGTTCACCTCTTTACCATCAACTACTACAGTCTTGATCCCGGCAGCTACAAATACATCCTGAATGGTATGAGCACCGCGTGATTTTGGAAGTGTAAGGACCAGATCAGCTTTATTTGCATTATAATTTTGAATCTCCGCTTTTTGAATTCCCTGAACAGCCAGTTTAGCAGCTAATTTATCAGCATCCGCCTTGGAAGTAATTCCTTCTATCAAAAATGTGCAGACAATCGTTTTTTCATTGATTACCTTTTTTCCGGTGGAAGTGTTCAGGCTGACTTTTTGAGCGCTTGCTGTTTGAGTGGATAACACCATCAGGAAAGCAGAAGCAGCAATGATTGCAAGAATTCTTAATTTTTTCATGTTTTGAAGTTTAGGTTAGATCAAAAAGTTGACTAATATAGGACATCTGAACAGAATAAAAAAATACTCCTTCAGATCCACATTTCAGACAGCGGTTTGATCCATTTAGTTGCATTTGCCCGAATTTTTCTTTCCCTACTTTTCAACATCATGTGCATGATCCGGCTGTAACCAGTAAATTTGGGCTCATTTTCAAGAAAAAGGCCTTACCATGTCGAAGAATTATTTAGAGGAACTGAATCCCGTGCAGCGCCAGGCAGTTGAGTGTACAGA
>JALYRR010000234.1 GCA_030855265.1 Bacteroidota bacterium | reverse complement strand
ATACAGATGACAATGGAAAAGGATCCAAGGGGTACAATGGTCCCAAGCCCAAAGATGACAAAGAATACATGGATATGATTGGCAAAGCCAAAACAGACCAGGAAAGAATTGACATTACAAAGGCTTGGACTGACAAATAAACAAACAAAGTCAAACCTCCTAAACCCATTTAAAATGGCAATCGATTTAACATGCGCGGTTCTTACATCCGCATATTTCCTAGCTGAAGCAGCATTTGCTGACTCTGCAAAAAAAGCTGATTACGTTGTAGAAGTCGAGGCTGCAAAAGCCATCATCGAAAATACTACTGCGAAAATTGATTATATCACCGACTCTCAAAAGAAGCAGACTGCTCGCATCTATTGGAGTAAGTTTTGTAATGGCACCGTTGCAACTACAGAGCCTGATTTCTGCGAGATCACAGGTCCTGAAGCCGATGCAGCCTGCAAGGATTACATCATCAACCAACGTGTGAACACCACATTCACCATTGATGAGAAAAACTACGAAACCAGCAATCTTAATGTTCCTGAGGTTCTTGGGGACAACATGCTGAAAAGCATGAAGGCGATGGATGAGAAGATCGCTCAAATGATCGTTGCGAAGCTTGGTACCTTCGTGACCGGAAACCTTTACCAAGAAGGTCTGGGATGTTCAGATGAAACCGGTGATTGGTTAACAACCTACATCAACCCTACATACTGGTCACCATCCTTGTATGCATACTTCGTTAAGACAGCGAAGTTGAATCGTTTTACTAATGCGTTTTTGCTTGATGGATCGAACCTGTTTGATCATATAGTTGCTGCTCAGACAAACGAAGGAAACTCCAATGGAAAAGGAAATGCTGCTTATCTGAACATGATGAAGACCTACAGCGATCTTTTCAACATGGAGACTATTGCTCCGGGCAAGACGTACATGATCGAAAGAGGTTCTGTTGCCTTTGCAAACAAGGCGCTTTGGAAAGGTGTTACACCACAGAATGCAATGTCTCACGGTGTGGATGGCGTTAAGTATTCTGTTCCATCTAAGAACCTTCCTGGAGTGGTTTATGACGTTTACGTTAAGAAGAATTGCTCTAGCGAGTTCGAAAAGTTGGATGTGCTTATGGAAACACGTTTCTTGACAGCAAACGGTGCTGAAGCATGTAACGGTGCAACAGGCGTGCTTGAGTTCGCTTGCGGTGCTTGTCCTGCAATCGAACCGGGATCTTAATTCCAATTAAATAAATTATTTATCAAGAGCCGCTTCATAACCTGGGGCGGCTCTTATAAAATATAATAACATGGAAGCCTGTCTAACCAATATTATTAAACTATCCCAAACTGATTGTGAATGCTCTGAAGAAAACCGGCCTACGGATTATAATGTAGGGCAAACAGACGTCTATCTCGATGAGATGGAAGGAATGGACTTGAACATGGTGAAATCTGCGGAGGATTGCGAAGCCGGTAATCTCTGGGAACTTATGAGCTGGGCCAGGGAAGAGGCAACAAAAATGTTCAAGGCAGATCTTCTCGCGTGCATTGGCAAAAACTACACTTCAAAGCGCTCTGTATATACAGGCCTTATTGGACAAACCACATTTACTTCTTCTTTATCACTGAGCGGATCGGTTGCGGGTCAGAAAATTTCTTTCAGCAACATCGAAGCAGGTTATATGACTATCCGGAGAATAGGGTTGGCTCTTAATACAAGTCTGCCCGTTGATGTAAGTATATATGACAACGATCAGTTCTCTGATACACCTATTGCGACCTATACCATCAATGCCGTTGCAAACTCGCTGACTTATGCCATCCTTTCAACACCCTTAGAACTTCCAATGTCAAGCACTGGAGTGTCTCGCCTGGAGTATTATGTAGTTTATGAGCGTGCAGGATTTCAGCCAAAGGACATGAAACTGGATTGCAATTGCGGTGGAACCCCTCCGGGATGGAAGCAGTGGATCAGTCCGAAAGGGATTGAAGGTTCCGGAACAGACTTCTCTTCATTCGCTACATCAAAGAAAACAAACGGGATCATCCTGGATGTTGACATGAGGTGCCGTATCGCTCAATTGATCTGCACTGAAAACAGACCTCTTGATTTTAGCAATGAGGGTTATGACATGCAGATCGCCTTTGCAATTCGCTGGAAGGCTGGCGCTTTGCTGATCGATAAGATCCTTGTATCTGGTAATATCAACCGGTACACCATGAAAGACCGTGAGGCGCTATATGGTGCTAGGAATCACGCCAGAAAGCTGTACAGCGACTTTATTGGCTATCTGTGTGAGAACAAAGAAGTACCAGAAGGAGGATGCCTGATGTGCCGTCCGAATCCAAACTTTGTAATGGGAGAAATCCTTTCGTAAGATGAAGGCTGATCAGTTCAAAAATAAGCTGAATGCGTTTTCCGCTGCACTAGTATCGGAGCTTCCTGTTGTGGAAGAAAAGGTGTGCATGAATTCTTTTGCACTTATCAAGGACCGGATCATCAATGAAGGCACCAAAGCTTCCGGGGCTTCACTGGGATCTTATTCCGAGAATGAACTGCCTCTTTTTTTCTATTCCGGTAAAAGCTTGAATTCAGGAGGAGAGAAGGCATTAGCGAAAGCGAAGAAGGAACAAAAGGGCCTTTCCTATAAAGATTTCAGAGAAGCCAATAACAGGCCTACGGATCATAAAACATTTAGTTTTTCCGGACAAATGTGGGCTGACATTGGCGTGGTTAAACAGATTCAGGATGGGGTAAGAATAACAACAATCGTGGGCGCAAGAAACACCAAGACAAGGACTAGCGGAAGCAGATCAATCACCACAGATGATATCATGTCCGGGCTTGCAGATACCCATGGCGATTTTCTTACACTAAGTGCTGCGGAGGAAAAAAGAACTGAAGCAACGTATGATGCGGAACTTCAAAAATTAATTGATAAATATTTTTAGCATGTTTCCAGATCTTTCACTTTTATTTTTTGTGTACACGATCCTGGTCGGCATGCTTGCGTTTGTATATACATACCTTTTAACGGAGCCTGGTCAAATATTCGGTAGACTGAATAATTTCTTGTATTATTTCTTTGAAAACGATAAAAGAGAAATGAAAGGTAAACCCATGCACCCGCTTTACATGGTGCTGATATATTGCGAGAAATGTGTGTCCGGACAGATTGCTTTGTGGTCATTTCTTATCCTGCACTTTCATGCTTATGCTGCAGGAGAGTGGATCCTGTTTTTTCCGCATCTTCTTTTTATCGCGTTGAGTATTTTCTTTTCCACGGTGGTTAAGGCTTTTTACATAAAAATAATTGAATAGAAATGTCAGACAACACAATAGAAAAGGGTTCAAACTCTTTTACTGCAAACGGCAAAAAGTACATCATATCCGATAAAATTTCGGTGCAAAGATGGAAGGCTTATGAAAAGCTGGTTCCAAGATTAACATTTGGACTTTCGTTCGAAGAGATATTCAAAAACCTCGAGAAGGCTTATGCTGCACTAAACAAGCAACAGTTCGCAAACTCGGCAGTGATCATTCACAACGTGATGAATGGAATTTCAAGCATTGATGATGAGAAGAAAGTTTCTCCGGCGCTCATGATGTGTGCGCTGATCATTAACAGGGAGGACGAGAACACAGCGGAATACAATGAACCGGCGCTTCGTGAGAAGATAAAAGATTGGGAGATGGAGGGCCTGAATATGATGGATTTTTTAGAATTGGCTCTGAACGCTACGCAAGGCTTCAGAGAGACATACAAAAGATATACCCTTCTACAAGAGGCAATGGAGACAAGCACAAAGAGCAGCCATTAGTTTATCTGGAGCAGCACGATCTACAGACAGAGAAGTATTGGTCCGAGCTGATGATGGTAATGACCGAGGACGACAGTGGTCATCTCAAGGTTACTGAAGAGGAGGCACTATTGAAGCTGGATGTCCGGGAGTTTTTTATTAAGCTCCTGGTGTTTCAAGAGAGATTGAATAAACGAATCAAACAAGCAGAATCAAATGGCGAAAATAACCCTCGAACTCGAAAGTAACGCACTTGGCACACTGAACCAGGCTGTTAATAAAATGGATGAGTTGCGTAATGGTGTTGGTCAGTTTGGTGATGAAGGAAAGGCTGCATTTACAAAAACAACAGCTGGCGTTATTTCCATGAATATGGAAGTTGTTAAAGTTCAGAAGCAATTCTCTACCCTTCCTGATGAGATTAAGAAGGGTGAAAAGGGTATTATAGCAATTGGAAAAGAAACCAAAAAACTCAAGGATGAGTTAAAAGGAACCGATGATCAGGCTGTAAAGGCTGGTAAAAAAATCGTTGAAGATATAGGGAAGAAGGGTGAGAAGGCCATTGTTTCTTTGAAAGCACAGTTGGCCGCGCTTAAAAGACAACTCCAAGAAACTTCTGACCCTAAAGAGATGGAACGGCTTACGGCAGAAGCGGGTCAACTCCAAGACGCTATAGAGGACGCAAATACAGCAGTGAATATTTTCGCTTCTGGATCCAAGTTTGAGATATTGAGTAAGTCTTTCGGAAATGTTGGTCAGAAAATACTTGCCTTGGATTTTGCAGGTGCTGTAGAAGGTTCTAGGCACCTTCTACAGGCAACTAAAGCACTCACCTTCAAGGATGCTCTTACCGGAATAAAGCAGTTGGGTCAAACAATTTTAAATATAGGGAAAGCCCTGCTAACCAATCCCTTGTTTCTAATCGGAGCGACGATCGCACTTGTTATTGCCAACTTCGACAAACTGAAGGAAGCATTCACTGGCCAGATCGCCAAAATGAATGCGCTTACAAAAGCTTATGAGGACCAGAAACGGGCTTCTGAACTTCTTGTGGGGCAATATGAGCGTGAATTAAAGATTGCGGAGGCTCAAGGGCTGGCTGACGAAAAGATACTTGCGATCAAAGAAAAGCTTCTGTTTGCAAAGATAGACGAGGCGAAAGCATCCATCAAATTAAATGCAGCTAAGATCCTTGATGTAAAGGCGAATGACTCGCTTTATGAAAGCTATGTGCGCGCTTCAATTGGCGTGTACAAATTTATTGGTGCTCAGGATCAAGTGCTTCTTGCTGAACTTGCACTTGCAAAGAACAAAAAAGAACGGAACAAGGAGAACCTCGATGCTCAGTTTGAAGCCGAGCAGAATCTTCTTAACCTGGTGAATGATCTGAATGTTTCAAGAATTCAGCAAGGTGTTAAATCCAATAAAGAATACAACGATAAATTACTGCAGGCCCGAAAAGACCTTGAATCTGCATTGGCTGATTTAAGGAAAAAAGCCGAGGAAGCGGATCTTGCGGCGCTGGAAGGAAAAGCGAAGCTTGACAAGGTTAAGGAGATCAACCTGAAAGAGATTGCTTTAATGAAGGAGCGCATTCTGACGGTCGGATTACTGACGGATAAGAATTTTAAAATCACTCTTGAACAGCAGGCTCAATTTGCGGTTCTTGAAGCCAAAGCGAAGCGGGAATATAATGAAGGCATCATTAAACTTGAAGCTGATAAGGCCGTACGCATTGCTGAAGAAAGAAGAAAGGATCTTGCCTCAGAGCTTGAATTCCTTGGTCTGAAAGCGAAACTGCAGGAGGCCGCGATTAATGCGCTCACCGCTCCAT
>JALYRR010000233.1 GCA_030855265.1 Bacteroidota bacterium | reverse complement strand
AGCCTTAGGTGGAATCTGGGTTCCTGTTTATGTCATGCCGGAATCGATACGCCTGTTTGCTGAACTCTCACCACTTTATTGGTCATTAAGCGCCTTCCATAAAATTTTCCTGAATGATTCTGGCATTTCCGCGATCCTTCCATTCGCGATCAAGCTTCTTATTTTTTTCCTGATAACCATTTTCAGCGCCTGGATGTTCAACCGCATGAAAATCCGTTAAGCTTTCCTGAATACCTAATTTTACACGTGAAATCGGGTGTATATACACTTATTATCACTAAATTAGCGCTCCCAAAAAAAGGAATAGCAGCTTGAAATTAAAAAGCAAAACCGACACAAAAAATCTGGTCAACATCACTGAAGTAACTGTTCGTTTCAGCGAGGTAGATGCATTGGGTATTGTATGGCATGGTCATTATCTCAAATTCTTTGAGGATGGACGCGAATCCTTTGGTAAACAATATGGTCTTGGATATCTTGATGTATATAGAAATGAACTTTTGATCCCACTGGTGAACATTCAGGTTGATTTTAAAAGGACAGTTAAGTATGGCGACGGTATAATTATACGGACAACATTTCATGATTCTCCGGCCGCAAAAATCCTGTTCACGTATGAAATCAGCAGAACTTCCGACAAGGAAGTAGTGGCAACCGGAAGTTCAACTCAGGTGTTTATGAATAAGGATCATGAACTTTACATCACCATGCCCCCATTTTTTGAAATATGGAAAAAAGAACAAAAACTGATCTGATAAAAAATATTGAACTCTGAAGTTTACATAGCATCCGATAATATTGTTTCACCGCTGGGATTCTCAAGCGCTGAAAACTTTGAGCATCTTAAAAAAATGCAAACCGGAGTGCGGATTCTACCTACTTCCAACCTATCCGCTGAACCTGTTTGCGCAGCAGTCATTGATACCGAAAAATTGAATTCCGCTTTTTGTCTTCTGAATAGTAAGAATGAGTATACCCGCCTTGAAAAAATGGCGATTCTTTCTATATCAGATGCGCTGAATGGAAATAAAAACATTGATATTAAAAGTAAAAGAACACTGATCATTTTTTCCTCCACCAAAGGAAACATTGATCTTCTTTCTGAGCCTGAAAAAAATAAGTTTGATAAAAAAAGACTCTTTCTTTGGGAAACTGCAAGAGTAATAAGCAGTCATTTTGAAAACCCCAACAAACCTTTGATCGTTTCCAATGCCTGTGTTTCCGGAGTTGTGGCAATCATCCTTGGTAAACGGATGTTGGAAAATAATCAATATGACAATGCAGTGATTGTTGGAGCAGATATCCTGACTCATTTTGTTGTTTCAGGTTTCCAGTCTTTTAAAGCTGTGAGCGCCGAAGTGGCAAAACCCTATGATGCAGACAGAGATGGAATTTCATTAGGCGAGGGATGTGGAACCATTGTTTTAACGACTAATAAAGCTGCGACAGCGCAGGGATCCATCCTGGTGAAAGGCGGATCCAGCTCAAATGACGCAAATCATATTTCCGGACCTTCCCGCAGCGGTGATGGTTTATTACTTGCCATAGAAAAAACATTGGAGGAATCAGGCGTACCCGCAGGAGATGTAGATTATATTTCCGGCCATGGCACTGCCACCTTATTCAATGATGAGATGGAAGCGCTTGCCATTACGGATGCTAAATTATTTCATGTTCCGATGAACAGCCTCAAAAGCTATTTCGGCCATACTCTGGGAGCAGCAGGGATTATTGAATCCATTATCGGAATTCATTCCATGAGAAACAATACACTGATTGCGACCTATAATTACAATAAACTAGGTGTGTCAAAACCAGTTAATATCATCCGTGAAACAAAAGAAGCGAGGGTAAATACATGTCTTAAAACTGCCGCAGGATTCGGTGGTTGCAATGCTGCTGTTCTGTTTCAAAAACAAATCATCTGATGGAATACAAAAATTATATCACTTCTTTTTGTGCCATCCGAAACGGGAATGTCAATGTGAATCATTCCATTACCTTCAGCGATCAGGAAAGTGCTTCTGCTGATTTCCTGAAAGCAGTTTATAAGCATTATCAGATGAATTATCCGAAGTTTTACAAGATGGATAACCTGAGCAAGCTTGCTTTTATTACCTCTGAACTTTTGATAAAGAACAATCCAGTCTCAGAACGTTTTCCTGCCGGAGACATTGCTATTGTTGTAGCAAACAGTGCCTCTTCCCTCGAGATTGATACGGAACATCAGAAAACGATCTCTGACAGGGAGAATTATTTTCCAAGCCCTGCCGTGTTTGTATACACCCTGCCGAATATACTTATTGGGGAGATTGCTATAAGAAATGGCATAAAAGGCGAAAATACTTTCTTTATTTTTGATAAATTTGATCCTGAGTTTATGAGCAGCTATATAAATTCCCTGCTGAATTCAGGAAAAGCTCAATGCTGCATTACAGGTTGGGTGGATTTTTATGAAGGAAAGTATGAGTCGGCACTTTACATGGTAGAAAGAGCTGCAGGGACTTTAAGCATTGAACACACAAAAGATAAACTGGAAGAACTGATCTCAAAACATTTAAACTAAAAATAAAAACCAAAACTATGGATGCATTAATTGACCAACTAAAAGGAGAAATCATTGAACAATTGAACCTGGAAGATGTAAAGAAAGAAGATATTGATAATGATGCTCCGCTTTTTGGTGGCGGATTAGGACTTGATTCTATCGATGCACTCGAGCTGATCGTTCTGTTGGAAAAAAACCATGGAATAAAAATCGCTAACCCTGCTGATGGGAAAAAAATATTCCAGTCACTGCGCACCATGGCTCAATACATTCAGGATAATAAAAAATAAGAACAATTTTAAAATCTGAACAGCTGATTTTTTGCTGATCGGTTTTATTCTGCCTGTATGGAGAAAAAAATATATATAACCGGGCTGGGGATCATTTCTGCTATTGGAAACAATGTGGCTGAAAGCATGGATTCATTTCTGAACCTCCGTTCCGGAATCTCCGAATTGGAACATATCCGCACACGACACAAGGATATTGTCCCAGTTGGTGAAGTAAAAGCTTCCAATGAAGAACTGGTTGTTATGGCCGGACTTCCTTCCGATACAAAAACGACCCGCACTGCTCTATTAGGCGCCATTGCTGCCAAAGAAGCTGTTGCACATGCAGGCATTACCAATATCAAAGAATTCAGAACCGGGATCATTTCCGCTACAAGTGTTGGTGGAATGGGCATTACAGAAAATCTGTGGATGGATTACCTTGATACGGAGAAAAGTGGTGACTGGCTAAGATTCATAGAAGCACATGAATGCGGAGACAGTACCGAATTCATCGCAGATACACTCGGGATCAAAGATTATCTTTCAACCATCAGTACCGCCTGCTCCTCTTCAGCCAATTCCATCATGTTCGGCGCACGCCTTATCAAACATGGCATACTGGATCGCGTTGTTGTTGGAGGCACGGATTCTCTTTCCCGCTTTACCATCAATGGTTTCATGACCCTGATGATCCTTGACAAAGAACAATGTAAACCTTTTGATGCAGAACGTAAAGGCTTGAACCTGGGTGAAGGCGCTGGTTTTATTGTAATAGAATCAGAAGAAGCAGCCAAAGGAAAAGAAGTACTTGCCGAACTTTCCGGTTACGCAAATTCCAATGATGCTTATCATCAGACTGCCTCTTCTCCGGAAGGAGCAGGTGCTTATCTCGCAATGGAAAAGGCTTTTGCACTAAGTGGATTAAAGCCGACCGATATTGATTACATCAATGCTCATGGAACCGGTACTGCTATCAATGATCTTTCTGAAGGCACTGCCCTTGACCGAATGTTTAAAGATGGTGTTCCCAAGATCAGTTCTACCAAGGCTTTCACTGGACATACTCTTGGAGCCTGCGGAGGAATTGAAGCAGTATTTTCTGTTTTGGCAATCCGTCACAACATGGTTTTCCCGAATTTAAATTATGTTAACCCTATGACAGAGCTGAGTTTTCAGCCGGTCAAAAATTTAGAAAAAGACGTTCAGATCGATCATGTATTGACCAACTCATTTGGATTTGGAGGAAATACTTCATCGCTGATATTTTCAAGATCAAAAAAATAAAAATTAATAAATCAGGTAATTCAAAAGAATTTTGTTTTTCCTATTCTATAAAATGATCAATCAACCCAACCACAATTTATAGTATGGAAGCCTACATCCGCGGAATGGGGATCATTTCACCTCAAAAGACATTCGATACAAAAGATTTTCTAAGCGAAATTGTTGAACATGACAATAATTCACTTCGATGCATTGAACCTTCGTATAAAGAGTATCTAAATCCAACTCTTGCCAGAAGAATGGCCCGCATTATCAAAATGAGCATTGCGGCATCAACCGTTTGTTTTAAGGATGCAGGGATAGAACAACCCGACGCCATTATGACCGGCACCGCTCTTGGTTGCCTGGAGGATACAGAAAAATTCCTCCTCGCCATCATCGAAAATGACGAACAATTTTTAACCCCGACTTCATTTATTCAATCCACTCATAACACAGTAAGTGCTCAGATCGCCCTTCAGTTAAAGTGTATGAATTATAATTTCACATACGTTCACAAAGGATTCTCCTTCGAGAGTGCTGTTTTAGATGGGTTAATGACTCTTGCTGAAGGCGAAGCGAAAAATATTCTCATCGGTGGCCACGATGAAATGACAGATAAATATTACCGTGTTTGTGACAGAATTGGCTACTGGAAAGAGCAACCTACGCCAACGACACAATTGCTTGGGAGCAAAACCAGTGGCAGCATAGCAGGAGAAGGTGCAGCGTTTTTTGTTATTTCCTCTGAAAAATCGGAGCGGAATTATGCGAAATTAAAAGGAATCCAAACGCTATACAAACCGGAAAGCAAAGATGAGATCAATAAAAAGGTAACCAGCTTCCTGAAAAAGAATAACCTTGCTCCGGAAGATATTGACGTAGTGTTATACGGCCTCAATGGAGATTCGCGCTTTGATCCGACTTATAATAATTTAAAAGAAGACCTCTTCAGCAACAGTACTTCTTCATGGTTCAAACATCTATGCGGGGAATATCAGACATCCTCCAGCTTTGCGATGTGGGTTGCGGCGATGATGATAAAACACCAGACCGTCCCTGCTCCTGTCTTAATAGGTGAATCACGTCACAAGGCTATAAAAAATGTATTGATATACAACACCTTTCTCGATACAGATCATTCCATGTTTTTACTTTCAGAATGTTAAAATTCCGGACAGCAAGCATTCTTTATATTAGTACAACCTGCATCCTGCTCCTGCTGCATTCATTTTTCTCCTTTAGTTTATGGTGGCTGCTGCTTCCTTTGTTTCTATTCAAATCCCTGCTGATCTACGGTTCTGCGAACATTCATTCCAGCTTTTATGCGAATGTCATTTGCTCCGGCACTACTACTGAAAAGAAGATCGCGATCACCTTTGACGACGGTCCGGACCTCAATTACACTCCGGAAGTGCTAAACATACTCAAGGAACACAACGCCACAGCAACCTTCTTCCTCATCGGTAAAAAAATCAAAGGCAACGAAGACCTAGTCAAAAACATCCATTCATCAGGAAACCTGATTGGAAATCATACATTCAGCC
>JALYRR010000002.1:27875-51742 GCA_030855265.1 Bacteroidota bacterium | reverse complement strand
CTTCGGAGCTATCCCGGCGGTTTTGGAAACTTTCGGATAAGTTGCCTTTGGATCATCCGGAACGATCTTCATTAATTCAATTAAAAAAGTCCAGGCAGTTTTAGGATCATATACGTAAACGAACTTCTGATGAGGATCATCGATCAGGGAAGCCATCTTACATTTGTTCATTTGCTTCTTCGGCGCCAGATTTTTTCTCTTCCTGCTATCATTGTCATCTTCATCCACCGGACGCAGCGTGATCTCATCGCCTTTTCTCCAATAATCATCACTGATAAAAAAAGATGCATTGTGGAGATTATCAAAACCAATGGATTGTACGATCACATTGTGGAAATCCTCAAAATTCTGGGCGGACTTGATCTCGATCTCACGAAAAACTTCTTCATTGTCCTCAAACGTAACTTTAAAACGGTAAACTGCCATTAGGAATAGAATTGAATAATTTAATAAGGCTTCTGAAATGCAAAAATAAGAAAAATAAGGCGTAGGTTCAATTTAAACGGGATATCAATTAATTTTTAATCCCAGTTTTCTGCCTTCGTCGAGCATGAATTTCAGCGCTTCCTCCTTGTCATTCCTAATGATACCATCGAGAATGGCTTCACGGATCGCATTTTTTATGATTCCCACTTCGGGACCAGCAGGAATATTGAAGATGCGCATGATATCTTCTCCGCTAACAGGTGGCTGCCAGTTTCTTACATTGTCTTTTTCTTCTACTTCCTTTAATTTACTTCTTACAAGTTCGAAATTTTTCAGGTATTTCTGAACCTTGTATTCATTTTTCGAAGTGATATCGGCTTCGCACAATTTCATCAGATCATCAATGTCGTCCCCGGCTTCAAACAAAAGGCGACGGACTGCACTATCGGTCACTTCGGATTTGGCAAGCACAATCGGACGGAGGTGAAGCAGTACGAGTTTTTGAACGTACTTCATTTTCTCATTCAGCGGGAGCTTCAGGTCAGTGAAAATTTTCGGAACCATCCTCGATCCTTTATCCTCATGTCCGTGAAAGGTCCAGCCATGATCGGCTTCAAAGCGTTTGGTCTGGGGCTTTGCAATATCATGAAGGATCGCAGCCCAGCGGAGCCAGAGGTCGTTTGTTGTTTTACAGATATTATCAAGAACCTCCAGGGTATGATAGAAATTATCCTTGTGGGATTTTCCGTTTCTAATCTCTACCCCGTGAAGCAAAACCATGTTCGGGAAGATGAGATGGAGAAGTCCTGTATCGAACAGCAATTTAAATCCGATGGAAGGTTTTTCCGCAAGAATGATCTTATTCAGTTCATCACTGATACGTTCTTTGGAAATGATGCTGATCCTTGTTTTATTTCTTGCAATGCTTTCAACAGCCGCAGGTTCGATGGTGTAATTTAACTGTGTTGCAAAACGGATGGCGCGCATCATTCGCAAGGGATCATCCGAAAAAGTAACATCGGGATCAAGAGGGGTTCGAATGATCTTTCGTTCCATGTCTTCTTTTCCTTTGAAAGGATCGAGAAGTTCTCCGAATGTTTTTTCGTTGAGTGATATGGCAAGCGCATTAATGCTAAAATCCCGCCGGTTCTGATCATCTTCCAGTGTGCCATCTTCTACCACGGGGTTGCGGCTTTCAGAGCGGTAGGATTCTTTTCTGGCTCCTACAAATTCAATGTCGTAATCTTCATAAACAATTTGAGCCGTGCCGAAATTCTTATAGATGTTAACATGGTACTTGTCGCCAAGACGCTGCGATACTTTTTTTGCGAGTTCAATTCCGCTACCGATTGCAACAATATCAATATCCTTGCAGGGACGGTTAAGCAGGAGGTCGCGAACCCAGCCCCCGATCACGTAAGCAGGCACATTCAGTTCATCGGCACACTCACTGATGACTTTAAAAACAGGATGAATTAATTTTGTTTTCAATGATAAATTCGTCGGGGATGCGGTTCAGTTAAATCGGTCTATTAATTATTTTCTGATGATCTTGACTTCACCATTCATTGCAATTTTAATGATTGTGGAAGGCTTCGTATCATTTTGTTCTTTCTGACGCAAATTTACGATGTAGTCGACCTTGTTTACAATATCCAGCTTGATATCATTGAAACTGGATGGAGCGATCTCTCCACTGATATTCGCTGATGTAGAAACTATAGGCTTCCCGAACTTATGGATGAGATTTTTGCAAAAATCATCGCGTACAATCCGGATCCCGACACTTCCGTCGGCGGCGATGATATTCTCAGCAAGCATTCTTCCATCAGGATAAATAATGGTAAGCGGTTCATCGCCTGCTGCTTCTATCAGATCCCATGCTATTGCGGGAACTTCTTTTACATACCTGTTGATCATTTTATCGTCAGATACAAGAACGACCATGCTTTTGTATTCTGCTCTTTGCTTGATTTTAAAGATCTTTTGGACAGCTTCTTTATTTCTTGCATCACAGCCTATTCCCCAAACGGTATCGGTAGGGTAGAGGATAGTTCCTCCTTTTTGTAAAACAGCGAGTGCATTTTTTATCTCTTCTTCCATACATCCATTTAATTGATTGCCCTACCGATTCAGGATTTATATATTTCCATTACCTCGGCACTGATTTGCTCCGGGCGAAAGCGTTTTGCATATTCATATCCCTTTTCGATGATCCCGCTCCGGTAGTTTTCTGAGCTTAACAATTTGTTTATCTGTTCAGCCATCGCCACCTCGTTGTAAGGATCAATGTAAATGGTATCCGGTCCGCCGGCTTCCGGAAAACATCCGCCTTTTGTTGTGATCACTGGTGTTTTGCTTGTGAGTGCTTCGATGATCGGAATTCCGAAACCCTCAAATACAGAAGGAAAAATAAACACGTTGGAGTTTCTGTATATCACAGGCAGTTCACTGTTCTCAACGTTCTCAAGAAAGATCACACGTTTCTGAAGTTTGTGAAGCTGTATGTATTCAGCTACTTTCTGAAAATAGGAACGTTTGTTTCCTACAACAACCAATGGAATATCCTTCACTGATTTCAAGGCTTTGACGATCGTCAATAGATTCTTCCTCTCTTCAATCGTGCCTACATACAAAAGGTAATCAGCAGGCAATTTGTACTTTTCAATTATAGCTGACTTAGTAAACTCTGAAACATCCTGATAATAAACCTCATCACAACTCTGATAAACTACTTTTATTTTGCTTTCAGGAATGAAGTAAAATTTTTCGATGTCGCGTTTCGTTTCTTCGCTTATAGCAATGATCTCATCAGCAACATCACAGGCATGCCGGAATTTTTTATTGTAGATCTTTCTGTCGATGAATGGATATAATTTCGGATAACGAAGGAAAATAAGATCGTGAATGGTGACAATCTTCTTCCCTTTGAAATTTCCAATATTAAAAGGTAATTCATTGCTGAGTCCGTGGTACACATCCAGGTGCTTTTCATTCAGAATGTCGGTGATTCCGTATGAACGCCAGCGGGAACGGAGCTTTTTGTCAATAAAACTTTCCGGTTCACGGATGGAAATAGTTGATTTTTCTGTGATCAGTTTTTTGAAATCCGTTTCAGCCTGACGGGTTGTAAAAAGTGTGTATTGATTTTCCGGGAAATGCGTGTCCAGTGATTTTATAAGCGTACGTGCATAATTGCCCAGTCCACTGCTGTTCAGAAAAGCCCTTTTTGCATCAAATCCTATATTCATATACTACTCTCTTTCGTCTTGTATCTTATGTCTTGTTTCTTTGTCTAAACCGCTACATCATACTCCCTCAATGCATTATTCAATGAGGTCTTGAGATCAGTACTTTCTTTCCTTTGTCCGATGATCAATGCGCAAGGCACCTGGAATTCTCCGGAAGGAAATTTTTTCGTGTATGATCCGGGAATCACGACAGAGCGGGGAGGAACAATTCCCTTGTATTCTTTCGGTTCAGCGCCGGTAACATCAATGATCTTAGTTGATTTTGTAAGCACTACATTCGCTCCCAGCACTGCTTCTTTCTGAACTCTCACACCTTCAACAACGATACAGCGTGATCCGATAAAACAACCATCTTCAATAATAACCGGTGCTGCCTGAACGGGTTCCAAAACTCCGCCGATACCAACGCCACCGCTCAGGTGAACATCTTTACCGATCTGTGCGCAGGATCCAACGGTTGCCCAGGTATCAACCATGGTTCCACTGTCAACATACCCTCCAATATTCACATAGCTGGGCATCATGATCACTCCTTTGGCGAGATATGCTCCGTAACGCGCTACTGCATTAGGAACCACACGAACACCAAGCGCTTCATAGCCGGTTTTTAATTTCATTTTATCATGGAATTCAAAAATGCCCACCTCAATGGTTTCCATTTTTTGAATCGGGAAATACATGATCACCGCTTTTTTGATCCACTCATTCACCTGCCAGTCGTTGCCTTTAGGTTCCGCCACACGCAACTTCCCCTTATCGAGCAGTTCAATTACCTCACGGATGGTTTCCTGTGTTTTAGCTTCCTTTAATAACTCCCGGTTTTCCCAGGCTGATTCTATGATCTCGTGCATATAAAGTTTGAAAATTATTGATTGATTTTCGGGTCAAATATATCGAATATTATCTGTTTCAGGTTCGGTTCAGCGTTGTTTTACAGCATCAGTTTTTTATTAACTTTGCCCAATGGCGAGGATCATGGCAATTGATTATGGAAGCAAACGGGTGGGCATTGCAGTAACGGATCCTTCCCAGATAATTGCGACAGGTTTAACCACAGTTCATTCAAAAGATCTTATTGAATTCCTAAAAAAATACATCGATAAAGAACCGGTGGAATGCATAGTGGTGGGCGAGCCAAAACAAATGAACAATGAGCCATCGGAATCTGCGCGGTTTATTGAACCTTTTGTTTTGCATTTGAAACGCAGTTTCCCGGGAATAAAAGTAGAAAGGGTGGATGAAAGGTTTACCTCGAAAATGGCTTTTCAAACGATGATCGACAGTGGATTAAAAAAGAAAGACCGGCAGAATAAAGCCCTTGTGGATGAGATCAGTGCAACGATCATTTTGCAGAGTTATATGAATTCGAAGGGGAATGAAAGTCTTTAGTCTATAGTCTTGAGTCTTTAGCCCTGTGTTTTAAGTCCTGTGTCTTGATACTTGATACTTGGTACTTGTGTCAAAAAAATAGAGTTAAAAAGAACTAATAAAGTAAATAGTAATTTTTAGTCAAATAGAAATCCATCAATGATATTACCAATTGTAGCGTATGGTGATCCGGTATTACGCAAAGTAGGAGCAGAGATCACAAATGAATATCCGGGTCTGGAAAAACTGATCGCAGATATGTTTGAAACCATGTATGCCTCTTCGGGTGTAGGTATTGCAGCTCCCCAGGTGGGAAAAGCGATCCGGTTATTTATCGTGGACACCAAACCTTTTGTGAATGGCGAGCGTGATGGTGATGAAGATGATGAATACAGTCCGGAAGAGCGTGCTCAGCTTGGTGATTTTAAAAAGATATTTATCAATGCGGAGATCGTTGAAGAAGAAGGTGAAGAGTGGATCTTTAATGAAGGTTGTTTAAGTATCCCGAAGATCCGCGAAGATGTGAGCAGAAAACCAACAGTCCGCATTCGTTTTTACGATGAGCATTTTAAGTTGCATGAAGAAACATACGAAGGCATTGCAGCAAGAGTTGTTCAGCACGAATATGACCATATCGAAGGGAAATTATTTACTGATCATATCAGTCCGCTAAGAAGAAGGTTGCTGAAAGGCAGGCTCAACGACATTTCCAAAGGGAAGGTAAGTGTCACTTATAAAATGCGTTTTCCAAATAAATAATTGCAGATGATGAAACGTTTAGTTTTTGGATTACTTGTGATATGCTTGGCTTTTTCATGCGGAACAGCTGAAACTGCGAAGGAGGATGTTACTTCAGAAAGTCCTTCACGGGATGTTTATATCGCAGAGATAAGGAAATCGGAAACTTCTATGCATTCTTCCACCTTATTGGATAAAACCGTTGCAGCAGATGCCATTAAAAAGTATTCTGCGTTTGTTGAGATCTTTCCCGGAGATTCACTTAGTCCTGATTATCTTTTCAAAGCGGCTGAAATATCTACAGCCATTGAACAGTATCCGCAGGCATTAAAATTTTATGAAAGAGTTCATACGGGGTATCCAAATTTTGAACTCGTTCAGGAGAGTCTTTATCTTCAGGGATATGTTCTCGATAATTTCATGAACCAGGATGCGAAAGCGAAATTGATCTACGAGGATGTCATTAAAAAATATCCTGAAAGCACCTATGCTTCGGATGCAAAAGCAGCGATCCAAAATCTGGGTAAATCAGATGAGCAGCTGATTGAGGAGTTCAGGAAAAAGAATAAATAATGTTTTGGGGGCGTTGTTTATGGAAATAAGGTCTTCTCAATATCCTTAGCCTTTTTTGCTTATTTTTTGTAAATTTGTTTATCCAAAATTATCGTTATGACAACGACCGCAATAAAAAAACAAGTTGACAATTATTTACCTCTGCTTTCTGCTAAACAGCAAAATTTGGTTCTTGAAATGATCAAAAGTCTGTTAAATGTTGACAAAGATGCTAAGAGAATAAGTCGTAAAAAGTATAACAAAGAAATTAACGATGCAGTAACCCGCATAGAAAAAGGCAATTCTGTTTCTCATAAAGATGCTTTAAAGGAATTATCTAAATGGTGAAAACCGCTTCCTTCAAAATAATCTGGGACAGGAAAGCGCTTGATCATTTTAAAATTATACTTATTTATCTCTCAAAACAAAGCGAGCAAGCTCCCAACATTGTCAAAGACGCAGTTTTCTCACGACTTGACCTCATTAAAACGAATCCTCTTGCATTCGAGATTGACAAGCTAAAAGCACCTCCTGGTAAAGACTTCAGGGTATTTGTTGTTTTTAGTTATCGCGTTACCTATCAGGTTAAAACCGAGACAAAAGAAATACGAGTTTTGCGGATCCGACATACAAGTAGGGAACCGCTTGGATATTAATGGTAGATTTTTAAAACGGCGGTATTTAGTTAATGCTTCTACCCAAACTCTTTTTCAAGTAATTCCCTTAATCTTTCAGGGTTCATACCATGTTTAAGTTCACCTGCACGGGAATAGGAGATCTCGCCGGTTTGTTCAGAAACCACGATAGCAAAAGCATCTGTATTTTCGGTGATTCCTACTGCCGCACGGTGGCGCATACCCAGATGAGCCGGGAAGTCAGGGTTTTCAGTGACAGGAAGAACACAACGAGCTGCAATGATATTATTTCCTGATAGAATCACAGCTCCATCATGAAGTGGTGAATTCTTATAAAAAATACTTTCAATCATTCTGACAGACACTTTCGCGTCGATCATATCACCGGTATTCGCATAGAATTTCAATTCATTGTTACGGGTAAGAATGATAAGTGCACCAGTTTTACTCTCACTCATGTTTTTACATGCTTTTACAATGGCATTCACATCCAGGTTTTGTCCGGTTCCCACCTGCCATTTAAAATCAAAAATTCCTTTCCCCAGTTTCCCTTTCGAAAAAAGATCCGATGTTCCGATGAACAGGAGGAAGCGCCGTAATTCCTGCTGAAATACGATAAGAAGAGCTATAAAGCCAACATCAATAAACTTGCTGAGAATGCTGCCGAAAAGTTGCATGTTCAATGCTTTTACAGCCAGCCATAAGAGGTAGAAGAGGAGGATGCCGATGAGGATATTTACCGCAACAGTTCCTTTAACCAGGTAATAGAGATGGTAAAACAGCACTGCAACTAAAAGGATATCAATGATATCGATCCAGTGAATGGCAATAAAGGCTGGCAGAAAGGCGATTAACATCCTACAAGTATAAGGCTTTTTAAAATTATTTCCCTGTTTTGAGTTTTTTTGCAAAAAAAGAAATTAATATTTGGCAGACTCATAAAAATGCATTTACTTTGCAGTACAAAGTACTTTTATACATTTTAACATGAAAGATCAAAAAGAGCATTTGCAAGCCATATCAGAGATTCGTTCCATGATGGAGCGTTCGTCACGGTGTATCTCTTTAAGCGGACTCTCCGGGATATTCTCGGGAATATTTGCTCTCATTGGTGCATACTATGCTCAGAAGCTTCTTAATAATTTGCCTGTCAATGAAAGAGGGTATAGCTCCGACAACAACGGAATACTTTTTATGCTTCTTATGGATGCGGGATTGGTCCTGACAACTTCTTTGTTTATGGGAACCATTCTTACCATGCGGAACTCGCGGAGAAAAGGAATCAAGGTTTGGGATCATTCAGCAAAACGGTTGCTGATCAATCTCGGAATTCCACTTGTTACCGGTGGTTTATTTTGTATTGCTTTACTTTATCATGGAATCATCGGACTGGTTGCACCTGCCACGTTGGTGTTTTACGGATTGGCTCTGATCAACGCAAGTAAGTATACGTTTAATGATATCCGTTATCTTGGTTTTTGTGAGATCATCCTTGGAATTATTTCCTGCTTCTATATTGGCTATGGCTTGTATTTCTGGGCTGCCGGATTCGGAATTCTGCACATTGTTTACGGAGCAGTCATGTATTATAAATACGAACGGAATTAATTCCAGTACTTTTGATTCATTAACAAAGCAGGATAAAATTATAATACATTTTGAAAAATTACATTCAGCATCTGAATAAAGCTTTTGAAAACAGGATCCGCCTGGGCATCATGTCTGTGCTGATGGTGAATGACTGGGTGGAGTTCAGTACCTTGAAGGAAATGCTTGATATCACGGATGGAAATCTAGCTTCGCATATTTCTGCTTTAGAAAAGATTGGATATATTGAAGTGAAGAAACAGTTTGTTGGAAAAAAACCAAATACAACTTATGCAGTAAATAAAACGGGTAAAAAAGCATTCAATGAGCACCTGGATGCGCTGGAAAAATTGCTGAAACAAAGAGACTGATATTTTTTTGCTCAATTACTTTGAAATGCAAAGTACTTTTAATTATATAAAAACAAACCATGATAATCCTCAATTTCGTCCTCGCAGTTATTTACTTTTTGTTTTGTATGTTTCTCATCATACAGTCGGTTTTGCAGATGCGCAAAAACGCCCATGCACCAACATTTCCAGCGATCATGCTGATCTCTGAAATCCTGTTTATGATACTTGGTCCTGCCATTGGATTTTATCGGTTCGACGATTACGGGGGAGAGATACCCTTCTCAAAACAACATGTCCTGATAATCATTCTCCTGACGATCACTTCTTCATTGTGTTTCTGGATCGCGAAATTCACAGGAAATTCTACCAATCCTTTTTTGAGGATCGCTGTTTCGGCAGGCATGTTCCTCGGATTAGTTTTCACTTTTATTTCAGCGATTCATTTTATTCCATTCATTCCTCTCGGTTTTATTTACCCGATTTTTGGTTTTGAATTATTATCCCCCGTCATCGCATTTTTCTTTCTCCTGAAAGAATTCTGGTTCTATAATAAATTCGAACTCAATTTGACCGAGCTTTTGCCTTATCGCGCTGAACTGGGCTTCATTCCCTGGACGCACAGAGTGTGGCAGCTTCCTTTTTCTCAAAGGGTCGTATTTTACCTGTGTCTGCTTATTCCAATCGTGATCCTCCATTCTCTATTTGCATATGCATGCGGACAAGAGATCGATTCCCTGATCAAAGCTTATACGTATTCAAATGGTTTTATTTTTTCCACTCACTAACAGAAAGCAGATGAAGACACTTAAATTCCTACGTTCAAAACTTTTGGAAGTCCTGACACATAACATCGCTCTTCCATTGATCAGCAGATTCCGGAATAAGCCGAAGTTTCCTTACACTTCGGAACAATTGCTCGAATTTCCGGATGGTACACTGGGCAAGGATCTGATCCTTTATCTTCAAAAGATGAATTTCAAATTGCTCCCTAACTATGAGCAGCATGATTGCAAGCACATCATTCTCGGATATGAGATGGATGAAGTTGGGGAAGCCCGGATGCAATTTTATTTCCTGGGGAACCGACATTATTCTCTTCCTGTATTATCTACAGTCATTATGTGTTTTATACTTATGCCGGAACATTGGAAACAGTTCCGAAAGGATTTTATCAAAGGAAGGATCTCTCCGGTGTTCGATGAGATCGATTACGGACAGATCGTTCATTTGCCAACCTCAGTGCTTAGAAACCAATTTAAATCTTCCAACTATGAAAACTCAAACGGCTAAACAACTTTTGTTTTCGATCCGGGCTTTGATTGTTACGTTTATTGTTTTTCTTGTCCTAAGCGGTGTTACGGCTTTTCCTCTGGAAACTGAACTGGAATTTCTCACTGCTCATGCAACTTCTTTTCCAATTGTACTGCAGGAATGGCTGGCGAAAATTTATATGGCAATTAAAACGACCAATGCTCAGTATCCTCAGTTGTCGTATGGATCCGACTGGCTGGCCTTCTCTCATATTGTGATCGCAACGGTTTTTATTGGACCTTTAATGGATCCTGTGAGGAATATCTGGGTGATTCGCTTTGGAATGATCGCCTGTGTAATGGTGTTTCCACTCGCCCTGATCGCCGGTCCGATCCGCGAGATCCCTTTTTACTGGCAGATGATAGATTGCTCATTCGGAGTTTTCGGCTTGATTCCACTTTGGATCTGCCACAAAAAGATCAGACAACTGGAGATTCAGAATAAATTTTAGCGATAAACGTTAACAAGCAGCAATTAAAAAAAATCAAAAACATGAAAAAGAACGATTGGGCACTTATTATTTCCGTTTTGCTTTACAGCATACTATTCTACGAGCAATTCGCAGGGATCAATTTTTTATTGTTTAACGCAGCCTTAGTTGCGTTGCTCATCTATCGAAATTCTTCCCTGCTAAAAAGCAAGATCTGGATTTCAGTTGCCGTTGGCGCGCTTATTTCTTCTACCTGTATTTACTTTTATGGCAGTGCACTTGCCATCGTTGCCAACCTATTCTCATTGTTCATTCTCTCTGCACTCAGCATAGATCCACGGACCTCATTCCTTACTTCTATATTCCTGACAATTTGTTCAGTAGGATCATCCATCGTGTTCATCATTCTGGATTGGGTCAGTAGAAAATCCAGGCAGGTTGCAGATACCTATAAACAACCTTTTTATGTAAAGCTATTTCTGATCATAATACCTTTCCTGATTGCTCTCATCTTCTTTTTTTTCTATCAGAATTCAAATCCTCTTTTTTATGAATTTACCAAGGACATCAACCTGGATTTTATTTCATGGGCCTGGATCTTTTTCACCATTGGCGGATTATTGCTTATGTATGGCTTCTTTCACAACCGATACATTAAAGGCATTTCTGATCAGGATGTAAATGCGGAACTTAATCTGAGTCCGGAAATTGCATCCCGCAAAAATTTCCTGAATGGCATCATGAGAATTGATACGGAAGGACTTTCCGCAATGATCCTCTTTTTCATGCTCAATCTTTTATTGCTTCTCCTGAATGTTCTCGATCTGAATTTTCTTTGGTTTGACGGTCAGCTACCGCAGGGAATGAAGCACAAGGAATTTGTTCATGATGGGATCGGAACGCTTATTACTTCCATTGTTGTAGCCATCCTGATTATTCTGTTTTACTTCCGTGGCGAGTTGAATTATTATAAAAGCAGCAAGTGGCTTCGTGTACTAGCTTTCATCTGGATCGCTCAAAATGCTTTTATGATCTTTTCTACCGCTTACCGTAACAACATGTACATTGATGAATCCGGATTGTCGTATAAAAAGATCGGAGTGTATGTATATCTGCTTTTGGCTCTGATCGGACTCATCAGCACGTTTATTAAGATCGCTAAACTGAAAACAAACTGGTATTTGTTTCGTGTAAATGCTTCCGCATACTATTTTGCCCTTGTCATTTCCTGTATTTTCAACTGGGATGTGATCATCACCGATTTTAATATTAAGAAGTATACGGAGGAGAAAAAAGACCTCGAGAAATATCTTCTTGTGGATCTCAGCTTTAAAAATATTCCTCAGTTGTTGGCCTTGCCGGATTCCATTGCTGCGAAAGATGATCTTAAAGCAAGAGACTATTACTACTCTCTCCGGGGAGTTTACTTCAATAGTTTTATAGGAGGAAGAAGCAATAAGATCTATCAATTCCTGGAAAATTACAATAAACTGGAATGGCCATCTTCCTGTAAAGAGAAGACAAGGGTGTATAATTATTTGTTCGACAATCATACCTCCATCACTTCTCTGAAGTTTGAAAATCTTTTTATCAGAACACTGAAGCCTGTTTCCATTTTCAACGAGTTGAGCGTTCTGAAATCTGCCAATGGAAATCTGAATGATCTTTCAGAATTAAAAATGTTTCCAATGCTTCGTGAACTTGATCTCAGTTCCAATCAACTCGACACAATTATCGATTTTCCTCGGTTGTCCCAGTTACGGGTGCTGGATCTTTCCAACAATAATATCACCGACATCCGGCCTTTGATGTACCTGAATAATCTGGAAGTATTAAATATATCAGGGTATACAAGGGTTTTGAGCTACTCGCCTTTGTTTGGGATGAAAAAGTTAAAGCATCTTACTGTGGGACAAATCAGCGAGGAGGAACTCAGCAAATTGAAAATTTTGCTTCCAAATGTGAAAGTCAATGCTACTACCATAATAAACCGGGAAAAAGATGAAGCCAATAACTAAAACATTTTTATGGCTTACAGCCTTTAGCATTGCTATGGGTTTCCTGGAAACATCCGTGGTCGTGTTTCTTAGAAAGCTGTATTACCCGGAGGGATTTGATTTCCCTCTGATCCCGGTTTCCTATGATATTGCAGTGACAGAATTCTGGAGGGAAGCTGCTACCATTGTTATGCTGATTGGAGCTGGTGTAATGGCAGGCAGGAATAAACTGCAGCGATTCGCATTTTTTATTTACAGCTTCGCAATCTGGGATATCTTTTATTATGTTTTCCTGAAAGTACTATTGGACTGGCCATCCTCTCTCTTTACATGGGACATTCTCTTTCTAATTCCTGTTCCATGGGTGGGGCCGGTGATTGCACCTTGCCTTATTTCATTGTCGATGATACTGTTAGCCTCGATGATCATTTATTTTCAAAAACGCAGTGTACAGGTTCAGATCTGTTTGTCAGACTGGCTTCTGCTTACAGGTGGAAGCATTGTGGTTATATTTTCCTTTATGTGGGATTATATCATTTATTTATGCAATTCCCCTGCATCCGAAGCTGTATGGACCTTATCAGAAAAAACCGAGATGTTCCATGAAGTGAGAAATTACATTCCTCAGCATTTCAACTGGGCTTTGTTTAGTTGCGGACAAGCAATCATTCTACTGGCTATCTTTTTAATTTACAAACGCAGTTCAAATAAATCCATCTATGAAAAATAATCTTATAAAAATGATGGCGCTCTCTTCCGCACTCAGCATCATCCTATTGATTTGCCGGATCCAATGGACGGGATATCTATACTTCATTTTTCTCCCCTGGAATTTGTTTCTGGCCTGGATCCCGTTCTGCTGTGCACTGGCAATAAGAGAATTGAAAGCAGGAGCTTCCCGTTGGTTAATTGCTTGTTTGTTCTGCTGCTGGCTGGTTTTCTTTCCAAATTCACCTTACATTCTCACCGACTTGTTTCATCTTCGACCGAAGCAGGATGTTCCACTCTGGTTTGACCTTGTCCTGATCCTTTCATTTGCATGGAATGGCTTGTTCCTTGGCTACACTTCACTGTTTATGATCCATCGGTTTCTGGAAAAACTCTTCAGCAAAAGAACTGTTTGGTTATTCATTTCAGGGATCATGCTCCTTTGTGGTTTCGGAATCTATCTTGGAAGGTATCCGCGATGGAACAGTTGGGATGTTATCACGAGTCCGATCGCTTTGATGAGGGATATTAGCGGAATGATGCTTCATCCATTGGATCATCCAAGAATGCTGGGAGTAACTTTTTTCTTTTCACTGTTTTTAATGATGAGTTATGTCACTCTGATTACCTTTATTCAAAATTTACAGCATGAAAGAAAATAAACCTTTTAGTATGAAGGATCGTGCAAAGAGTTTTTCCTATGCCTGGGAAGGAATTTCTACTTTTTTCAGGACACAGCACAATGCCTGGATCCATTTAGCTGCGGCAGCAGGAGTGATAGTTTTAGGTTTTTGGCTGGATGTTACAAAAGGGGAGTGGTGCTGGATTGTAGCAGCGATCACACTTGTTTTTATTTGCGAATTGTTCAATACAGCACTAGAGTTCTTAACGGATTTGGCATCTCCGGAAATTCATCCTCTGGCTAAAAAGGTGAAGGATGTTGCCGCTGCCGCAGTATTGATTGCTGCAATAGGAGCCATATCAATCGGGCTGCTTATTTTCCTTCCTTACTTTATTTAACGAAGGAGAGCTAATATTCCTTAGGATTTCATATTGACAAACTGCAATGGAAGTTCATAGCTGCCACTTCTCATTAGCGAGATCACAGCCTGCAGATCATCAATTTTTTTTGCGTTTACACGAACCTGATCATCCATTACCTGCGCCTGCACTTTTAGTTTGGAGTCTTTGATGTCTTTGATGATCTTTCTCGCAGCGTCTTTGTCGATGCCTTCTTTAATTTTTATGTCCTTCCGGATCATCATTCCGGAAGCGGCATGTTCCTTACCTGAGTCAAGGCAGAGAGGATTCAGATGCTGCTTGATCATTCGCTGGCGGATCACATCGATCACAGATTCCATTCGCATTTCATTCTCAGTAAGAATGTTGATGTTCATGGCTTTTTTATCAAGCGTAATTTCTGTTTTTGATCCGTGAAAATCAAAACGATTGGTGATCTCTTTGCGTGCGATGTTTACGGCATTGTCAAGCAATTGCGCATCTACTTTATTTACTATATCGAATGAAGCCATGTTTTTGCTGATTTATATTTTACTTACTATTCAAACTAACTTTTAACTACTAACTACGTTCAGAGAACCATTAGTTGTCTGCCTTTTTACTATTTCTTTAATTGCGAACCTGTTTCAAAACTAATTTACAATTTGTTTTTGGAATCGCCCAAATGCCGTCAGTTTTATTGTCTTTCTTGCTAATCGCTGTATCAGCTATTCGCGATAATAAAAGTTTTGATTTTGCCTTGTCCGGAAACCAACTACACCACCCAGTTGTGTGTAATACACTTTCCACACTTTTCTATTTAGGTTTGAGGTTGACGTTGTGTCGATCATATGCACATATACATTTGAGTATGTATTGTTTCCAACCAGAAGTGATGGCATTAATGAATCGTTAGGTGACAGTTCAGTTGGTTTTAAAAGATTGATTCCATTATTAAAATCAAAAATAGTATAAAACAATGTTGAATATTGATTGTATATATTTTCATTATTTGTCTCATCAATTCGAACAAAATATTGATTTTTATTATTGATTATTGTATCTGCTTCTGCAAAAAGATTACCTGATGATTTACATCGATTTTGTTTGCAAATGCATCCACCTAATCCAGTTGGGCCACATGGTTTAGTTTCGTAGGCAGGGGAAATAGTTTTGGATGAAACTATAAATTGAATTCGATCCCCAGAGGAATTAGTGTATTTGATCGTATCATTTAAATTAAGTGTTAACCAGCTTAATGTGCTGTCAGATAAAGTAGGGCAGGTATAAGTGTCATCACACTTGCAAGAGAAAAAATTTATTATAATTAGAAATGTTGAAATGATAAATAATTTCTTCATTTGGTTTTAATTTATCTGAATCGTTTGATTGTGTTATTATAATCTGTCGTTACACTCACTTATACCTATCTAACATCCGCCATCATACACCTTGCGCTTCCTCCACCGAATTTCTCAATGGTAAAAAGTTCAGGAGTTAAGAGAATGCCATGTTTTTTCAGGGCTGTTAACTGGTCTGAATTCAGTGAGTTAAAAGCCTGTTTGCTCATGACGATACAGCTTTCGCCTTTCGAATTTAAAAGCTGATACATATTTCCTGCAAATGAATTCAACTGAGCATACGTGATCGGAATGATCTCATGACCATTTTTTTCAAGTGATTCCAGAATATGTGTCCTCTCGGTTTTATCCGGCATACAATCCGGACAGATCACACAAAATGTACTTCCTATGCACATGAGCACATTGGTATGATAAATATCCGCTCCTTGCTGATCGACAGCTTTAAAAGTAATAGCAGTATAGTTTAATTGCCGGCAAAGATCTTCCAGGAGGATTTTATTTGTTCTTGGTGAGATGTTGGCATAAGCGATCCTGTTTTCATAATCAAACACAATACTGCCTGTCCCTTCCAGATAAATTTGTTCGGATTCTTGAATGGAAAGGTCAATGGTTTTTTTTGAACGATTTAAACTTTCAATAATATCATTTCTTCTTTCTGTTCTTCTGTTCTCCGCCATCATCGGATAAAGCACCACTGCTTCCTGATGAAAAGAGATCCAGTTGTTTGGAAAGATAGAATCAGGGGTGTCAGAGCTGATATCATCAAACACAGTTACTTCAATGTTGTTGGCTCTAAGAAGTTCCACCATTGCATCAAATTCCTTCAAAGCACTTTCCTGGATCGCAGAGGATTCATTCATGCCTTCTTTGTTCTGAAAGGAATTGCTTTCTGCGGTTTGGCTGTTAAAACCAAAACGGAGAGGGCGGACCATGAATATATGAGATGCTTTAAGCATAGCACAAAATTAAGTAAGAATTTAATATTCACTAACTTTAAGCAATGAAAAGATGTTGCTTTCTCTTTCTTTTGCAAGTCCTTGTTTTTTTGCCCGCTTGCTTAGAGCATGCTTCGGAAAAAGCAGAAGCAGGAAATCAGGATTCTTTACTTTCAGAGGAAATTAAAATTGATAGCATTGAAGAGCGCGTCCGCAATTTTGAACCTGTCTGGATCGGTATCACTGAACAGAACATCATCAATGCAGGATTGATTGACATCAAAAGTATTGATACCAGCATTGTGGTGGATATGAAATATTCTTCACCCAATAATTTTTTAGGTTTGGATGTATATGGAGATTTCAATAAATGCTACCTGCAGCCGGATGTCGCTTTAAAGCTGAAGACAGCGCAAACATTATTACGCCAGAAATTTCCCTATTACAGTTTGATCGTTTATGATGCTGCACGACCAAGAAGCATTCAGGAAAAAATGTGGGATACGATTGACGTCCCCGGAACTGAACGTTCCAAATATGTATCAAATCCGAAAAACGGTTCTTTGCATAATTTCGGTGCTGCCGTCGATTTGAGTATCATCGATGAAAATGGGTATGAACTGGATATGGGAACCGGCTACGATTATTTCGGGGAACTGGCTTATCCGAGAGAAGAAGAGAGGATGATGAGTGAAGGCAAGTTAAGCCATAAACAATTTCTGAACAGGGATCTCTTGAGAGAGGTGATGGAACAGGCCGGATTTACGGGCATTACTACAGAATGGTGGCATTTTAATTCATGTTATCGGAATGAGGCATATTCCAGATACAGCATTATAGAATGAGTTAAAAAAGGTATCCGTAGCGTTGACGAAGAAATTCATCGTTTGATCTTCCCTTTTTCTTCTTGAAGATATTGGTGCTGCAAACGAGCATGATTTCATGGGAACCGCTACTGTATTTTCGCATCTTTCCAATAAGTAAATCATAAGAATAACTTACCTGGAAATCCTCCATAATGGTCATTCCAAGATGTAGGGCAACTGCATCCTTCAGACGAATTGAAATTCCTCCGAAAACTTTTTCTCTGTAATGCATCCGTAAAGTGTAGTCAAGAAAAAGCGGAGCTGCGGGAACATAATAAGCCTGCAAAGTGCTTTCCCAAACATAATCTTCGTTCTGAGAATAATTATATCCAAGAGTCAGATGGACATGCGTAGCGTATTTAACAAGACCCTTTTTAAGCGAATCATTTTTGTAAAACTCAGCGGTTGATTGAAGTGCTCTCAATGCGCTTACTCCTAAATGAAACCTGTCGTTATACAGGTAAATTCCTGCATTCAGGTCACTGGTCCAGGTACTGTTTGTTACAAATTGATTGATTGCCGGATCCTGGCTATTGTGAATAGTAATCTGCCCTCCAGTCAAAGTATATTTTGTGAAATTCCCTGCAACACCAGCTGATAATTCGCAATCCGGAAAGCGCAGGTGATAGGCATAACTAGCTCCGAGATTAGTTTGCTTGGAAGGACCGGTTTTATCTTGCATCATGTAAATTCCAGCTCCCATCTTTCCTTTCAGAAATCTGCTGTGTAAACTAAAGGAACTGGTGCGTGGTGCTCCGTCGTAGCCGATCCATTGCATCCTGTAATTCATCCGCGCGTCAATGAGTCTTTTAGTTCCTGTAATGCCCGGATTGATCATGAACATATTACTCTTGTATTGAGAATAATACGGAAGCTGCTGTGCACTGCAATATGTTGCAATCAGGAGCATAAAAAAAACAAGTCGGATGTTTAACTTCATTTTATCTGACGATAGTTACAGTTCCATGCAGAACATCGAAACCCGGCCCGAGGTTGAGTTCATAAAAATAAGTACTTGCTGGCAAATCTTGCCCGAATGCCTTACCATCCCAGTCATTTAAATAACTGCTTTTTTTGTAAACAAGCTTACCGTTACGGTTATAGATTTCAAGTTTGTTTTCCGGGAACTTTTGAATATTTCCGATGTACCATGTATCGTTTTCTCCGTCAGCATTAGGAGTAAAGGTGTTATAGATGACTACAACGGATGAACTTTCAACAAACACCGTTACAGAATCATAGGCGGGGCATGTGCCTGATCCATCTTCTCCATAAAGGTAATAAGTGGTTGTAACGATGGGTTGCGCATCCGGAGAGGATGTGTAAAAGTAAGTGAGTGTTCCCAATGGACCCCAGGCATAAAAATACGCGCCTGTAGCATGAAGAGTTACTGTTTCTCCTTCCTGGATGGTTGTATCAATTCCTGCATCAATAACCGGGGTAGGAATAACAGATACAGTAACATTATCTGTTTTAGGCGGACAACCGGCAACTGTTGCGGTAAGGATATACGTGATACTTGAAGTAGGAGAGGAGATGGGACGGGGAGCAGTTGAGTCTGATAAAAAAGTTCCGGGAAACCATGAATAGGAAACTCCGCCTCCGGCAGTATTCATCGGCTCACCTATCATAGCAAAAGATTGTTCGCAAATGCTGGTGTCATTGCCTGCGCTTATCTGATTTAAAATACTGGCTGTTATAATCACGTCATCATAGGCTACTGCGCCTGTATCATCCGTAACTGTAAGAATATAAGTTGTGGTTGTTGTGGGAGAAGCAGTAGGATTAGGAATGCTAACGTTATCTAATCCTGCGGAAGGTGACCAGAAATAGGTATATGGCGCCATTCCTCCGAAAGCAGCAACCGGGGTGCCTCCGATAATAACTGTCTGGCCGGGACAAATACTTCTGTCGGGCCCCGCATTTGCTGAAAGCTGTGCGTAAGCTCCTGCAGCCGAAAACAGAAGGAAACAAGACAATAGAAAAAATCTGTTGATTGATCGCATCAAATATTTTTACAATGTTTTAACATAGACAAATGTAATTAAATTTACGGAAAATTTATATTCCAGGATCTGAAGAGAAGAGATACAACCATTCAATGCGATAATAAAAAAATCCGCACTTTTTATGGAACGGATCGAGTTTTAAATGGCATGAAATATAGAATAATAGCTTACCAATCCCAAACAATCAATTCCTTTACTTTGGAATGCAGTCGGAAGATTTGTTTGATAGTATGTTTTAAACGAATGAAGGCAGTATCATTTTTTACAATGAAATTAAATGCTTCGTATTTTATACAATTGACAGCGATCTCTACATTTTCATAGGAAGAAAGCATGATCACATGTATTTCAGGACTTTTCTGTTTGATCTTAACCAGGATATTAAATCCATCTACTGCTTCTTTGTTGTCTCCATTAAGAAAATAATCGAGAATAATGATATCAGGTTTCAGACTTAATTTTTGGAGGCAGGCTTCTCCGGTAGTAAAAGTATGAATTTCGAAGTGTTCGTTCTTCTTAAACTCATTTTCAAGAGCCTTCAAATACATCAGATCATCATCAACCAAAAAGAGAGTTATCTTGAGTTCGTCCAGCATACGATTCTTTATTTTAGTGTAAGGTCATTCCCGACTTTACGAAGTTAAGGATTAAAAAAAATTATTTTAAAACAATTCATCCAAAAATCTTTCCTGAATTATTAATTTAGAACCATAAAACCTGATTTTGGAAAAACATATTTTAAGTAAATCAACCTTCCTGCGCGGACTTCAATGTTCTAAGTCCTTGTATCTATATCGGAATTCCATTCAACTTCGTGATAAACCTTCCGCTGAGCAGTCAGCATTGTTTAACAGGGGAAACAATGTTGGGGTGATGGCGAGAAAAATTTTCCCCGGTGGTGTGGATGCTACCCCTGCCAGACGGTCAGATAATCTCGCTGCCGTTCAAAGAACCCGGCAGCTCATTAATGAAGGGGCAGAAATTATTTACGAAGCGGCATTTCAGCATGATCAGGTGCTTGCAATACTTGATATTCTTGTAAAGAGGGAAGGTTTATGGTTTGCTTACGAAGTAAAAAGTTCCATTAAGATCTCCAATACTTATTTGCTGGATGCTTCTCTGCAATATTGGGTGATCAGCAACTCCGGCTTGCCATTGGACGATTTTTCTCTGGTCACACTCAATAGTAAATACTACCGTAAAGGTGCACTGGAACCTGATAAACTCTTTAGCATAAGCTCCGTTAAATCCACTGCGATTAAGAATCAGGCTTTGGTAGAAGAGCATATCACTTCGTCAAAATCAGTGCTTTCCGGAATTACCATTCCGGAGAAGGCAATAGGTGAGCATTGTTTTTCGCCTTATGGTTGTGACTTTATGGGAACATGCTGGAAACAGGTACCCAAAAACTCCGTTTTTGAGATCACCGGCATTTCAAAAACAGAACAATTCAATTTGTATCATGCCGGTTACCGAACGATCGATGAAATTCCTGATGAGAACAACCTGGATAAAAATGTAAATATCCATTTGAAAGCAGTCAGGAGTGGAGAGGCTTTCGTAAATAAAAAGGCCATTACCGATTTTCTTGGCCGTGTAGTGTATCCGGTTTGTTTTATGGATTTCGAAACCTATATGCCGGCTATCCCGGTTTATGAAGGAACGAAACCTTATCAGCACATTCCTTTTCAGTATTCTGTTCACATCATTAATAGTCCCGGGTCGGAATTTATGCACAAAGAATTTCTGGCAGAGCAGGGGACAGACCCCCGGGAGCAGTTTCTTTCCAGTTTACTGAAAGATACAGAAGGATCCGGAAGTATCCTGGTATACGATGCCCTGATGGAAAAAAATGTGCTGAATGGTTTGAAGAATGATTTTCCGAAATTTACTCAGGAGATTGATCAGCGTTTAAAACGCATTGTTGACCTGGTTCAGCCATTTCAGGAAAGAAGTTTTTATCATCCTTCCATGAAAAATTCAGTTTCCATGAAGAGTATACTTCCGGCGCTCGTTCCTGATTTAAACTATCACGATCTAAAGATTTCCAGTGGAAGTATTGCAATGATTGCATTTGAGCAATTGCAAAATGAAACAGATATGTTCAAAGCCATGGAAACAAGGGAGAATTTACTTGCCTATTGCGCAATGGATACGCTGGCTATGGTGAAGATGTTTGAGGTGCTCCGGAAACAGGTACAGCATTAGAAAAGAAAAACTATTCGAACTCTGCTTGTTTTTCTCCTGTTTTCTCGAAGATAAAATCATATTCGGCTGCGAATTTTTCCTGTATCGCAGTGAACTCTGCCAACCCTGAATCAAGCTTTGAATTGATGGCTTTGGTATTCTCATCATCCATTGCCTGAACATCTTCAGTATATAGAGAATCATTCATCTTATTGATATCTACAAGTGTGTTGTATTCTTTTTCAGCTACTGCTTTATAAGTGGAAAAGAGAGATCTTGCTCCTTCAATAAAATAGGCCTGTTCATCAAAAGTGCCAAGGGTTTCCAGTTCCTTTGCTGAAATAGTGATCTGGGATTTAAAATCGGTATAGGCTTTATCTATTATTTCCGGCTCGCGTGTTTTAAAAGCTTCCAGTAACGCGACTTCCTTATTGTCAATTGCTTTTTGAAAAGCAACTATTTTATCATTGTATACCAATGCTTCATCCCTTGATGGTTTGCATGAAATTAAACAGATTGAAAACAAGGCGAGGTAAAAGAAGGTCTTCATTTTATTTTTGAATTTCAGATAAACAAATTTAGATGAATTTATCAATCTGCGGCTTTTTTAACCGGTGTTTTTTCTCAACAGTTGTTTCCTAAGCTATACCTCAGGTTGAGAGTAGAAGAGGAAAAAAAAAGGCCTCAGTCAAACTGAAGCCTTTTGGTTATAATTTTTAAATCCGGATTAATACTTAACCACTTTAGTGATGGATTTAAAGCTTCCTTCACTGAATTCAACTTTAAGAGTGTATATACCTTTCGCCAATTCATTCATTTCGGTCTTCATATTTGATTTTCCTGGATCAACCTGCTGAAGTTTGTCAACTACCACACGGCCTAAATAATCAAGGATTTGAATTTTTACAGTTCCTCGAACCGGGGTTTCAAAATCAAAATTAAGATCAGCAGTAGTTGGATTAGGGTGAACATTGCTTACTGCGATTTCATCCAGTTTGTTTTCTAAAACAATAATGGAAGAGTAGGAGTACTTTCCGTCAAAGTCGGTTTGTTTTAAACGGTAATACGTTTTCCCGATAAATGGAGAATAGTCATATCCAAGATATTCAATGATCTGAGAACTGTTACCTGCTCCATCTTTTGTATCAAAGGATTCGAATTGAACTCCCTCAGCAGAACGCTCCAGAGTGAAATAATCATTGTTCTTCTCTGTTGCAGTGGCCCATTCAAGTTTGTTCTTGGTTCCTTCATTTGATCCTGTAAATGATAACAATTCAATCGGTAAAGGCGTAAGCGATTGTGCTGTTCCGAAGGCTGAGAAACCTCTCATATTGTTTCTTACCACTGCTGTTACGGGACCAGCTACACATGTTCCCATGCTTGCATCGCCATTTACAAGCGCCCATGTGGCACTTCCATTGTGACGAGCCATAACCGTCCAACCAGCTGCTGCATTCGTATAGGATGTATTGTAAAGCGTCATGTTATACGTACCAGTATTGTTGTTAGGGGTGTTAGCATCAATGTTCCAGAAGCCATTATCCAAGGCATTTGAGTTATAAGTAGATCCGCATTCTGTAGAACCAAGTGCAGCGGGAAGTGTAGCGTAGGTTTGGAAATCCGCAGTCAGATATGTGATAACCGGTGCAGCTGTGAAATTCACATTCGCACGCTGATAGCTTGCTGTATTTCCGACAGGAAAATTAAATGATCCTGTGGAGTTGTTGATGTACCTTCTCAGGAAACCATTCACATAGCTGTTTGTATTTCCAGCCGTAACAGAAGTAGTGGTGGAGTTAAACACGGTTACTTTAAAAGCTGCTGTCGTATTGATCTTTCCAAGAGTCAATGTAAGTGTACCTGTGGTTGCTTTGATGTTCATATCCGTCTGAAGCGTTACTCCAGTGCTGGTATGATTCATTACAACTGCATTCAGATCCAACTGGCTGCTTCCCTGATTGTAAGTCTGAGCTGCAGTACCATTGAATTCAAGTGTTCCGGTAGTTCCTGTGGAAGAGAAAGTCGTATTTCCTGTTGCATTAACAAAATTACCCGCCACTTTAACATTGTTTCCGTTGGTATTAAAAATACTGGTGCTGCTGGATGTAGTGAAGTTTCCTTTGATGTCGATGTTGTTCAATAAACTTACAC
>JALYRR010000002.1:0-27865 GCA_030855265.1 Bacteroidota bacterium | reverse complement strand
ACTTACACCACCCGCAGTCTGATTAACCGTAAGATTACCCACCGCACTGGTTCCGGTTAAATTCCCGGAAACTACGTGTGTTGCAGTATTGGAGAACATCAGGGTTGCAGTTGGAGCCATAGTTAATGTTCCGTTATTGGTAAAATCACCACATACCGTTAAAGTAACTCCTGCATTGATGGTTAAAGTGGCACCCGGTTGAATGGTAACATTCTTAACTGATTGGCTCACTGCAATGGTTGGTTGAATAGTGAACGGGGCCACAATTGCATCAATCAAACAGGATGGTATATTACAGCCACCCCAATTTGATGCTAATGCAGGATCAGTGTTTGTTCCTCCTGTCCAAGTTACCGAAGTAGCAGTTGTACCGGTATAACCGATCGGACTGGTTAAAAAGTCAATGCGGAAACCGGATGTACTGCTGGAGAAATTACTCACTGCAAGCAAATAGGTTTCACCGGCATTGACGGCAATGGTATTGTCATAGGCAAAATCATAAGTAGGATCAGGGTTATACGCCCCACACGTTGGACAAACAGCAGCAGAAAGAGACCCCGGAGCATCTGAAACGCCATTTAATCCGGTCACTCCAAGGCCGCTGTAATTACATCTTAAAGGGAGAGAAGCACCGGATGCGATGGTAGCACAGGTAACAGTGGCTCCTAGTTTCCAAACACCGAAATCATAATCAGTCTCTGTTTCTGTTGCCGGTACAAAGTCATTTGGCACAATATCAAAACGAAGTATACCATTGGCATTGATCGGAATGGTATACCAAACCACATTTCTTTCTCCTGAAGACAGGCAGCTGCCAACAGGAGCAGGAGAAGGAAGGTCGCAATAATTGCCATATCCGCTGTATCCCGGATTTGAAACCGTATAGGTTGAAGCACAAACAGGGTTAGGGGATGAGCAATCCATTCCGGCAACTGTCGGGAAAGAAGTACTTCCATCTATCGCAACGATCGAGAATGTACCGACAAGGTCATTGGCTCCATCCACAGCAATATGATAAGTGGCTCCGGCCGTTAATCCTGTCAGCGATACTTCCGAATACAAATTGGAAGTACCTGCGCAAGGGGTTGAGTTGTCATTACACCCGCTCGTAACCATTGTCAAGCCTGTTCCACATGTACCTGAATAAACAGCGATCTGTGTATTGGTGAGGGTCGATAAAAAAGTTTTGATTTTAAGGCTTCCGGATGCAGGGGCTACCACTTTATACCAGACAGTATTTCTGTATCCGGCTGTCCAGCACGATGGCACTGTAGCCGGTTCGTTTGCAAAGCCGGTACAATTATTATCACCTGTTTCGGAAGAGCCTAACGTCATTGTAATCGCATTGCAAGGATCATCATTGATCGCTCCTGAACCGAAGTTGGTTACGCTGATATTGTATGTTGCATTATCAGGTGCAGACCAGGTATCAACCATAATAAAGTAGGTTCCCGCAGCTGGAAGTACAACAGATCCGGATAAAGATCCTGAGGTAGCACCGCCGGCACTTCCTACACACGTGGTTCCTGCAGTTCCCGGACAACCACTGTATACCTGAAATCCGATTGAATTGGTACTTGTGCTGCTTAACGTTACTCCAATGCAGGTTGAGCCTGTTGTTGTAAACTGGTAAACTTTATCTTCTCCTGATTCGTAGGATGTATTGCAGGAACCTGTGCTAAGGTTTGAATAATCATTCCCCATACAGGCCGTTGATTCTCCTGAAGCACTGTAAGGCAAGGAAGCAATCGATACCGCATTTGAACAAGTGGTACCGGCAGGAATTCCGGCAGGATATGAAATGCTGAGTGAATAAGGATTACATGCAGGAGCTGCATAAGAATCGATCACCAAATAATACGTAACTCCGCTTGTGAGTGTAACACACATACTTTTATTTCCGGTGGAGCTTTGGGCCTGAGCTACGCAAGTTCCTCCTGAGAACGGGCATCCTGCATATAACATGATGCCGGTCCATGAACCTGTGGAAGTCAACGAGATGGTGGATTGGCCGGTAGCAGGCGCTGTAAATACATAAACAACATCTTCTCCTGTATAATAGGCAGTAGAACCGCAGGTTGGAATGTTTGTGCTGGTCAGATTGTTGACCATCCCGCAAGTGGTTTGGGCGCCGCTGGAATAACCGCCAACTGGCAGGGTTATGTTAAAAACTCCGGTACCTAATCCTGCAGGACAAGTAAGTGCAGAAGGATTTGAAACGCAAATGTCAAATGTTCCCGTTACGGTTGTACTGTAGGCCCATACTCGGATGTAATAGGTAACACCGCTCGTGTAAGTTCCTATGATTTCAGGCATTAAACCCGGACCACCGTCATCATTACAAGTCAGAAGTGTTAATGCACCACATGTTCCTGAGTAAATGGCCATTCCGCCATCTGTAATAGAACCCGCTTGTGTACTGATGGTTTGTGAGGTTCCTGTCCCTACAAAAGTATACCAGACATCAACAGAGGTGCCCGCAACAAAGCCGGCACAGCCAGCTGCAGGGCCAGTAGAGGAATTTGTTCCGCCAATGGTTGATCCGGCAGTATAAGAGCATGCGGAATTTGAAATCAATGCGGTGGCTGTCGCACATTCATTGTTTGAGATCGGACAGGAAATAGCGGCAACCCAACCTGCTTTTACTCCACTGTTATTTGAAACAAATTCAAATGTAATGCAAGTCCCGGTAGAAAGGATGGTTCCGGGTGAAGTGGTTCCTGAATACGTCCCAATAAGTGTTGATGCTGTAGTCGGGCCATCATAGATCTTCAGGTAATCGCTCGCATCCCTGGTTATGAAAGAAGAAAACACGAACTGGATCATTCCACTGGTTGAGCAGAACGTCTGAATACCATTGCAGTTGTTTGAATAGTTTCCGGTACCGCCATTGTCATAAAACGTACCTGAACAGGTAGAAATACTGGTTCCTGTTCCGGTTGCCGGCATGTTGAATGTTTGTGCCACGGAAGATTTTCCGATCATCAATGCAAGGAGCAGAAAACCAAAACTATAAATGGAAATTTTTTTCATAAATTGAACTTTAAGGAGATAAAGTATTGAACTTAATTTTGTGTCTTTTATTTAACCTCTGAAACAGTGGCAGGAAACTTTGAGCATTCACCCATGATCTGTTGAATACTTGTTCCTGTTTTTACCTCTGAAATGTAGCGTTTATTGACAGACTGCAATTGACGCACGATATATTCATCTCCATCAATTTTTTTCGTGTCGTAATAAATCAGAAAGCTCTGCATGTGACTGCAATAAGCAGCCAGTTCTACGCCGGGGATTGATTCCAGGGTTTGTTTAATTTCTTCATAACTCTTGGAAGTGATGGAAGGGATGCTCAGAATTAATTCGTTTTTGGGAGGTGCTGTCTGAGCTTGAGCAGTATTAAGCAAAGTAATGTTTATTGCGGCAAATAAAAGGTAGTGGAGAGCTCTCTTTTTCATAATTAGTTTTTTACTAAGATAAGTTAATATTCATAATATGTTAAATTTCTCCCCATCTTTTCTGCGGGATTTTGATTAATTAAGATAAAAGACATTTTATCTTCGACAAAATATCAGTTTGGATTTAAAAGACCCCAATAAAAAAACCACCCGGATTAGAGGTGGTTCTTGTAATCAATTGAAAAATAAATATTAGAATCTTTCCAGTTTCGAAAAATAGAAATCGCCTTCGATTTGTGCATTTTCGTCGCTGTCTGAACCATGCACCGCATTTGCTGCAATTGATTTTGCATAGATCTTACGAATGGTTCCTTCATCAGCTTTAGTTGGATCTGTAGCCCCAATAAGGGTTCTGAAATCAGCAACAGCATTTTCTTTTTCAAGGATAGCCGCTACAATTGGTCCAGCAGACATATAGTCAACCAACTCTCCATAAAACGGACGCTCTTTATGTACTTCATAAAATTTACCTGCCGCTTCTGTTGAAAGCTTCGTGTATTTCATCGCTACGATACGAAATCCCGCTTCGTTAATCATCTTTAAAATTCCTCCGATAGATCCGTTCGCCACTGCATCCGGCTTGATCATCGTAAATGTTCTGTTAGTTGCCATACCTTTTTATAATTGATTTTAGTTCTGTTTATTTCTCTGACTCCGCTTCGGGTCTGAAACCGGCTGCGAAATTAGAAAAAAATTCCAAGCAAAAGATATTTTAACTATTATTAGAAACCTCAGCGCAGGGAAAAAATGTAAATTTGTGCTTCATAAAAAAAATAAAATTTGAACAGCCCTCAACTCAAAGCTCTCAGGACCTTTTTAAAATCTCCGAAAAATTGTGTAATCGTTACTCATTGGTCGCCGGATGGTGATGCAATGGGATCATCTCTCGGACTCTACAATTATCTCCTATTGAAAGGACATAAAGTAAAGGTGATCACACCCAACGATTATCCTGAATTTTTATCATGGCTGCCCGGGGATCAGAAAGTGATCAATTTTTCTTTAAATGAAAAACCCGCTAAGCTTGCTGTTGCTAAAGCAGATATAATTTTTTGTCTTGATTTTAATTCATTAAAACGAATTGATCGGTTAGGAATTGAAGTCGCTTCTTCCAAAGCAAAAAAGATGATTATTGATCACCATCTTCAGCCGGAAGATTTTGCAGATTTTATGCTTCATGATGTTTCCGCCAGCTCTACCTGTGAGCTCGTTTTCGACTTTGTGAAACTCATGGGCGATGTAAAATTACTGAACAAGAACATCGCGAACTGCTTGTATACCGGCCTAATGACAGATACCGGATCTTTCAGATATCCATCCACCAGTTCAAAAACACACCTGATCGTTTCTGAGTTGATCAAAGCCGGAGCGGAGAATGCGGAGATCCATAACCGGATCTATGATGATAATACCGAAGGCCGATTACGTTTACTCGGATATTGCTTATCGGAAAAGCTTAAAGTGTTTCCGGAATACAGTGCAGCCATGTTTACTCTCAGTGCTGCAGAATTATCCCGCTTCAATTACAAAAAAGGAGATACCGAAGGAGTTGTGAATTTTGCCTTATCAATCAAGGGAATCCGGTTTGCTGTGTTTTTTGTAGAGCGCGACGGAATCATCAAAACTTCCTTCCGTTCCAAAGGTTCATTTGATGTGAATAAATTTGCAAGAGCACATTTTAGTGGTGGCGGCCATGCAAATGCTGCGGGTGGAATGAGCGAAAAAAGTCTCAAAGAAACCGTAGCTAAATTCGAATCTCTCTTGCCTGATTATAAAAAAGAGCTTAAACCCTTAGGAAAATGATGAACATTCATCAGCTTGCTTTCTTGTTTGTATTGTTTACTGCAGGTTATTCCTGTGGCGACAATCATAAAAAGACGACTAAAAAGACCAATTTGAACAGCAAGGAGTTCCAGGACCGACTGATTGAAGCCAATAAAATGTATGTAAAGCGTGAAAGCGATGAGATCGATCAGTATGCAAAACACAAAAACTGGGAGATGATCACCACTGGAACCGGACTACGATACATGATCACGAAAAAAGGTACAGGAGAAATTGCAGCGCTGGATGAGAAATTCGACATTTATGCAAAAGTCAATTATAAAGTCTATTTGCTTGATGGTACTTTGTGCTATTCTTCGGATTCTTTGGGAGCCTATGAATTTCTGATCGGACATGATCATGTGGAAAGAGGTCTTCATGAAGGTATTCAATATTTACATGTAGGTGATCAGGCAATTTTCATCCTTCCATCACACCTGGCTCATGGATTAATGGGTGACCAGGGAAAGATCCCCGCCAAGTCTTCTGTGAGGTATGATATTGATCTTTTGGGGATCAGAAAAGTAACACGTAAAAATTAAAAATTAGACTAATCGAATAGTTTAGATTATAATGAATAGTAGGCTGGTATTCAATTGGTTAATTTGTTTTTTCATTTGCTTCAGTTTGATTGCCTGCTTCAATAATTCCCCTTACAAAGGATATACAGAAACAGATACCGGGCTGCATTATAAATTACGCGTAATTGGAGATGGAAGCCGTAAACCCTCCATCGGTGATTTCCTTCAATTGAACATTTCCTACCTCACTTTAAAGGATTCTGTTTTTCTGGATTCCTACTCAAGTAATGCTACCGGAATGGTGATTCTGCCATTTAATCACTCTTCGTTCAGAGGCAGTTTTGAAGAAGGTTTAAGAATCATGAATGAAGGCGACAGTGTTTCCTTTATTGTAAGCGCTGATTCTTTGTTCAACCGGTTTTTTAAATCAGGATTGCCATACTTTTTGCTTCCCGGAAGCAGAGTAAAAATGGAGGTGAAGCTTAATAAAATCTTTAACAGTAACGAATATCAGTCGGAGTTATCGCACTACGATGATCTCGTCGAAGACCGCGACATAGAAGAACAAAGAAGATTACACTTATTTATGGATACGAGCCAGGTGCACTACTCAGCTATGAACAATGGTATGTTTTATCTTCCTGTAAAACAAGGCACTGGCGATCTTGCTGAGCGCGGAAATCTGGTAAAAATACATTACAAGGGCTATTTTCTGAATGGTCGCCCATTTGAATCGACTTATGACCGGGGACAAGCCATGGAATATACAGTTGGAGAGCAGGGGCAAGTGATCCGTGGATTGGAATCAGCAATAAGTTTGATGAATGAAGGATCGAAAGCAAAATTTATTATACCTTCGCAGCTCGCTTATGGAGGGGCAGGTTCATCCACCGGGATCATCCCGCCTTTCACTACTGTGATCTATGAAATAGAACTTTTAAACTTAACCAAATACAACAATTAAACATCGATGAAAAATCAATTCTCTAAAATGGCGCTAATCGCTGCAGGCGCTTTACTAACATTTTCAGCTTGTAATAATTCTCCGTACCCGGGATATGATCAGGTAGAGTCCGGATACTTTGCAAAGTTCTATAACCATGACGAAGCAGGAGTAATGCCTAAAGAAGGAGATGTTGTAAGAGTTTCCCTCGTTGTAAAAAATGATAAGGATTCTGTCCTTACAGATTCAAAAGATGCAAAATTCAACCGTCCGGGTCTTACATATTATGAGTTTCCTTTAATGAAGCCTGAGTTTATAGGTTCGTTTGAAGAAGCTCTCCGCACTATGGCTGTAGGTGATAGCGCAAGTTTTTTGATCAGCGTTGATTCTATGTACAAAGGAAGAGAAATGCCTCCTTTTATGAAAAAAGGTTCTTTGCTGACGTATGAAACAAAGCTGGAGAAAATCATCTCTAAAGATGAAGTGGAAAAGGAAAATGTGAAAAAGAAAGAAGAGCAGCGTGTGATGATGGAATTGCAGAAAAATGAAGAATCCAAAATTCTTGCAAAATATCTTGCGGATAATAAAATCACAGCACAACCAACTGCTACCGGACTATATTACATTGAGACCAAAAAAGGCAGCGGTGCTAAACCAAAAACAGGTCAGATGGTGAAAGTGAACTACACGGGTCGTTTGATCGATGGAACTATTTTCGATACCAGCGATGAGGCAACAGCGAAAAAAGAGAACATTTATGACGAAAGAAGAGGAGAATATAAGCCAATCGAATTTCCAATCGGAACCGGTGGAGTTATCAAAGGATGGGATGAAGGAATTATGTTGATGAGTCCGGGTTCAAAAGGTAAATTGATCATTCCTTCTGATCTTGCCTACGGTGACGGTGGGGGAAGAATGGCACCATTCGCAACTCTTGTTTTTGATGTTGAGTTGATTAGTATTTCTGACGCAAAATAATCCTGATCTTTTTGAATCATGAAAAAAGTATTAACCATCGTTCTGGCTATCCTTACCACTGCTGTAATTGCACAGGAAAAGGTAAAGGTCAGTAAAGTGAAAAAACCGAAAACAGTGAAAACAGCATCTGGCTTAGAATACACAATTAAGGAAAAAGGAAACGGTAAAAAACCTCAGGCAGGTGATAAAGTTGTTGTTCACTATACAGGAAAACTAACGAATGATACGGTGTTCGACAGTTCAGTCGGAAAAGGGCAGCCTTTTACATTTAAACTGGGAGCCGGACAAGTTATCAAAGGTTGGGACGAAGCTTTTCAACTGTTACAGGTTGGAGACAAAGCAACCATAAAATTCGGACCGGAACTCGGTTATGGCGAACAGGCTCAGGGAAAAATTCCCGCAAATTCAATCCTGATTTTTGATGTTGAATTATTGGATGTTATTGAAGGTGTGAAGCCCTGGGATGTTAAAGGTAAGGATACCATTACAACTGCAAGCGGTTTGAAATATGTCATCATCCACACAGCTGGAAAAGATGCTGAAAAAGTGAATTCAGGTTCTAAAGCAACTGTTCATTATTCAGGATATTTTAAGGATGGTAAAATGTTCGACTCTTCTGTTGAACGTGGACAGCCGTTTAGCTTGAAAGTGGGCGTAGGACAGGTGATAAAAGGATGGGATGAAGGTCTTCAATTGCTTCGCAAAGGAGAAAAAGCAAAACTGATCATTCCTTATGCTCTTGCTTATGGAGAACAAGGACGCCCGCCTCATATCCCCGCTAAATCAGATTTGATATTTGATGTGGAAATCGTTGACGTTGTGCCAATCATAGCTCCGGTTGCTTTTGATGTTACCGGAAAAGAGTTAAAGAAAACAGCATCAGGATTACAATATTACGAAGTGAAAAAAAGCGGAAATTCTGTAAAAGCAGAGGCCGGTAAAAAAGTGAAAGTTCATTACAGCGGATACCTTGCAGATGGTAAAATGTTTGATTCTTCCGTTGAACGCGGTGAGCCAATTGAATTTCCTTTGGGACAAGCAATGGTGATCCCGGGCTGGGAAGAAGGAATTGCCCTGATGAATGTAGGTGATAAATTACGCCTCGTGATCCCTTATTACCTTGCATATGGTGAACAGGGACGTGCACCGGTGATTCCTGCAAAAGCAGATCTTACCTTCGATGTTGAGTTGATCGATGTGAAATAAAAAAAACAAAATTTGTATTGAAAACACTGCATATTCTGCAGTGTTTTTTATTTTTAGGCCAACCTGCCAGCTGTTGCCCAATTCATTATATTTACGCCGGTTACCAAAACAGCAGATGCGCGAATACAACAAGAATTTCCAGCCTTTTTTAATGGTGCTTTCCGCAACACTTATTCTGCTCTTTTTCTCGACTGTTGAAACGAAATTTAAACTTTTTGGCTTCACTTCAAAACGGATCGAACCGCTGTCAGAGATACTTGAAAAAGGAAAAGTTAAACATGCTTCATTAACAAGTCCGGTTATAACTGATTCCATTATCGCCCTTGACAGTGCTGCATTTGCACTCAGATTAAAAGATCCGGCAAACATTCTTGATGTTGAATCCGACTCCGGATCTGCACTTTCCCGTTTCTTCAAATCACTGAATGAAACTAGAATCAATAAGAACCGAACACGAATTGCTTATTTTGGTGATTCAATGATAGAAGGGGATCTTATCTCTCAGGATCTCAGATCTGCCATGCAGCAAGCTTTTGGAGGATACGGTGTTGGATATTTACCTGTTACATCTGTCGTTTCAGGATTCAGAACAAGTGTAATACATTCGTTCGAGGGCTGGACCACCTACAACATGCTTGAATCCGTTCCTGCCGGACATGTCCTCGGGATCTCTGGCTATACGTTTGTTCCTTTTGCAATTGCTTCCGCGGATACCAGTAAAAATTCCGGCAGTACAGTCAAATATGTTTCTGTTAAAAAAAGTCACATCGATAAATTCTACGAAGCGAAATTACTCTACGGAAAAAGCCAGGGAGAAAACTATGTCATGATCAATGGCTCCCGCTACAAACTGGAAGGAGAGAAAACAGTTAATCAGCTTATCGTTACAGGAAAAGGCCCCATGCAGGCGATCAATGCGCGATTTCAATGTACATCACCTGTTGATGTTTTCGGATTTAGTCTGGAAAGCGACAGCGGAGTTTTCGTTGATAATTTTTCGTTCCGTGGAAATTCAGGTTTGCCTATCACAAAAATTTCCCAGAATGTGTATTCCGAAACAGATGATTGTCTTGGATACGATCTTATCATACTTGAATACGGTTTAAATGCCGTGAGTCCGGATGTTACCGATTATTCCTGGTATGAACGAGGGATGAAGAATGTGATCAAACATATTCAGGCAAGTTTTCCAAAGGCTAGTATTTTACTGGTCAGCATCGGCGACAGAAGCGTCAGGAAAGATGGAACCTATCAGACAGATGCAAGCGTACCGATTATGGTGGAAACTCAACGACGGTTGGCACACGAGAATAAGGTGGCGTTCTGGAGTCTTTACGAGGCAATGGGCGGAAGTGGTTCCATGGTCAAATGGGTGGAAGGTGATACCGTGTATGCAAATAAAGATTACACCCATTTCAATTTCAAAGGAGCTCATCGTGCCGGTAAATTATTATACAACAAACTCATGAGTGAATACAACGATTACAATAAGAAGAATGAATAAAAAAATCACCTTGAGCCGCATCCTCACTCTCGTATTAATCGGCTGTATTTTGTTTGCTGTAAATGCAAGTGCTCAAACGCTGGATTCTTCATCCTACAAGCAATTTACCTTCATTAAAAATGAAATGAACAGGATTGAAAATGACAGTCTTTCGATGGCATTCTTCTATGAAAAACTCTATCAGCTTCAGCAATCCAAATCCGGAAGGGTGAACATTGTGCACATCGGCGATTCGCATATTCAGGCGGATAATCTCTCCGGTCAAGTAAGACAGAAGATCCAGCTTCGCTTCGGAAATGCAGGCAGAGGACTGATCTTTCCTTATCGTGCTGCGAAAAGTAATGAGCCCTCCAGTTATAAATCGACTACCAATGTTGTCTGGGAGTATAAACGAAATGTTTTTCTGGAGAAACCGCTGCCCATTGGGATTTGCGGCTATACAATTGAAACCCGTGATTCTGCTGCAGAACTAAACATTACGTTGAAAAATCAGCCGGGACTGGATTATTCTACCTCGCGATTTACGTTATTTCATGAAAAAAATCTTCTCAGTTTTGATCTAAAAGTGAATGATGCTTTCAATTGTGTGGTAGGGACGATAAAGCCCACGGATAAATCTACAAACCCTTTTACTTCGGAATTAAAATTAGAGAAACCCGGAAGTCAGTTCATCATCCGGAATAAATGCTCCGATACAGTTCAAAAGTCAACACGCATTTACGGAATGCTACTTGAAAACGACTCGGCCGGAGTGCTGTATAATATGATCGGTGTGAACGGCGCCGAATACAGGCATTACAGCGCCTCGAAATATTTTATGCAGCAATTGTCTTACCTCAATCCTGACCTGATCATCATTTCACTCGGCACCAATGAAGCCTATTCCGCAGGTTTTGATAAAAACACCTTTGAGAAAAATATCGATTCTCTTGTAACAGGACTCCAGCTTGTTCATCCCAATGCCTCCATTTTGCTGATGAGTCCGCCGGATTCATATCGCCGTGGAAAAAAAGGAAAAGTTAAAAATCCGGATATGAAAGAAGCCCGGCAGGTGATCGTTGATTACAGTATTAAAAAGGCATTGCCGTATTGGGATTTATATGAAGTGATGGGAGGATTCGGTTCCATGGCGAAGTGGTATACAATGAAATTGTCGGCCAAGGATCGCGTACATTTTTCCGGCAAAGGATATCAGATCCAGGGCGATCTGTTTTACAATGCGCTGATTAAGGGTTACGAGAACTACGTTATAAAAAATAAAACCTCAGAAAAGGGTCGCTAGATATGTTCAATTTCAATATCGACATAGATAAGCTGCTTCAACAGTTGACGTACAATGCGAAAGATCCACTTTTGTTCAACAGTGGCTTTTTCCTCTTCTTCTTTTGCGTATTCCTTCTCGGGTACCAGTTCCTCTACAAGCACAAGCTGACCCGGGTCATTTACTTTACTATTTTTTCCCTCTATTTTTTCTACAAAGCATGCGGATTTTATTTTCTCTTTATCCTGCTTTCAGCTGTAGTTGATTTTAATCTTTCCAATTGGTTATACGCGACGAAGGGAAAACGAATGAAGACCGCCATTCTGATCTTCAGCATTGTTATCAACCTGGGATTGCTGGTATACTTTAAATACACCAATTTTTTTATTGAGATCATCAACGACCTGAAAATGGGTCAGGTTAAGCCTTTGAACCTGATCCTACCAATCGGAATTTCCTTTTATACATTTGAAAACCTGAGCTATACCATTGATGTTTATCGCGGAAAATTCAAGCCGGTAAAAAGTTTCTGGGACTATTGTTTTTTCCTCACCTTCTTTCCGAAACTGGTCATGGGACCGATTGTAAGAGCATCCGACTTTATTCCTCAGATCCGAAAAGACATATTCATTTCAACGCATGACATAAGCAGAGGCTTGTATCTCATTCTGGGAGGGCTTTTTAAGAAGGTTGTAATTTCAGATTACATCTACGTCAATTATGTACAGTATATATTTGATGATCCGGCGCGGCATTCCGGGATCGAATGCCTGATTGGTGTGTATGGATATGCCATGGTCATCTATTGTGATTTTTCAGGCTATTCAGATATGGCAATTGGTATGGCGCGATGGATGGGCTTTACCATCAATGAAAATTTTGATTCACCCTACCGGTCCGGAAGCATCACGGAATTCTGGCGAAGGTGGCACATGTCGCTTTCATCCTGGTTAAAAGACTATCTCTACATTTCACTCGGAGGGAACAGGGTAGGGAAGTTCCGTCAGTATTTTAACCTTATGATCACGATGATCCTTGGTGGCTTGTGGCATGGTGCCTCTTTTAATTTTATTGTGTGGGGTGCGATGCACGGACTCGCACTGGCATTCGACAAGATGAGAGTTGCTGTATTTAAAAACTCAAGGTTCAAGGGAGAGAACTCTTTTGCACTCCGGCTTTTGGGGATCGTGCTTACATTTCATTTTGTTTGCTTCTGCTGGATATTCTTCAAAGCAAAAACTTTTCAGGATGCGGAAATCATCCTGACACAGATCTTCACGAATTTTAATGCGGAAGCGTTTTTGCCCATGTTATCGGCTTACGGCACTGTATTCGGCATTCTGTTGTTTGGCTACATCATTCATTTCACTCCGAACTGGTATGAAATTTTGTGTGAGAAGATTCTCGCAAAAGTCACTATTGCAGGGAGGCTTGCCATCCTTCTGATCTTTATCTGGATCATCATCCAGGTAAAACAAAGTGACCAGGTAATGCCGATTTACCTGCAGTTTTAAGTAGAAAGAGGATTTTAATTCAGGCAATTCAGGCTTTTTTCCAAAATATTTGGACGATTAAATTAATTTTCCGTTATTTGCAGTCCGAAAATTAAAAAGGAACAACATTTAATAAAATATACAATGTCAAGAGTTTGCGAAATCACAGGAAAAAAAGCAATTGTAGGGAACAAAGTATCTCACTCGAACGCTAAAACGAAAAGAAAATTCAATGTGAATCTTCAGGTGAAGAAATTTTATCTTCCTGAAGAAGACAAATGGATCACTATGCGTATTTCTACTTCTGCATTGAAAACCATCAACAAGAACGGAATCACTGCAGTTGTTAAAAAAGCAAGAACTGAAGGTTTCCTGAAAAAGAAAAAATAGTCTTTATAAGATCTTATTTCAAAAACGTTGCTACCACTGTAGTGACGTTTTTTGTTTTAATCAGACTTAGCCTGCAAGGCTTTTCTGATTTATCCCGAATTCATTTCGGGATCTTTTAAGAAAGAATCTGCGAAGCTTTTCTGATTTATCCCGAATTCATTTCGGGGAACTTTATAATAATAAACATGGTATTCAGGGTCATTTTTATTGCTTTTGCTTTACTGCTGTCGATCTCCGGCTTTTCCCAAAGCTACGACGATGATCTGTTGCCAGCCTCTTTTCATAAGCAGAGAAGAGAGGCTTTGCGTAAAATGATGCCCGATAGCACCTGTACAGTGGTGTTTTCAGGTGCTGAGCGGCAACGTGCGAATGACACCAAATACCTGTATCATCAGGATCCTGATTTTTATTACCTCAGCGGTCTTACAGAGCCAAATGCACTTTTGATCATCTTCAAAGAACCAAGAACCTTTTTCGACAGTATCACAGTGAATGAGATCATTTTTGTTCAGGAACGGGATCCTTTGAAAGAGTCCTGGACAGGAAAACGTTTAGGTATTGAAGGGTTAAAATCACTTGGTTTTAACGGAGTATTCGTAAACAAAGAATTTGACGATTTCAAGATCGATTTCTCCGGGTTTCGGAAAATTTACCACATGGACTTACCCGAGGATGTGAGGGACGACAAAAATGATAAAGGTGACCTTTACAGCCTGATCAGGCAATTTAAATCAAAGACAGAGTACAAACGTAAGAACCGCGACAATTTCAACCTTGCAGGCTGGATGGCCACCCTGCGGGAAATTAAATTACCGGAAGAGATCGCATTGATGCGGAAAGCCATCGACATGACTTGTCTCGCACATTTAGAAGTTATGAAGGCCCTGGAGCCCGGGATGAAAGAATACGAGGCGCAAGCTGTGGTGGAATACATGTTCACAAAAGAAGGATCGGAATACGTCGGGTATCCATCAATTGTAGGAGGAGGCTCAAATTCCTGCATCCTGCATTATGAAACCAACAGAAAGAAGCTGGATGGTGGCGATCTGTTGGTGATTGATGCCGGGGCTGAATATCATGGATATACGGCCGATGTGACACGTACACTGCCTGTAGACGGAGTTTTCTCTGAGCAGGAGCGGATCATTTACGACATCGTGCTGGAGGCTCAGGAGGCAGGGATCAAAGCCTGCAAGCCGGGTGCTGAATTTAGAGCAAGTCATAAAGCGGCAGTCGCAGTGATCCAGAAACGCTTGCTGGAACTCGGTATAATAAAAAAGGGAACTGATTTTCTTCAGTATTTTTTTCATGGAACATCACATTACCTGGGATTGGATGTTCATGATGCAGGAAACTACGGGAAGCTGGCTCCGGGAATGGTGGTTACAGTGGAACCGGGGATCTATATCCCTTCGGGTTCAGATTGCGACACGAAGTGGTGGAACATTGGTGTAAGGATCGAAGATGATATCCTGATCACGGCAGGAGAACCTGAAAATTTATCCGGAAAATTGCCTAAAACAACCAGGGAGATCGAAGAGTTAATGAAGCAGGAAAGCTTTTTTAATAAGATAAAATGAGGCAATTGTGCCTTTTTGTTTGGTAATAAAGGGAATAAGGCTATTTTTAATTGAAAATTATTGCAGAATCACAGAAATATTTTTACATTTGCACTCCAATTTTGAAAAACAACTAATACAATGGCAAAAAAAGGCAGCAGAATTCAGGTGATCATGGAGTGTACTGAACACAAAGACAGCGGTAAGCCCGGAACGTCCCGTTACATCACTACCAAGAACAAAAAGAACACTACCGAAAGATTAGAGTTGAAGAAATACAACCCGATCCTGAAAAAAGTAACTGTTCACAAAGAAATTAAATAATTCGGTTTTAGTTGATGATCTATGTTCGTTCATTCGGGCTTTTGAATTTGACTTTTAACTTTAAACTTATAATACAATGGCTAAGAAAGTAGTTGCAACCCTGAAATCCGGTAAAGGAAAAGACTTTACTAAAGTTATAAAAATGGTAAAGTCTCCTAAAACAGGTGCTTACACATTTAAAGAAGAGATCGTTCACAACGATCACATCAAAGACTTTTTATCTAATAAGTAGTCAGCATTTCATTGAATGATAAAGGCTTCCTCAAAAAGGGAGCTTTTATTGTTTCTATAGCACTTATCTTTTTCAACATGGGCATTTTCAGTTTCTTCAGTAAAGAAAAAAAGGAAAGTTTAAACAAAGGGCTCTTTGTCACCAAACAAAGCTTTTTTAGTAAACTGGCGAGCGCTATCATGGGAAAGGCTACCGTTGATGACGAAGTCCTTGAAAACCTGGAAGAGATCCTTCTGACCTCTGATGTGGGCGTTGATACTTCTATGAGGATCATTGAAAGGATCAGAAAAAGAGTATCAAAAGAATGGAGCATTGAAACCACCCGCCTAAATGAAATCCTTCGTGAAGAAATTGCTGATCTTCTTGTCTCAAACGGACAGGAAGACAAAGCGGATTTTGACCTCCCTGCAGGAAAAAAACCTTATGTCATTATGGTTGTTGGCGTTAATGGCGTGGGAAAAACAACAACCATTGGCAAGCTTGCTCATCAGTTTGTGAAGTCCGGAAAAACCGTGATTCTTGGTGCAGGTGATACCTTTCGTGCTGCCGCTGTGGATCAGATCAAGATCTGGAGCGATCGCACAGGAGCAACGCTTGTTTCACAGGGGATGAATGCCGATCCTGCTTCTGTAGCTTTTGATACGCTGAAGTCAGCAGTTGCCAAAGATGCAGACGTGGTTATAATCGATACTGCCGGCAGGCTTCACAACAAAGTGAACCTTATGGCGGAACTAAGCAAAATTAAAAATGTAATGCAGAAAATTGTGCCTGATGCTCCGCATGAAGTTCTTCTTGTACTTGATGCTTCAACCGGACAAAACGCAATAGAACAGTGTAAACAATTCACTGCCGCAACAGATGTTAATGCTCTTGCCTTAACGAAACTTGATGGAACCGCAAAAGGCGGAGTGGTGATTGGAATTTCAGATTCATTTAAAATTCCTGTTAAATACATTGGTGTTGGAGAAAAAATGGAAGACCTGCAAGTGTTCAATAAACATGAATTTGTAGATAGTCTTTTTAAAGCCTGATAGGGAATTTCAAAATGAAAACAAAAACTCTTAAAAAAAATAAAGTAAACGTTGTTACACTTGGTTGTTCCAAGAATATCGTGGACAGTGAAGTGTTGATGGGTCAACTGAAAGCAAACAACTTCGAAGTGGAGCATGAAAGCACTCAGGATGATTCAAGTATTGTGATCATCAATACCTGCGGATTCATTGATAACGCAAAGCAGGAAAGCATTGATACCATCATACGTTATGCGGATGCGAAGACCGCAGGCCTGGTAGATAAAGTATATGTGACAGGCTGCCTGAGTGAACGCTACCGCCCGGATCTTGAAAGAGAAATACCGAATGTGGATGGTTATTTCGGTACACGCGAGTTACCTCGTTTGCTAAAAACATTAAAGGCAGATTACAAGCATGAGCTGGTTGGTGAACGACTACTTACAACTCCACATCATTTTTCATATTTTAAAATTGCGGAAGGATGTGACCGTCCTTGTTCATTTTGCGCCATCCCACTTATGCGTGGTGCACATACTTCCAGAACCATTGAGGATCTTGTGAAGGAAGCCAAACATCTTGCGAAGAACGGCACAAAAGAACTTATGCTGATCGCCCAGGATCTGACATACTACGGATTGGATCTTTATAAAAAAAGAAATTTATCTGAATTACTCAAGCATCTTTCCGATGTGGAAGGGATTGATTGGATTCGTCTGCATTATGCATTTCCAGCTGGATTCCCCATGGATGTGCTTGATGTAATGAATGAGAGATCAAATATTTGTAATTACCTTGATATGCCTCTGCAGCATATAACCGACAATATGCTGAAAAGCATGCGAAGAGGAACAACAAAGCAAAAAACAATCGACTTGGTGAATGAGATGCGTGCAAAGGTTCCTGGTATCGCGATCCGTACTACGCTGATTGCAGGATATCCCGGCGAAACAGAAAAAGATCATGAAGAAATGCTGGAATGGGTAGAGCAGACCCGCTTTGAAAGACTCGGAATTTTTGCATATTCTCACGAAGAAAACACACATGCATTTTCCTTGAAAGATAATGTTCCTGCCAAAGTGAAACAAGCCAGGACAGAAGCTGTCATGGAATTGCAGCAAGGGATTTCCTTTGATCTGAATCAACAAAAAATCGGTAAAACATTCAAGGTGCTTTTTGATAAAAAGGAAGGCGAATTTTTTGTTGGTAGAACAGAGTTCGATTCACCTGAAGTGGATAACGAAGTGCTTGTATCAGCAAAAGATAATTTCATAAGGGTGGGTGATTTCGCGAATGTGAAGATCACTTCTGCTGAGGATTATGATTTGCATGGGGAAGTGGTTTCGTAAAATCGCTCATTGACGCTCCGTCCTTTGAGCAGTTTGCATTCATTATAATATTGATTGATATGGTATTTCAGGATGACTCTGCTTATTAAAACATTCATTAAGGCCGGAGCGGAAAGGACTGGCCTAAGAAAATTTCCCCTGAAAAACAAAGCGTGTCGCATGCGTGGGCGTGTGCATGGGTCTGTAGTGTTTGAGCCACACCTTATCATAAAGTAACAGAACCTCTCTCTGGCGAGTTTACAGAACCCGAGCGACTGGCTGAAGTTTTTCGGGGAAATTTTCTTTAGCCTTGAATTTTTTGTAACTTTTTGTTTCAAGACAAAAAGTTAAGAAGTTAAAAAGAATTCCTTTTTACCTTTTTTACTTTTTGGCGGCCAAAAAGTAACAACCTGCCTGCCGGCAGGAAAACCTTTTGATCTTAAAAGGCGATTTCTAGCTCCGCTATCGCTCGCCAGAACCGCGGCAAAAAGATCGCACTACCTCTAGACGCAGCATTTTCGACACCCGAAGATCTTTTCTGTTTTCAAGTTAATTTGGGCAGCGATCCTTTTCCGCTATCGCTGCTTAAGATCAAAAACGTTACATTCGAACAGTATCGCATTCAATTATAAAGTGGCTTGATTTGAAAATTCAGGATGAACCTGCTTATAAAAAACATTTAGTACGGCCGAAGCAAAATGTTGGAAACCCCTCTACTTCGGAGAGGGGCAAGGGGTGAGGTCGGCGAGTTTACAGAACCGGGGTGATGATCTGTAGATTTTTTGAGAAATATTCTTCAGCCTTGATTTTTTGTAACTTTTTGTTTCAAGACAAAAAGTTAAGAAGTTAAAAGAATTCTTTTTTATCTTTTACTTTTTGGCGGCCAAAAAGTAACAACCTGCCTGCCGGCAGGCAGGAAAACCTTTTGATCTTAAAAGGCGATTTCTAGCTCCGCTATCGCTCGCCAGAACCGCGGCAAAAGATCGCAATCTTCTAAACGCAGCATTTTCGACACCCGAAGATCTTTTCTGTTTTCAAGTTAATTTGGACAGCGATCCTTTTCCGCTATCGCTGCTTAAGATCAAAAACTTAGCCTTTAGCAGTATCGTTTCGAATTATATTATTGCCTTGATTTGGCAATTCTGGATGATTCTCTTAAAAAAAAACATTTAGTTCGGCCGAAGCGGAAATGGGTGTTAGGACAAAAAGCAAGAGAGGGTAAAAGTATTCCTTTTTATCTTTTATTTTTGTAATACCCTGGGTAAAGCCCAGAGTGACGCTCCGACAAAAAGAAAGAAGATAAAAAAAGAAGAGATTGCCAGGGCCGAAAAGGCCTCGCTATGATGCTCTACAGTGAGCACTATCGAGGTATTAAAGCTTCCCCTCCAACATCAAAAGCCTAACCTTCAATACCGCGGCAACAGTCAAACTATCCGTTACTTCCCCGTCACAAACCATTTTATACAACTCGTCGAAATGGAGCTTCCTGACTTCCAGCTTTTCTTCATCTTCCGGTTCTGATTCTCCGAAACTAAGGTCCTGAGCTACATACAAAATGCAGAACTCATCACTCACCGAATTACTTAAATGCATTTCCTGGATCTTTGTCCATTTGTTCGCATGAATCCCCGTCTCTTCATGCAATTCACGTTTTGCGGAATCAAGAGGAGCAATATCCAAAGCACCGCCGCCTTCCGGGATCTCCCATGAATACTGCTTAATCGGGTAACGGTATTGTCCGACGATCCAGGTGAAATTATCTTTATCAAGTGGAAAGATTCCGATCGCTATGTTTTTAAAGTGGACAACAGAATAAGTTCCCGGGTTTCCATTCGGATTCAGCACATCGTGCTTGGTGACGCCAATCCAGGGAGATTCATAAACAGATTCAGTACTGAGAGTTTTCCAGGGGTTAATATGTTCTTGTTCTTTCATGTCAAATAGATCAACTGTAAATTTAAGATTTTAGATGGAAATATTCATGGAACATATTGTTGTTGCAATTGTTATCATAAGCCTCACAATCCCAAAAATACTATCTTTACATACGCATTATGCCTTATCAAAGCCACCATATCCCTTTGTCTGAAACGGGCAGCTTCTCAAGACTGATCCTTGATTATATCGATCAGAAAAAGAACCTGCAACCATTTTATACTTTTCAGCCTGAGATATCTTCTTTTAAACAGGCAATGAAGGATCGTACAGCTATTCCCCTTAACCGGGAACTATTAGTGGATGTGCTTAAAAAACAATATGCAGCAGTCCCGAGTGCGGAACCAAGCCTGAATAAAATTCATCAGCTTTCTGAGTCCGGAACATTTACGGTTTGCACAGGACATCAACTTTGTCTCTTTACCGGTCCCTTGTATTTTATTTATAAGATCCTTTCGGTGATCAATCTTTCGGAAGCTTTAAAAAAACAATACCCTGAAAATAATTTTGTTCCTGTTTACTGGATGGCCTCTGAGGATCATGACTTCGAAGAGATCAGTACTATTAACCTATTCGGAAAAAAAATAAAATGGGAAACAGACAAGCAGGGCGGACCAGTTGGCAGGATGGATCCACTTAGCATTGAGCCTGTTCTTGATGAATATAAAACTCTTTTAGGAGATTCTGCTTTCGCTATTGAACTTGATTCTCTATTCAGAGATGCCTATTTAAAACATTCTACACTAGCCGAAGCCACACGTTTTCTTGTTCATTCCCTTTTTGGAAAATATGGATTGGTTATTCTTGATGGCGATGATCCGAGCCTGAAGGAAGAATTCAAAGAACTCATCATCGATGATATAAGGAATCAAACTAATTTCTCTTTGGTGAACGAAAGTTCAAAAGCATTAAAGCAGGAAGGGTATGACATTCAGGTAAATCCTAGGGAGATCAACGTGTTTAGAATGACTTCTGTTGAACGCAGGCGTATTGAAAATTCTTCTGAAGAAATCCTGAATCTTCCGGTACAGGAATTCAGTCCGAATGTAGTGTTGAGGCCTTTGTACCAGCAACGTATTCTTCCGAATCTCGCTTATGTGGGTGGCCCGGGCGAACTGGCCTATTGGCTGGAATACAAGGCCATGTTCGATCATCACCGAATTTTGTTTCCTGTACTCATACCTCGTAATTTCGCTATGATCGTGGATCAGAAGTCCGCGAAGCAATTAGCAAAGCTTGGAATGAATTTCACCGAACTTTTTTCAGAAACGGATGAATTGATCAAAAGGTTCATAAACAACAATTCATCAGGAAGTACATCATTAACTGAAGAGGCAGATCTGATGAAAGCCATGTTTGAAGGCATCTGCAAAAAAGCTGTGCAGGTTGATCCCACGCTGAAAGCGAATGCCGAAGCAGAACTTCAGAAGTCATTACAAGGACTTAAAAATATTGAAACGAAACTTTTGCGTGCAGAAAAACAAAAACAGGAACACGCGATCAATCAGATAAAAAAACTGAAAGAGAAATTTTTCCCTGAAAATATCCTGCAGGAACGGTATGAGAATTTCAGCCCGTATTACCTTAGCTCAGGAAGTCTTTTTATTGAAGAAATGAAAGGTTTATTAAAGCCATTTGATTTTAGCATGCAGATCATAGTTGAAAAATCACCAGAGAATAATTAACGTGAAAAAAGAAGAAGTATCAAAAAGCTTATTGGAAGAAGGAAAGGAATTGCCTTTGATGGAAGAATTTTACACCATCCAGGGAGAAGGATTTCATGCCGGAAAACCTGCCTATTTTATCCGGGTTGGGGGATGTGATGTAGGATGTCACTGGTGCGACGTGAAAGAAAGCTGGGATGCTTCGCTTCATCCGCTGACCAGCTCCGATCTGATCGTTGAGAATGCATCAAAATTCCCGGGCAAAGCTGTGGTTGTGACAGGCGGAGAACCCAGCATGTATCAGCTGGATTATATTACTCAGCTGTTTCATTCAAAAGGCATTCAGACATTTATTGAAACATCCGGAGCCTATTTATTGACGGGTGTTTGGGACTGGGTTTGTCTTTCTCCTAAAAAAACAAGTCCTCCTTTGAATGAAAATTTCCAGAAAGCTGATGAGTTGAAGATCATTATTCACAATAAAAATGATTTTGAATGGGCGGAAAAAAATGCGGCTATGGTAAAACCGGAATGCAGACTTTTTATGCAGCCTGAATGGAGTAAATCTAAAGACATGATGCCACTGATCGTTGATTATGTTATGAATCATCCGAAATGGAATGTGTCGCTTCAAACACATAAATACATGAATATTCCTTAAATTTAGAATGGCTTAATAATTGAAATGCGCTGCTCATGAAACAACTCCTTCTTCTTTGTTTTTCCTTTCTGTTTTTTACCTGCCAAGCTCAGTTACCTCCCGGAGAATATACTTCTGTCAATAAAAAAGCCATTTCAGCATTTGAAAATGCAATAAAGCTTTATCAGTCAGGCAAGGATGCTGAAGCTGAAAAGGAACTCATCAAGGCAATAGAAAAAGATCCGAATTTCATTGAGCCTCACATGCTGTATGCGGAGATTTATGAAGTCAGACGTCAGCCTGAAAAAGCCATTGAAGAGTATGAGAAAGCGATCACTATCAACCCCGGATTTAATCTTGGCAATTTTTTTAACATCGCTCTTCTTGAGATCAGGATCGGTAGATATGAGAACGCGAAGAAGGATTTTGAACGCTTTCTGAAAAAACAACACATCAATCCGGATACTAGAGAACTCGCTGAAAGAAATCTTGCCAATTGCAATTTCGCCATCAATGCGATAAAAAATCCTATACCATTCGATCCGAAGAACATGGGTACTTCCATCAACTCTGCACTAGATGAGTATTTTCCAGCCATAACTGCAGATCAGAATGTGTTTTTATATACAAGAAACAATCGTACAGAACAGTTGGCGCGTCAGGAGGATTTCCTGATCAGCAAAAAAACGGATTCTGTCTGGATGCCTTCTGTTCTGATCGGAAATGGAATGAACACCGATGGAAACGAGGGTGCTCCCTGCTTATCAGCGGACGGACAACTTCTTTTTTATGTGGCTTGTCAGGAAAAAGCTGACGGATCTTATGCAGGCGGAAGAAAAGGATATGGCAGATGCGATATTTTTTATGCAGAAAAAACCGGCGATAAGTGGGGGAAGTCTTATAACCTGGGTCCTGTTGTAAATAGCAATGAATATGAAACACAACCTTCATTTTCTGCGGATGGGAAGACTCTTTATTTCGTGAGCGCACGTGCTGGTGGAATAGGAGAGACCGACATTTACGTTTCGCGTTTAACCCCTGATGGTGCATGGAGAACTCCAGTAAACCTTGGACCTAAGATCAACACTCCCGGAAAAGAAGAATCCGTTTTCATTCATCCAGATGGAAAAACATTGTACTTCGGATCAAACGGCCATATCGGAATGGGCGGACTTGATCTTTATGTCTCCCGTATGGATGAGAAAGGGCAATGGGGCGAACCTGTTAACCTTGGATACCCTATCAATACTTACGGAGACGAGAACAGCATTCTTGTAGCTGCATCAGGCGATCTTGCATTTTTCGCATCCACACGCAAAGGAGGTTTGGGAGGACTGGATCTTTATGAATTTAATTTACATGAAGGCGCAAGACCTGGAAGAGTGACTTATGCAAAAGGGAAAGTATATGATGCTATTTCAAAATTACCATTGGGTGCGCATTTTGAATTGATTGATCTGGAAAGTTCAAAGGTGATGATTACTTCGGATGCGAATTCCGGCAACGGAGAATTCCTTGTTTCTCTACCAGTCGATAAAAATTACGCGCTGAATGTATCTCATCCGGGTTATCTTTTTTACTCGGCAAACTTTTCATTGAAAGATCTGAAAGACCCGGCGAAACCTTATGTTATGGAAGTGCCCTTGCAGCCAATAGATACAGGAAATGTAGTGGAACTTAAAAATGTATTTTTTGAAACAGGGAAATTTGATTTAAAACCGGAGTCAAAAGCGGAATTAAATAAATTGGTTGCCTTCCTGAATTTAAATAAAACCATGCGCATTGAGCTTTCCGGACATACGGATAACGTAGGTGAGAAAAAGATGAACCAGGTTTTATCACAGAATCGCGCAAAAGCTGTTCAGGATTATCTGGTGACAAATGGCATTGATGCAAAACGTTTAACCTTTAAAGGGTATGGTGATTCAAGGCCTAAAGTGAAGAATGATTCTGATATAAACCGCGCCGCCAACAGGAGAACGGAGTTTAAAGTAACAGGAAAATAAATTGGGAATAGTAATTGCTTATTGCCGTGATCACAAAACAACCTCCCTATGAAATCATTTTTTTTATTCCTCTCAATTGTTTTTCTGAGCCTTGTTTCCTCAGCCCAGGATCTGAAAAAGGAACAGCTCATCGAGCCATCTGAACTTGCAAAAAAATTATCGGATCCGGAAAGTCTGAAACCCGTTGTATTTAATGTTGGTCCTGTAGATCAGATAAAATCTGCCATAAATATAGGAGCGGTGAATACGGAAGCCGGAATGAAAAAACTTCGACTCGAGGTAGCAAAGATCCCCAAAAACAAAGCAGTTGTTGTGTATTGCGGATGCTGCACTTCAGCAAATTGTCCGAACATTCGTCTTGCCATTAATTACCTCGTGAGCGCAGGATATACCAAAGCAAAGGTCTTGAATATTCCGACAGGGATAAAAGAAGATTGGGTTCAGAAAAATTACCCGATGGAAGATTAATAGCTGCTTAACTCAATCATTTCAGAAACATCTACTTTCCATAAGCCTACCTTTTTTCTTCTTTCATTAAGCTCTTCCTTGTTTTCGATCGGATAGTATCGCAGCTGAAGTAATTTTTCATCCAGGTAATATTGGGTTCCGTAAATCTGTTTTTCTTTCTTCCCGACTTTTATCTTATCTACATAAAACGCCACATCGATCCAATCTAATTCCCCGGCATCAGCCGCAGCGATGATCAAATCATAGTATTTTACTTTGATTGGAAAAGTACCGTTGCTAAGCATTGAAAAAACAATTGAGTATTCCTGACCTGTTTGAGATTTGCCCGGGTAACCATGTTTGAGAATGATCTTATCAATTTCAGAATATACCTGCATGATTCCTGCATTCCCTGCTTTGATAAATTTATTGTATTCCGCTGAACCTTTCGGAAAGAATGTTTCAGCGTGGTGTAAAGAGTCGGAGATGGAGTTGAACCGTTCGCTTAAATTACGAATTACATTTACCAAAGAATCATCTTTCGCAAGAGTATCCGGATCATTGATGAGTTTTTCCGAAATGCATTTTCCTTCATTAAACTCCTGGATCAAATGTAGTTTCCCATTGTTGGTATAAACCTTCCAGGGTCCATAATAGTAATAATGAATCAGTTCATCATTCTGGATGATCTTTGCTTTTCCTTTCTTATAAAGCTTTCCATTGGGGTGATAGAGGCGGGTGTACATCGTTCTGAAAATGGTGCGTTCGTGCTTCTTCAGTTTTCCATTCTCATGATAATATTTCCAAATGCCTTTTGAATAGCCTTTCCGGTAGCGGCCCGTACTGTAAATGCCGGTTTTGGTTGAATCGTTATACGCGATCCAGAGTCCCTGTTTTCTGCCATTTTTATATTGATTGATCTTTTTTTGCGAATAGGAATTCATTGCAAAGATCAAACAGAAAAACAGGAAGACAGATCGTATCAGCATATTGCCTTAAAAAAAATCTTCAAGTACACCAAGACCCTGTCGAAGAATATCAAATTCACCGGTTGAACAATCAACCACCGTGGAAGGCTCGTTGTTTCCATATCCTCCGGCAATGACTATGTCGACAATGTCTTTGTATTTCTCATAAATCAGTTCAGGATCGGTTGTGTATTCAATGAGTTCATCCTCATCATGAACAGAGGTGCTCATGATCGGATTGCCCAGCTGGCGAACGATTTCCAGGCAAATAGAATTATCGGGAATACGGATCCCAACCGTTTTCTTCTTGCTTCTGAAAAGTTTTGGAACATTGTTGTTTGCTTCAAGGATGAAAGTAAAAGGGCCGGGGAGAGCCTTCTTCATGACCTTGTAGGTGTTGGTATTGACAGCTTTTGTAAAATCAGAAAGATGACTCAGGTCAGAACAAATGAATGAGAAGTTGGCATGTTCGGGATTAATTCCTTTGATTTTGCAAACTCTTTCTACTGCGCGTTGTTTATTTATGTCGCATCCGATTCCATAAACAGTATCAGTAGGATAAATGACCACACCGCCATCCTGCAGGCATTTCACAACTTTCGCGATTTCTTCGAAGTTGGGTTTGTCGGGGTTGATCCTTAATAACATGTCATTTTATTTTTTGCAGGTTGCAGAATCATCTTGCCTCAGTTCGTTGCGAGTTTCGAGTGTATCGAGAACAAGCAATGAATTGCTCATTAGGTATTAAAAAATCCCTCTCGGTCAGAGAGGGATTGGTATTTATTTTTTCGCATCAGCCAGGAACTGTGCCAGTCCGCTGTCGGTAAGCGGATGTTTCAGTAATGCTGTAATTGCGCTAAGCGGACAGGTTACTACATCAGCACCTATTTGCGCGCAATTGATGATGTGCATCGGATGACGAACGGAGGCTGCAAGAATTTTAGTTGTGTATGCGTAATTATCATAGATCAGACGGATATCTTCGATCAGGCGTAAACCATCAGTAGAAACATCATCCAAACGGCCGATGAAAGGAGAAACATACGATGCTCCAGCTTTAGCTGCAAGTAAGGCTTGTCCGGCAGAAAACACAAGTGTACAATTAGTACGAATACCTTTTGAAGTAAAATATTTAATTGCTTTTACACCTTCCTTGATCATTGGAACTTTAACCACGATTTGTTTGTGAAGTTTAGCAAGTGCTTCGCCTTCTTTGATGATTCCTTCATAATCAGTTGAGATCACTTCAGCGCTTACATCACCTGTAACGATGTTGCAAATGTCAACATAATGCTTCAGGATATTTTCCTGTCCTTTGATACCTTCTTTGGCCATAAGGGAAGGATTTGTGGTAACACCATCAAGCACTCCAAGATCCTGTGCTTCGCGGATTTGTTCAAGATTTGCTGTATCAATAAAGAATTTCATACTGAGATATATTAGCTTGGTTTATTTTCGGATACGAAGTTAATCAATTAATAAAAAGTGACATTGATGATCGATTGATTGTGTATAAGTTTTGGCTATTTAGAATCCTGCTCCGGCTGCGCACGGTTATTTCGAGTGATTTCGCCTTTTTTTTGCGAAATTGCCCGCCTGCCGGTAGACAGGTATCAAGAACGTGGGTTAGGCTTTCTTTATCAAAACTCCACTTCCGGACGAGCAAAAGGAATTCATTTTTTGCTTCTTTACTTTTTGGCGGCCAAAAAGTAACCACCTGCCTGCCGGCAGGCAGGTGGTTACTTTTTGATCTTAAAAGGCAATTTCTGTCTCTGCTGGCGCTCGCCAGAATGGCGGTTAAATGTTTTGCATTCTTGTTCTCCCAACATTTCTCTTAGCTAGATATTTTCGGTTGCGAGAATAATATCGCATCGAAACATTTCCCGCTATTGCTGCTTAAGATCAAAAACGTAACATTGAAATGGTATCGTCAGGAATTTTATTTAAAGAATAATGTAACATCCAAGGTCATTTGATTATAAAATAAACAGCACGGTCGAAGCGGAATTTTTCAGGAACACGAAATTCTGCCAGTAAGAATCAGAACCAAATCGCTATCAACGTATCGCACATGAATTCTTACAAAATCAAAAACCCTTCTATCGTTGCCGAAAGAAGGGTTTTTTATAATAATGCCCATTGATTTAGAGAAAAAAAAGGGGCAAGCTACTTACATC
>JALYRR010000232.1:2684-5692 GCA_030855265.1 Bacteroidota bacterium | reverse complement strand
ATTATCACGCTGCGGCGTGACGTAGGAGGGCTAAAAATATGGTAACAGATCCTATTGCAGATTTTTTGACAAGAATTCGTAATGCGCAAATGGCAGGGCATAGAATTGTAGAAATTCCAGCTTCTAATTTAAAAAAGCGCATGACGGAGATCTTGTACAACCAGGGTTATATCCTTAAATACAAATTTGAAGATGATAATAAACAAGGTTTAATCAAGATCGCATTGAAATATAATGCAGAAACTAAAGAGCCTGCTATAAGAACTTTAGATCGCGTTAGCCGTCCCGGTTTACGTCAATATGCTAAACCTGCGGATATTCGCCGGGTGCATAATGGCTTGGGGATTGCGATTGTATCTACTTCCAAAGGTGTAATGACCGACAAAGAAGCGAAGACACAAAAAGTGGGTGGCGAGGTATTGTGTTATGTTTATTAATCTTTAGGAGGAAAGAAAAATGTCAAGAATAGGTAAATTACCCATCACACTTCCGAAAGGAATCGAGGTTAGCGTTTCTGATAAGAACGTGGTAACCGTTAAAGGACCAAAAGGGACTTTAACACAGAAAATGGATACCGGTATCAGCATGAAAAATACTGATGGCGTTATTACAATTGAACGTGCAACTGAACAAAAACGCCACAAAGCTATGCATGGTTTATACCGTGCTTTGATCGCTTCAATGGTTAAAGGTGTTAGCGACGGATATAAAACAGAACAAGAACTTGTTGGTGTTGGTTACCGTGCAGTGAATAAAGGACAATTACTGGAATTAACTCTTGGTTATTCCCACAACGTTTCTTTCGACCTTCCGGTTGAAATCAAAGTAACGACAACAGCTGAAAAAGGACAGAATCCAAAGATCATCATGGAATCTGCTGATAAGCAATTGCTAGGAATGGTTGCTGCAAAGATCCGTTCATTGCGCAAGCCTGAGCCATATAAAGGTAAAGGTATCAAGTTCACTGGTGAGATCCTGAGAAGAAAAGCAGGTAAATCAGCTGGTAAATAATAATTAAATAAACAAGTCAAACTCATACCGGCTTAACCGGTAGAAATAAGGTACAAAAAAATGGCTATTACAAAAGAATTCAGAAGAAACAGGATCAAACAACGTATCCGCAAAGTTGTTAACGGAGATGCACAAAGCCCAAGGCTGAGTGTCTTCAGAAGCAACAAAGGAATCTACGTTCAGTTGATCGATGATGCAACAGGTAAAACACTTGTAGCAGCTTCTTCAGCAGATAAAGGAATTGCTGATAATAAAAGCAACAAGATCGACCAGGCTAAAATGGTAGGTAAAGCTGTAGCAGAAAAAGCAGTGAAAGCAGGGATCAACTCTGTACGATTTGACAGAAACGGGTACTTGTACCATGGTCGTGTGAAATCTCTTGCTGAAGGCGCACGCGAAGCAGGTCTTAAATTCTAATACTAACAAACTGAAAAATTAATTCTGATCACGGTCAGGACTAAACTAAAAATAGAAAAATGTCAAACGCAAACATTAAAAGAGTAAAATCAAGCGACATCGAATTAAAAGATAAGCTGGTTAGTATTCAACGTGTAACCAAAGTTACCAAAGGAGGAAGAAACTTTACATTTTCAGCTATCGTTGTAGTTGGAAACGAAAAAGGAATTGTTGGTTATGGTCTTGGTAAAGCAAAAGAGGTGACAGATGCAATCACTAAAGGAATTGATGATGCTAAGAAAAACCTGATCAAAGTTGCGATCGTGAAAGGAACTGTTCCACACGAACAATACGGTAAGTTCAGCGGATCTCTTGTGTTTCTGAAGCCTGCTGCTCATGGTACAGGTGTTATCGCAGGTGGTGCGATGCGCGCAGTGCTTGAAAGCGTTGGTGTAACTGACGTATTGGCGAAATCAAAAGGTTCATCAAATCCTCATAACGTAGTAAAAGCTACCATGGATGCTTTGATGAAAATGCGTGACGCGGCTACTGTTGCTCAGCAACGTGGTATCTCAATGGAAAAAGTATTTAACGGATAAATATAGTCGTTAGTCCATAGTCGTTAGTAAATAGTACTAGTGACTTTAGACTTTAGACTAATAACTAAAGAAAACAATGGCAACAATTAAAATCAAACAGATCAAAAGTGGGATCGATCGCCCGGAACGTCAAAAGCGTACTCTGCGTGCATTGGGTTTTACAAAAATGAACCAGACCCTTGAAAAAGAGGCTAGCCCTGAGATCATGGGAATGGTGAATAAAGTAGCTCACCTGATCACAATTATAAAATAGAAATTAATCAATTTAGAAAAGAACAGATCAGATTTTATCGGATCAGAACATTTTCAAATTTTCAAATTAATAAAGATGAACTTAAGTAAATTAACACCGGCAGAAGGTTCGGTAAAGAACGCTAAGAAACGTTTAGGTAGAGGACAGGGCTCTGGAAAAGGTGGAACTTCCACTAAAGGACATAAAGGTGCTCAGTCACGTTCAGGATACTCTGCGAAAAGAGGTTTTGAAGGTGGTCAGATGCCATTACAAAGACGTGTTCCTAAGTTTGGTTTCAAGAACATTAACCGTGTTGAATACCGCGGAATCAACCTGGATGTTATTCAGGGATTGGTTGACGCAAACAAAATCAGCACGATTGATATCGAATTTTTGATCTCCAAAGGACTTGCTCACAAAAATGATAAAGTGAAAGTATTAGGCCGTGGTGAATTAACTGCTAAGGTGGATATCAAAGTTCATGCATTTTCTGCAACTGCAAAATCTGCAATCGAAGCTAAAGGCGGATCAGCAGAGTCTATTGAAAAAGCATAATATGCAGTAAAAACGGTATATGAAAAACTTTATAAATACAATTAAGAACATCTGGAAGATCGAAGACCTGAAAGTGCGTATTCTAAATACGCTCGGGTTCATTCTGATCTACCGTCTGGGTTCGTATGTGGTTCTGCCTGGTGTTAATTCAGAAGCTTTGTCTGATGCAAACAGCGGCGCAACTGACGGACTGGTAGGATTGATTAATATTTTCG
>JALYRR010000232.1:0-2674 GCA_030855265.1 Bacteroidota bacterium | reverse complement strand
CTTTTTCACGTGCGTCTGTTTTCGGATTGGGTATCATGCCTTACATTTCCGCATCTATCGTAGTTCAGCTTCTTGGAATGGCATTGCCTTATTTCCGCAAGCTTCAGATGGAAGGCGAAAGCGGCCGTAAAAAGATCAATCAGTATACACGTTTTTTAACTGTGATCATTACTGTTTTACAGGCACCGGGCTATATTGCTACACAGATCACAAATAAAGCAGGTGTTGTTTCGGATCCAAGTGCATTCTGGATGATCCAGTCTGTTCTGATCCTTGTTACAGGTACTATGTTCGTAATGTGGCTGGGTGAGAAAATCACTGACAAAGGAATTGGTAACGGTATCTCTTTGATCATTATGATCGGAATCATCGCACGCCTTCCGTTTGCATTCGTTTCTGAATTCGGAGCACGTATCGGTGGTGAAGGTGGAGGATTGATCATGTTATTGATCGAAATGGTTTTATTGCTTCTTATCATCATCGGATGTATCATGCTCGTACAGGGAACAAGAAAAATTCCGGTTCAGTATGCAAAGAAGATCGTTGGGAACAAACAATATGGTGGCGGACGTCAGTACATTCCTCTTAAAGTGAATGCTGCAGGTGTTATGCCGATCATCTTCGCGCAGGCGATCATGTTCATTCCATTGACCATCGCTGGTTTTTCACAATCAGAAGCATTGTCTGGATTTGTTACTACATTCTCTAATCATTACGGATTATGGTACAACGTGGTGTTTGGTTTATTGATTATTATTTTCACTTATTTCTATACAGCTATCACTGTTAATCCTAACCAGATGGCAGAAGATATGAAGAAAAACGGCGGATTTGTACCGGGTGTGAAGCCAGGTAAGAAAACCGCAGAATTCATTGATGCTGTTATGTCACGCATTACATTACCTGGATCTGTTTGTCTTGCAATCGTAGCTATCTTACCAGCATTTGCGGTTCAACTGAACATATCCGAGGAGTTTGCACAGTTTTACGGAGGAACATCATTATTGATCCTTGTAGGGGTAGTGTTAGATACATTACAACAAATTGAAAGTCATTTATTGATGCGTCATTACGATGGATTGATGAAATCAGGGAGGATCAAAGGTCGTTCTTCCATGAGCATGACAACAGCATAATAAAAGGAAGATCGTGGCGAAAGGGCTGTATTATAAGACCGCAGAGGAGATTGAGTTAATAAGAGTCAGTTCTTTACTTGTTGCAAAAACGTTAGCCGAAGTAGCGAAAGTTATCCGGCCGGGTGTAACCACCTTATCTCTGGATAAAGTGGCGTATGAATTTATCAGTGATAATCAGGCGATCCCGGCTTTTCTGAACTTTAATGGTTTTCCGAATTCACTTTGTATCTCTGTAAATTCACAGGTGGTGCATGGGATTCCCGGAAAATATGAATTAAAGGATGGAGATGTGGTTTCAGTCGATTGCGGTGTGATCAAAAATAAGTTTTTTGGAGATTCAGCCTATACCTTTGCCATTGGCGAAGTAAAACCTGAAGTACTTGAATTACTTAAGGTCACAAAGGAAAGCCTTTACAAAGCAATTGAACATTGTGTGGTTGGAAAGCGCCTCGGCGATATCGGTGATGCGGTTCAGACCCATGCTGAGAAAAACGGTTTCTCTGTTGTTCGTGAACTTGTTGGACACGGGATAGGACAAAGCCTTCATGAAGCTCCGGAAGTACCGAATTACGGTAAAAAAGGATCCGGGTTGAAGCTTGAAGCAGGATTGGTGATAGCAATTGAACCAATGATCAATATGGGAAAGAAAGGGATCATCCAGGAGAATGATGGATGGACGATCAGAACAGTTGATAAATTACCTTCAGCACACTTTGAACATACAATAGCTATCGGAAAAGAAAAAGGAGATATATTATCCAGCTTCGAATTTATAGAAGAAGTATTAAAGAATAAAAAATAAGAATACAGGAATAAATTATGGCAAAACAAGCGTCAATTGAGCAAGACGGAACAATCATAGAAGCGTTGTCAAATGCAATGTTTCGCGTTGAGCTTGAAAACGGACATGTAATTACAGCACACATTTCCGGAAAGATGCGGATGCACTATATAAAGATTCTGCCGGGCGACAAAGTAAAGATCGAAATGTCGCCTTATGATCTTACAAAAGGAAGAATAACATACAGGTATAAATAATAACAGATATGAGATGCAAATCTCAGATTTAAGATCTAAAAATAAGCAACAATGAAAGTTAGAACATCCATCAAAAAAAGAAGTGTTGACTGCAAAATCGTTCGCAGAAAAGGCGTTTTGTATGTAATCAACAAGAAAAATCCTAAGTTCAAACAAAGACAAGGGTAAAAAATAATTCAAAGTTCAATGTTGAAAAGTTGAATAACCAACTTTAAACTTTAAACTTTCAAAACTTTAAACTAAATAATAAAATGGCAAGAATTGCGGGTATTGATTTACCAAACAACAAAAGAGGAGAAATCGGTTTAACTTATATTTACGGGATCGGCCGTAGCACTGCTAAAAAAGTATTGGCAGAAGCTGGTATCGATGTAAACGTGAAAGTTCAGGACTGGAACGATGAGCAGCTTACTGCTATCCGTACTATCCTGAATGACAAGCACAAGTTAGAAGGATCTTTGCGTTCTGAAGTTCAGTTGAACATCAAGCGTCTGATGGAT
>JALYRR010000231.1 GCA_030855265.1 Bacteroidota bacterium | reverse complement strand
CTTGTTCCTGTGAATTATGCGAAAAGCCTAATCGATATAAGGAATGAGAACCTCGATCCTCAGATCCTCGTTAGGGCCAAACCCGGTGTTACCAACGAAGAACTGATTGATGAACTTACTGGCTTAATTCGCTCTGTCCACAAGCTTAAGCCAAAGGAAGAGGATGATTTTGCGCTGAATCAAACAAGCCTGATTTCAAACCAATTCGACAGCCTTTTTGGTGTTGTCGGGATTGTTGGCTGGGTGATCGGTGGGTTTTCCATCCTGGTGGGTGGTTTTGGGATTGCCAATATTATGTTCGTTTCCGTGAAGGAACGCACCAATATCATTGGGATTCAAAAGTCACTCGGCGCAAAGAATTATTTTATTCTCTCGCAATTCCTTTTTGAGGCTGTGTTTTTATCCATGATCGGGGGTGCCGTGGGCCTCTTGCTGGTTTATCTGATAACACTGGGAGCAGGAGATTCATTCGGAATGGACATAACATTATCAAAATCAAATATCATTTTAGGTTTCACGGTTTCCATCCTGATCGGAGTGATTTCAGGCTTTGTGCCTGCATATGGCGCTTCGCAGCTGGATCCGGTGGAAGCCATTCGATCTAACTAACATTACGGAGCGTTTCCCTTTGAAAGGGCAGGGGATGTTACTGTAAAATTTTTACAAAGCGATTCCCCCTTCGAAATGATTGAGGATACAATGGAAAGGATGATTTCGAAGAAATTTCCCCTTTGAAGGGGGCCGGGGATGTAAACATTCTTAGAGTAAGACTATACGGACCATCAAATCATGTTAAAGTATGTTAACAAACCATTGTTAAAACCTGAGTTATAATCAGCCTTTGCGAATTAAATAAATTCTTTTTTTTAGTCAAAACAAAACTATAATATGGGCCTAACCATCCGGAAACGTCCGCTTCTTTTAACCATTGTTTGCATCATGGGATTCATCTGGATCGTTTTCAGTTTCCCGGGTGTATTTTCTCCTTCCGTAAAGCGGCTGGGCGACTGGTATCCTGCGTTATTCGGGCTCATTGTGGCTGCGAGCTTCATTTCATTTATCGGGATCTGGCACATGAAGAGATGGGGTGTCAGTCTTTATATCGTCATCTTTTTTCTAAAACAATTGCTCCTGATAAGTATAAATGATGTGAGTTATTTAGGAATATTTTTCTCCGCTTTCTTCATCTGCTCCATGCTTCCGTTTTACAGGCGAATGGACGTAAATCTGTAAGGTGGAATGGGCAATTTGTCGAAATGCAGGTTGTTGTTTATATGAAAATTGATTATCTTTGAATTAAGGAATCAAATAACCAGATCTCTCAAATTAATAGCATGAAACAGAAAATAAAGTTCATTAATAAGGATAAGACTCAATTTTACAATACTTTAAAAACCCGCGTCGATAACTACTTCACGGAAAACAACATTTCCCAGCATGCCAATGCCAACATGGTTTTCAAGACCATTGTTATGCTTTCCCTTTATTTTATCCCTGTCGCGCTTATTTACAGCCAAACATTGGGTGTTTGGGGCCTTTGGGCATGTAGCGCTGTGATGGGACTCGGATTAGCCGGAATCGGGATGAGCGTAATGCACGACGCTAATCATGATGCTTATTCTGCAAATCCCACTATCAATAAGCTGATCGCTATGTCACTCACCTTTGTAGGTGGCGACAACCGTAACTGGAAGACTCAGCACAATATCCTTCATCATACTTATACTAATATATATGAGCATGACCGCGACATCGACAATAAAGTGATCATGCGCTTTTCTCCTGCCGGTGATTACAAGCCTATTCAGCGTTTTCAGGTGATTTATGTGTTCTTTTTCTATTCGATCATGTCTCTTTATTGGATCATGGCGAAAGACATTGTTCAGTACATTCAATTCAATAAAGAAGGCCAGCATCGCGACAGCACAGCTCAAAAGGCGCTTACTCTTGCCCGGATCATTTTCTGGAAATCTGTCTACTTTACTTATATGATCGTGTTGCCGATCGTTGTCCTTGATATATCTTGGGTATATGTGATTATCGGGTTCCTTACCATGCACACCATTGCCGGATTGATCCTGAGCATCGTATTTCAGCTGGCGCATGTGGTTGAAGAAACGAAATTCCCGATGCCGGATGAAAAAGGGAATATCGAGAACGAATGGGCGATCCACCAGTTGGAAACAACAGCCGATTTCTCCCGCGATAGCTGGTTCATCACTTATTATGTAGGCGGGTTGAATTACCAGGCCATCCATCACCTGTTCCCGAGGATCTGCCATGTGCATTACCCGAAGATTGCTCCGATCGTAGAAGCAACAGCCAAAGAATTTGGTGTTCCTTATATATACAATGAAACTTTTGGAAAAGCATTCGCATCACATATGCGTATCATCTCAAAATTAGGGAGGGATGAGGTAACATTCTCCGCTGTGGCGAGTCATATGGGATAAGAATTCAAAACAAAAAGGGAGCGCACATTCAATGGGCGCTTTTTTTTGACCTGAACACAATTAGTAAATTCATGAAATCCGTTCAAAAACAAGTTGGAAACAACAAGGATTAAAATAGCAGTTCTCTTTGCCCTATTAACCGGACTTTCGTGCTTATGCCAGGCTCAGAAAAAGTTTGGAAAAAATCTGGTTCCTAATCCCGGTTTTGAACTGCATAAAACCAAATCTGCCGATATCAAAAATGCCATGCCCTGGGTTGGAATTGAAACGGTGGATCAGTATGCCGGAATTTCATTTGTTACCAATGTGAAAGGTAAAGGAGGCGATTACTACCTAAAGCCGGATAAACGCGATACTTCCCGATTCAGAGGAGCCCGAAACGGTGTTGGTTATGCGGGGCTGCGTTTCCAAAAAAATCACAAGGAATATTTATATGTAAAATTGAATGAGCCTCTGGAAAGGGGAGCCACCTATCATTACCGGATGTATGTCAGAATTCTGGAGAGTGAAAGTGTAACCGTGGCAGTGAAGCAATTGGGTGTTTACTTTTCTGATGAACCATTCAAAGTGGCCATGGGTTTTAATCCGGATGCGATTATTGACACTACCTATAAAAAAGGAATTACCGGCACTTCCGGATGGATCCCAATCCTCGGAGATTATGTGGCTCATGGTCGTGAGAAGTACATCATAATTGGGAATTTCCGAACCAAGATCAAAGATGATTTTGTGAAGAAGAACAAGATGTCGATTTTTGAATCCGCAGAAGCTTATTATTACCTCGATGATATTTCTGTAAGAAAGAGAATGCTGCCGGCCGATTCGTTGAAAATGAAAGCAGTGGTAGCAGAAGCGCTTTTTGAAATGCCGGATTCATTGTCGACCGGACAAGTGATTGAAATTAAAAATTTACAGTTTGAAAACGGCGATGTTTTATCAGCAGGTTCCCAAAAAATTTTGAATGAAGTTACTTCTCAACTTAACAATCATCCCTTTGTAGAATTCGAAGTGAGCTCATACGATAAAGACGCCGGACTTGCCAAACGAAGAGCAAAGGCAATTGTTAAATATCTAAAGACTACCGGGAGCATATTAACTCCGCTTACCTCCAAAGGCTTTCCGCTGCCGAAAGGGGAAACGGAACCAAGGACTGAGATTAAAGTGATCACACAATAGAAATTTAATCTTTAATCTCTTTCAAAAATTGTTTGAACTCCGCCACCGTTCCTTCCTGCAATTTTAATTCTTCCTTCGGCAGATCTCCTGCAAATATTTTTTGTTTCGCGTAAAACACTTTTTTAATGTCGGTAGAAAACGCATAAACCAGCGCAACCACTTCCATTCCTTTCGGAACATTTTTAAAGATCACATTGTTTTCTGTTTGCCTGACAATATCACCTGGCAGGACAGAATTCAGCTCTGTGAAAACAAGACCGACATAACCTTTAAAATTCCCTTTTAATGTAAAAGCAAGATCTGTTTTCTCTTTTACATCATAAAACCGATCACAGTTGATCCAGCCTAAACCGCTTGCAGACAACACATAATAGCTGAGGCGGGCTCTTTCGCCTCCTTCCATATCAGGAATTGACTCTGTTGTAGTCGGACTTTCAGATTGATTCACATTATCCGTTTTCTTCCAGTCGATCACAAGTGGTAAAGGTACTCCTTTGAAAAGGCGCATACTGTCGACCCGTGAATAGGTGGGAAATTGCACTGTAATTTTTGCGCTTCGTAATAACTTTAAGCAACTGCCATTGTGCTTTGCCGTAATGTAGATCATTCCTCCTGTTTCCAGCAAACGTCCCGAACTCATAGTGCTGAGCCCGGCCCGGATGATATCTTCCGTTGAAAGAAATTCCCAGAGCTGAATGTTGATCTCAGCTGCTTTATTCTCTTCCGGAAGGACGAATGAATTTGGAGAGATGGAGATTATCACACCTTCAGGACCTTTAATCACGGCGCTTTCATTTGCATTCACAGAAAAGGTTGATGGAGATTTCGAACTCAGTGCTATCCTTTCCGCATCTGTATAATTAAAACATAGTGGAACCTCTTTACTTAAGATGAGGGAGTAGACTTTATAAGGATCTCTCACAATCTGCTTAATAGAAGATTTACTTCCATGAACTTTTTCTTTCTCAGTGAAGTTGTGAAGGTTGAGTTCAATATCGTAAGGACTAACAATCTTTTGTGTGGTTAAGAACCTGCTGATGGCAGTGGCTCTTTCTTTTGAGAGTGTGACGAGTTGCTGAGGTTTCAGTTTTTTTATTTCTTTATCTGATACGAGAATTAGTTGAACACTTGTTTCTGTAGGAAGGATCTCCCAGATCTTTCTTATTTGATCAAGATCTTTGTAAGTTAAAGCGCTGGATTTATATAGGAAGCCGATCTCCTCCATATAAAGTTTGCTCTGTGCGGAAAGAGTGTTTATGCAATTGAGAAAGAGGAGCAGAGTAACTAATCGCATGCTGCTTATTTTAGGGCATAACGGAGGATAGGGGAAATTTATTGTTTGGCCGGGGTGGTTAGATTCATTAAGGTTCCTTTGGATAAAACGGTAATCTCTATCGGGTTAAAGCTGTATTCCGGAATGTCTACAAAACTTTGTGTGTTTTTATATCATGTTTCATATTATATTATTAAAGTTTTTTTAGTTTTCTAAATAAAACAATGTTTAATATAACACTGCTCATAAATAGCAGGTATTTAAAAATTTTAAATACAGTGTCTGTATTAAATGAAGTCTCGGCGATGCTTGCCGTTTTTAGTTGTACAGGGGGAACAGTCTTTGACTTTAAGATTGGTGAAGTATCAGGAGCTATTGTCCCATTCATGTCAAGATTCATGGTTGTTGGAGAATAACATCTTGAGAAATTTCCGATGCCTTGCTGACCGGAAGGATTGTCTCCAAATGTAAAGATCTTACCACTTGAGTTAACTGCAATTGACTGAAAACATCCTCCTCCGATTTCAACAATATTTTCAAGCGACTTTATCAAAATTGGTGTAGAATGTGAAATGGTGTCCCCGGTTCCCAGCATTCCAAAATGGTTTTTCCCCCAGCCCCAGACATTTTTATTTTCATCAATGGCAAGAGAATGCCTGCTTCCGCAGGCAATTTTTTCGAATTTTGGCAATCCTTTTAATAGAGTAGGACGGTCATAGTATTTTTTTGTTTCTTCTTTGAATTGAAAAGCCGGATCAGAACCCCACACCCAGATGTTTCCTTTGTAATCTAAAGCTATAGAATGATGCCAGCC
>JALYRR010000230.1 GCA_030855265.1 Bacteroidota bacterium | reverse complement strand
AATAACCAAGCATTACATTTGGCCCCTTTACCAGGATCTCTCCATCTTCCGCAATTTTCACAGTTACATCTTTAATCACAGTTCCTACAGTTCCAAAACGGATGCTGTTTGGCTGGAAGTTATTTACCGCAACAACGGGCGAGGTTTCAGTTAATCCGTAACCTTCGAGAACCGTAATTCCTGCTGCATTAAATACACGTGCAAGTCGTGGCTGAAGCGCTGCTCCTCCTGATACAACTGCTACAATGTTTCCACCGAGCGCTTCTTTCCATTTAGAAAAAATGAGTTTGCGCGCGATCTTTAATTTGAATTCAAACCAGGCGCCATTGGCACCGTTCAGTTCGTATTTTAGTCCCAGATCCAATGCCCAGAAAAACAGCGACTTTTTTATTCCTGTAAGTTCCCCGCCTTTTCCAACGATCTTATCGTAAACTTTTTCAAGCAGACGCGGAACAGTAGAGAAGACTTCCGGTTTTACTTCTTTTAGATTATCGCCGATCGTTTCAAGGCTTTCTGCATAATAAATCGAGATTCCTTTATATAAGTATAAAGTAGTCAACATTCGCTCATACACGTGATTCAGCGGCAGAAAGCTGAGTGCTTTCCAATCAGCGCGGAAAGGACAAAGGTCCTGAGAGGCCAGTGAATTACTGATAAGATTGTTATGAGAAAGCATTACACCTTTGGGATTGCCTGTTGTTCCTGATGTATAGAGAATGGTTAAAAGATCGTTTGGTTTGATGCTGTTTTTGATCTTATCAACTTCAGCTGCTTTGGGAGATGCTTTTCCTGAATTGACAAGTTCCTGCCAGTGCATTGCGCCTTCTACCTTATTGAAGGTGTAGATTCCTTTTACACTCGGAGCATTGGCAACAACATTTTTAACCTTGGTATACATCTCGGAATTCGATACAAAAATGTATTTCACTTTTGCATCATTCAGAATGAAATTGAGGTCGTTTTCACTGATGGTTGGATAAATAGGTACACTCACGGCACCTGCCTGCTGAATAGCGAAATCAGTAAAATTCCATTCCGGCCGGTTGTTGGCGATAATGGCAATTTTTTCATCTTTCTCAAGACCAAGATTTAGTAAGCCGTAGCTCAGGTTGTTTACATTGTCAGCAAATTCCTGTGTAGAGTAGGTAACCCACTTTCCGTTTTCTTTTGCTGCAAGTGCATTCGGCTTGTTGTATTTTTCAAGAAGCTGAGGAATGATGTCGAAGACCCGTGTAATTGCCATAGCGCTAATTTTATTTTGTCTAATTTCGTTCTACCAAAAATAGATTTTTTTACCGGTTCAGCACAATAAATTCCCGATCAAATGAAAACAAAACTCACAGAACTTTTAAATATTGATTTCCCGCTGATCATGGCGCCCATGTTTTTGGTAAGCAATACAGCCATGTTAAACGCAGGAATGAAGAGTGGGATCGCTGCTGCTTTTCCGAGTCTGAATTTCCGGCAGGATGGGGAATTGGAAAAAGTTCTTGATGAATTAAATCTTGAAAAAAGCAATCTGAAAGTAAACGGAACGTACGGTGTGAATCTGATCGTGCAGCGGACCAATCCTTTATATGAGAAACATCTGAAAGTTTGTGTAGAGAAGAAAGTTCCCTTTTACATAACCTCACTCGGGAGTCCAAAAGAAGTGATAGAGAAAGCGCATAGTTATGGAGCAAAAGTGTTTTGTGATGTAACTAATATCGAGCATGCGAAGAAGTGCGCCGATCTGGGTTGTGATGGTTTTATTGCGGTAGGTCAGGGTGCCGGCGGACATGCAGGTCCGAATACGCTACAGGTTCTTATACCTTCTTTGCATGAAAACTTCCCCGGGATCCCTGTGATTGCGGCAGGAGGAATTGCAACCGGAGCGGGAATTTTATCCATGCTGGCAATGGGAGCAGCTGGAGTTTCCATGGGCACCCGTTTTATAGCCTGTATGGAGGCGGGAGTTAGCCAGGAATATAAGAACGCGATCGTAAGTTCAAAGATGAATGATATTGTTCTTACAGATAAGATCTCAGGAACACCCTGCACCATTATCAATACTCCTTTTGCGAAGAAGATAGGATACAAGCAAAATTGGATGGAAAGAATGCTCAGCAATAATTCCAGGACCAAAAAATATTTCAAAATGTGGGTTCAGCTCAGCGGAATGAAAAAACTGGAGCAATCTGTTAAGCCGGGGAATTATCAAACCTTATGGTGTGCCGGACAAAGCGTGGAACTCATTAATGATATTACAACCTGCAATCACATTATTGAGCGCCTCAAAGAGGAAACCTCTGCCGCCTACAAGGAATTGAACACTCATTTTTAAGGTTTAAATAGCACGAGATCAATAGAGTTTGGATCTGGTGATTGTAGGTGTTGAGAGTTATTTTGCCGTCGAATCCTGTAAATCTCCCGATGAATATTTGTTTTGTAGTTGAAAAAGAGTACTTTTGCACTCGAATTAACAGTATAAAACAAAAAATGAAAAATTTATTCCTCGGATTATCAATGCTGATCAGTGTTTTCAGTGTTTCATGTAAAAAAGAATCAGAATTACAACCATCAACTCCTGCAGCTCCAAAAACAATCAAAGTTGAATATGTGATCCAGATCACATCTGCCCAGGCGGTCACATCCTATTTATTCCCGAATTCCGATGGAAAACTTGAAATGGTAACTGAAACTGTCACCCGCAACAATAAAGTCGTAAGTTTTGAATATAACAGCGGAAACTTTTTTTATGTGGAAGCTGCCAATTCCTCGCCGTCGCATTTGCCGGTACAGGTTCAATTATATATAGATGGAAAAATGGTTGCAGAGCACTCTACATCCAACCCTTCCATGAAGGCTATTGCCCAGGGCAATTATTAATAATTAGATTTAGTTTAGAGAGAATTTATCTAATTAATAAAATTCCCGTTGCACACCCGCAACGGGTTTTTTATTTACTGCCACAGCTGCCTGTCGGCAGGCGGGTTTGTGGCCAATAGGGGTTTCCGTTTTTTTGCCGCAGCTTCACAATTTTTTTGATTTTAAAGTCTAAATTTTCCACACAGTCCATGAATCCGTGGCCATTATAAGCTTTCCTTTTTTTTTCTGCCACGGATTCGCAGATTTTTAATTTTCTAATCTGAAAAATTCAATATTGGCATCCGTGAATCTGTGGCCATTTTAAGCTTTTCTTTTTTTCTGCCACGGATTCACAGATTTTTAATTTTCTAATCTGAAAAATTCAATAATGGCATCCGTGAATCTTTGGCCAATTTTACGTATTCAATATTTTTACTGCCCCAAAAATTCGATGTATTTCAGATATAATTTTGTAGATAATTTCTAAGGCATTTTTTACAGTTTTTCCCTAACTTAGTACTGAAATAAAACTACCAGGAATGGCTAAAAATTATAAGTTCAAGGACATGAAGGTCTATTCATCTGATGAATGGATGGCGAACGCGACAAAAAAGTACAGGACAGTCTTTGACAAGATGGAAACAACTTATCTCCGGACAGAATTTGCTTTTTATAACAAGTTGTTTGATGAGCAGGACTGGAACGCAAAGATCACCCTCAAGGCTTTTTCGCTCGAAGGCGGGAAACGAACTGAATTGTGCAGCCTCGATTCCACGCTTACAATTAAAATGGATGAGAACATTGTATATGTTCGCGATGGCTGGGGAACACCAACAGAAGGTACTTTCTGGTTCAAAGGTGATTACGTGTGGGAAGGATATATCGATGACGAGTTCGTAGGATCTAAAAAGTTTTTTGTCGAGGATGTCGGGAAGGTTACCACAACTAATAATCCGTATTTTTCTGTTGAATCCGTAAAGTTGTATGCCGGTCCTTACGATGGCTGGAACATAAAAGAACGCACTTATTTTAAAAAACTGAACAGAAATGAAACACCATATCTCTGGGTGGAATTCAAAATAAAAACGAAGACAACTAACGAATGGAATTATGAATTTTCATTCAACTTTTACGATGATGCAGGTCAGCCCAAAGGTCAAAGTCTTCGCACTGGCTTCATCGAAAAAGGAAAGCACGATACCATCTATACATTTGATGCCGGCTGGGGAAGTGAATCCGCAGGCTCATGGAAAGATGATAAATACACCGTAGAGATCGTTTTCATGGACACGCTTGTTGCTCTCATCCCCTTTGAAATGGGTGATGTTAGTGAAGAAGGAGTTCTTCAGCCTCTTACAATTGCTGAACAGGCATACTCCCAGGCTATGGTTACGACAGATACTCCTGCCGAAGAAACAATTGATCAGTTATTGGCTAAGCTGGACGAACTAATTGGACTTGAAGAGGTAAAGAAAAATATTCGCAATCATATAAATTACATCAATTTCATTAAGCTTCGAAAAGAAAAAGGATTTGATGATGCAGGAAAGATAAATCTGCATAGTGTATTTACCGGCAATCCCGGAACCGGAAAAACCACCGTTGTTAATATGCTAGGCCGACTGTACAAAAAAATGGGATTGCTTTCCAAAGGCCATGTAAAAGAGGTGGATCGCTCCGATCTTGTTGCTCAGTATATCGGGCAAACCGCGCCGAAAGTTAAAAAGATCATAGAAGAAGCGAAAGGTGGAATTTTATTTATTGATGAGGCGTATGCTCTCACAAGAACTAAAGAAGATTCCAATGATTTCGGACATGAAGTATTAGAGATCCTCATCAAGGAAATGTCGGATGGAACCGGTGACATTGCCATCATGTGCGCAGGCTATCCGAAAGAGATGAAGAATTTTGTGGATTCCAACCCGGGATTAAAATCGCGCTTCAGTCATTACTTCACATTTGAAGATTACCTGCCCGAAGAAATGGCGCAGATCGCAGAACTTGCCAGCAGCAAAAAAGGTGTGAATCTCACTGCGGAAGCAAAAGTATATCTTTCTGAAATGCTTGTGGAGGCTTACCGTACACGCGACAATGCATTCGGAAATGCACGCTACGTTTATTCTGTGGTGGATGAAGCCAAAATGAATCTTGGTTTACGTTTGATGAATCATCCGGATGTAGCCAATCTTTCCAACGAGATACTTTCTACTATTGAAGTGAATGACCTTGAAAAAGTTTTTGAAGGACAAGGCAGAAAGAAACTTAAACTTGAAGTGAATGAAAAACTTTTGAAAGAAGGTTTGGGCGAGCTGAATGCATTAACAGGAATGGACAATGTAAAAGAAGAGATCAACGAACTCGTGAAGCTTGTTCGCTTTTACAAAGAAACAGGGCGTGATGTATTAAATAAATTTTCTCTGCACAGCATTTTTACCGGAAATCCCGGAACAGGAAAAACAACAGTTGCGCGCATCATTGCGAAGATCTACAAAGGATTGGGATTGCTTGAGCGCGGACATGTAATTGAAGTTGACAGAGAAGGCCTTGTGGCAGGATTTGTAGGTCAGACCGCCATTAAAACGGGCGAGAAGATCGATGCAGCCATGGGTGGAATTCTTTTTATTGATGAAGCGTATGCACTTTCTAACAAAGGAGGTACAAATGATTTTGGCCAGGAAGCCATCCAGGTGATCCTGAAAAGAATGGAAGATCTTCGCGGTCAGTTCGGAGTGATCGTTGCCGGCTATACGGATAATATGAATGAGTTCATTGCTTCGAACCCGGGTCTTAAATCCCGCTTCGACAGAACATTTCACTTCAACGATTATGCGCCGGAAGAAATGTATCAGATTGCACTTTCAATTTTGGCCAAAGAGAAGATTACTCCGGATGCCGAATCGGAAGT
>JALYRR010000229.1:5016-5760 GCA_030855265.1 Bacteroidota bacterium | reverse complement strand
GTCTTTTGCCTGACTGTCGTAAATATCATTGTTGGAAATTTTGAAATTGGAATAACCTACATTCACAACGATGGGCATATCAAAACGTCTTGATTTAACAAGATGGAAATTAATAAGTAATCCTGCATCAATTGCACGAGTGGTGGCTTTCCTGCCGGATATGGAATCAGTTTCTTCAAAATAATTTGAGAAAGCGAATTTTGCGCCTATCCCCAACCAGTTTGTTACTCCATATTCCACCATCAGAGGAAAAATTGCTGAAGCAGCTGCGTCAGTAGTATCATCCGAATATTTAATTCCTCCATAGGTTTGCTCAGAATGAATCTTCGTTTTGTAGATACCGAGGCCGGCACCAAGGCCAACCACAACATTCCCTTTTTCAAATGCTTTGTCTTGTGCATTTGCATTTAAGATCAGCGCAATCGCTGCAATCATCAACACTATTTTTTTCATGCTTTTTATTTAACAAAGTGATTAATTCCGGATAAAAATAGGCTATTTTTTATTACGAATACATTTTCAGGATAATCCATACAGATGCAGTAACCAAAAGTATTCCTGCAACATCCAAAGTAAATCCTGCTCTAAGCATATCCTTTACTTTAAGTCGCCCACTTCCGAACACAATAGTATTAGGTGCCGTTGCTACTGGAAGCATAAAGCCCAGTGAAGAAGCCAGTGTTGCAGGAATCAGCAGGATAAGTGGATGTACCTGGATCGTTTGCTGAATGACCAGCAGAACAG
>JALYRR010000229.1:0-5006 GCA_030855265.1 Bacteroidota bacterium | reverse complement strand
CATTAATTGAATGCATGCCACATTCGAAGCAAACTCACTGATAAAAGCAACAAGTATACACAACCCGAAAACAAGCAGATAAATATTTGTTTCCGGAGTGAAATTTAATTGTGTGGCCATCCATCCGCTAAGGCCGGATAATTCGAATCCTTTTGCCAGCGCGAATCCTCCTCCAAAAAGTAATACCACATCAAAAGGTAGTTTCTGAACATCCTCCCAACTAAGTAATGCCTTACCCTTTTCTTTTTTGGAAGGAATCAGGAACAGAAGAACTGCCATCACCAGTGCGACAGTACTATCATGCAGGTAACTTTTATTCTTAAAGAGATTTCCCCAGCCATGCATCGTAAATATTCCGAAATCAATGTTCGATCGGGTAAACCATAAAACAGCAGTTAAAATAAAAATGAATGAAACCATCCGTTCTTCGTAGCTCATTTTACCAAGCCGCTTATAAGCATCTCCAAAATATTCTTTTTCAAGAGAGAGTTTGGTGTTTTTATGGATGAACATTTTTTTCAAAACAAAAAAAGCAACAAACAGAAACACGAGGGAAACAGGAAATCCGATCCTGAACCAGGCAAAGAAATTCATATCGTGATTGTCCGGAAATTTCTCTGTGTATTCACGAAGAAAGATCATATTTGTGGGTGTTCCCACGAGCGTTGCCATTCCTCCTATCGTAGCTGAATACGCCAGTCCGATAAGCAATGCGGTTGACATGGAATGAGAATGTTTTTCCTCGGAAAAATGTTTTTCGATCTGAACAATCACTGCCAGAACTGCGGATAAAAGCATCATCACAGTGGCTGTATTGGAGATCCACATGGATATGAGGTAAGAGGTAAGCATGACTCCAAAAAGGATCCTCGCAGGGCTTGTACCGACTTTCATAAGGATACGGAGAGCAATTCGCTGGTGAAGTTCCCATCGTTCAATTGCGAAAGCAATAATGAATCCTCCTATAAATAAAAATATGATAGGGTCCATGTATTGAAAAGCAGTGGTCCTTGAATCCGCAATACCCAGGATAGGAAAAAAAATCATGGGAAGCAAAGCTGTTACCGCAAGGCTTACAACTTCTGAAAGCCACCAGACAGCCATCCATACTCCTATTGCAGCCATGGAGGTAACGAGTGGTTTACCCGGCACAAGGTCCACACTCAAATAAATAAGTGCTGCAAGTCCGGGCCCGGCGATTAATTTTAAAAACTTTGAATAATTCATTCAATATTCATTTAGTTTTGCATTACAAATATCCTCAATGAAAAACAAACATAAACATATTGCTTCAATATTATCCGTCTTTATTCTGCTCAGTCTTTTTAATTCATGCGGACTATTTACCAGAGAGAAAAAACAACCTGAAGAAACAAGATCATGGGTAGGTTTTGAAAAAGCTGTGATAAAGAATCATCTCATTGACGGATGTACCTGGATCATGGAACTTGAAAACGAAAAAAAATTGCAGCCTGTCAATTTAACTTCTGAATTTCAAAAAGATCAGTTGAAAGTATGGGTAAAATATGCTGTTAAAAAAGGTGCGGTAGGAATTTGTATGACAGGAGAAATAGTTAATATCACCGAAATTGAAATCAGAAACGATGAGTGAGATGAGGATTGTATTTATGGGGACACCTGAGTTTGCGGTAGCTTCATTGGACTTGTTAGTTAAAAGCGGATGTAACATTGTGGCTGTTGTGACGGTTCCGGATAAGCCCGCAGGCCGCGGACAACAACTGCAGGAATCCGCTGTAAAAAAATACGCAACAGAAAGAAGTTTAAAAATTCTACAGCCGGAGAAATTAAAGGAAGAACATTTTCTTGATGAATTAAGAAACCTGAAAGCAGATCTTCAGATTGTAGTTGCCTTCCGGATGCTTCCCGAAGTTGTTTGGAACATGCCACCAAAAGGAACGTTTAATCTTCATGGGTCTTTATTGCCTCAATATCGCGGAGCTGCTCCAATTAACAGAGCGGTAATGAATGGAGAAACAGAGACAGGTGTAAGTACATTTTTCCTGCAGCATGAAATTGATACAGGTAAAATTATTTTCAGGGAAAAAGTGGAGATCAACGAAAATGAAAGTGCGGGAGAAGTCCATGATAAATTAATGATCATTGGCGCTGACCTTGTTTTAAAAACAGTGAGAGCCATTGAAGCCGGATCATATACAGAAACAGCTCAGGACATTTTGATTGCAGCAGGAGAGAAAGAAAAGCATGCACCCAAGATCTTTAAGGAGGATTGCCGGGTCAACTGGCTGAAGGAGGCAGAAGAAATTCACAATCATATAAGGGGATTAAGTCCATATCCGGCAGCCTTTACGGATCTCCTATCTCCGGATGGTAAAGTATTTCCTTTTAAGATCTTCATCAGTAGAAAAGAACTTTGTACCCATGGTCATCAAGTAAAATCAATTACTACAGATGCTAAAACCATTTTCAAAATCGCGGTGCAGAATGGATACATTATAATAGAAGAGCTTCAGATATCAGGAAAAAAGCGAATGCCTGTTGCTGATTTTTTAAGAGGATTTCCACTGACCAGCGATTGGACTGTTCTATAGAAAAGGATAAACCTGTATTGATTTTAATCCCAATCGGGGACGTTACAGGGCAGAGCCAGTCTGCATCTTAGCAATAAATACAGGTTCGCAAACCTCATAACCTGAAACATAACTATATGTGCCATTTCGGGGGCAGTTATTAACAAAAACACGATTTATCAACAAAAAACGCTTTTTTGTGCCCTGAATGTTGCACAGACAGGGAATAGGACTAATTTTGTTCCTGTTCAAGTAAAATAATTAATGTTTAACCCTTAAAAAACTAAATCAAATGAACAAAGCAGAATTAGTAGACGCTATCGCAGCAGAAACAAAATTGACAAAAGCAGATGCTCAAAGAGCTCTTGATGCATTCGTAAACGCTACAACAAAAGCACTTAAAAAAGGTGACCGCGTTGCATTAGTAGGTTTCGGATCTTTCTCTATCTCTAAAAGAGCTGCAAGAACTGGCCGTAACCCACAAACTGGTAAGGCTATCAAAATTGCTGCTAAAAAAGTAGCAAAATTCAAAGCTGGTGCTGAGTTAGCAAAAACTGTTAACAAGTAATCATCACTTAATTTATAGAAAAGTCCTCCGGAACCCCGGAGGACTTTTTTATTTTACACCTATTGAGAAACCTGTCAAAAATTTATTATATTTTTGTAAGACTAAACATTACTCATGAAACTCCATCGCCTATTGCTCACGGCAATCATTGCCTTATTTTGCTCATTTACGGTTAATGCTCAAACTGAACGCATTCCTCTGGAAATCAAAAAGACCTATTATTATTCCTTTGAAGGGGTGAATTCTGAATCTCAGATCGAAAACCTGAAAAGAAAAGTTAGTTCACTCAAAGGTGTGACAGAAGTAAAATCAGAATTCAAAGCCGACAAAGGAAAAGGACAAATCATTGTTGTTGTAATTGAAAAGCAACAAACGAATGAAGGCGATATCCTTTTCAACATTGTTGATCTGAAAGAAGCCATCATCCAAAGCCAGCTCAGCCCTTTCGAACTGACTCAGGAAGAAACTCCAGTCCAAAATTAATTCCTGACCACTGATGAAAAAACTCACTCAACTTTTCGTAGTTGCCGGAATCCTTTTGTATTCCTCTTCATACGGCCAATCAGATAATTGTTCTTCAGCCATTACACTTCCAGTTACTGCATCCTGTGCCTCTCCTGTTTCAGGAACTTCGGCCGGTGCTACACTGAGCATAAGCGGATGTGTTGGAAACGCTGATGATGATGTATGGTACAAATTTACGGCTACTGCAACCAGTCATCAAATCAATGTAATTCCATCAGCAACCTATGACCCGGTTGTTCAGCTCCTTTCAGGATCTTGCGCAACCCTCGCCACTATTGCCTGTCAGGATCTCGGAGGCAATGGAGTTAACGAAACTATTTATGCAACCGGACTTACAATCGGAACAGTTTATACGATCCGTATCTATCATTATGGGATAGGATCCGGATCATCCACTTTTACCACCTGTGTCACCACTCCTCCTCCTCCACCTTCCAATAATAATTGCAGTGGCGCGATCCCTCTTTCAGTAAATCTCGCCTGTGTAAATACAGCAGGAACAACTGTTGGTGCAACACTTTCCTCTGTAGGTTGTGCAGGAACCGCAGATGATGATGTTTGGTATTCTTTTGTAGCAACCAATTCTGTACAAACAATCACTGTTAATCCGTCTTCTGCAATGGATCCTGTGGTTCAGATGTTTTCAGGAACATGTGCAGCTTCCACCTCCTTGTATTGCGTGGATGTGGCATTTACCAATGGCAATGAAGTGATCAATGCCGTTGGTTTAACTCCGGGCTCAACCTATTTTATAAGAGTGTATGATTATTATTCGGCTACAGGCGGAGCAGCGTTTGACATCTGCGTTACCGGAACCCCAACAGCCGTTCCCACCAATGACGAACCATGTTCAGCAATTGCATTGCCGGCGGTTACTTCGGCCTGTAACTACCTGAATTTTACTACTACCGGAGCAACAGCTTCTACGGCTACAGCACCAACGCCTGCAGGTTGTGGTGGATCAGCACCCGGTATTGGAGGATTTTCAGCAACTTCAAAAGATGTATGGTTCAGCATTACTGTTCCTGCCACCGGAAATTTATACATCACTCCTCAACCAGCTTTTGGAATTACAGATGGTGTTATGGCTTTGTATTCCGGAACGTGCGGAGCACTCACACAAATCACCTGTGATGATGACAATAATTATCCGGGCACTACAAATGACCTGAAGCCTTATATTGCTGCAACAGGACTTACTCCCGGCGCAACTGTATATCTCAGGTATTGGGGCTATGGAGCCACCGCGGGGAATTTCGGAATATGTGTTTCTTCTCCTACCAATGACCTTTGTGCAAACGCACTTTACATTTGCGATATCAACGGATACAGTGCTTCAACAGCTGCATCATACACACCTGACC
>JALYRR010000051.1:12679-19618 GCA_030855265.1 Bacteroidota bacterium | reverse complement strand
CAATATTGGAGTAGTAGGTCTGATTGCTTAGTGCGACATTTTCATCTGCAATGGTAAAATCAATTTCACCTTTGGCAACTTTGGCGATCAGTTCCTCTGTTTCAATATCTCCCGGAGCTTCAATAACATGAATCGGTTCACCGATTTCCTCTTCAAGGTTCTTTAATCTTGAATAGAAAGAAGATCCTTTTCTAACCACAATACTCTTCCCGCTTAGATCTGTTGTGTTTCGGATGAGTGAAGCCTGAAGTTCGTCCTTCGTCATTTTCTCCCAGCCTTCCGGTTTACGTTGGATCAGCACCTGTGGGATCAGCATCAATGGATCGGTAAAATCCACAATCTCCATTCGTTCCTGAGTAACAGTGAGGTTGGCGGCAACGATATCCACTTCTCCATTGTTAAGTTGATTAAATATGGAGTCCATGTTTTTTGCGACAACCATCTGAAGTTCGACGCCTATTTCGTTGGCGAATGCACGTAGCTGGTCGTATTCGTATCCCATGGAATCCCCTTTATAGATATAGAATGAAGTAGAACTATTATCGGTGAGAGCGATGAGCTTTCCACGTTGTTTTATTTCAGTAAGATCAAATGCAGGAATTGGTTCAAGGTCGATTGGCTCCGATTCGTTTTTTATAGTATAAAAACCGAATAAGCGGATATAGATCAGCCCTGTTAGGATGAAAAATGAAAAGAGCAGCTTATTTTGAGTATAAGTATAAGTCATACTGGGGAATTATAAAGAACGATGCCATGTTGTACGTTTATATATTTTGATTGTTACCATTTCATTTGAATTTGCATATTTTACTGGTATTTCAGGGAGGATATTAAAAAATTGGCAAATTTTGCTAATTAGTTCTTCTTTATTAATCTGTAGAAATATAACCCATGCATATAGGTGAAAGGTTGTTAGAAAGGGTTGAAATTTTTCAACTGAAATTTCATTAATTTTTGAGTGTAAATTAAAGAGGACAAATGGAGGTTGAATCACCCCGAATAAATTTGATTGAGTGATTCAGAATGGTTGATTAACCTTAAAAAATGTTAAAACTCACTTATTATAATACGCATGACTTTCGATGTTGTCCCTCTGCATCCCATGTAGTGGTTGATATAAAGGATATAATAATAAAGTGAATTCTATATATATTGTCAGCAATGAAGTTTTTCCCTTTGGTATAGCTTTCGCTTCATATTATATTCAGTAACGCATTAAATGAACGTTTAAAATATATATTATGGAGACATATCACTTGGTAACATCCAAAGGTGGATGGTTACTTGAAAAAGAAGGCGAAAAACGAGGAATAAAATTTTTTGCTACAAAAAGAGAAGCCATGGAATTCTCTACAAAATATGTAAAGGAGAAAGGCGGCTCTTTAAAGGTTCATAAAGAAGATGGACGGTTTGAAGAAGAGCGTACTTATCCAAGAAATTCAGATCCCGTTTATTCCAAGGGATAGTAATGGTTCTAACAGTTTAACCGTTTATACTGCATTATACTGCAGAATGAAAAGCCGTCCTTCGATGGCTTTTCTTTTTGTCCCGGATTAAACAAATTGTTTTTTAAAAAACAAAGACTAAATTTGTTTCACAGTCAAAAATAACTGAGAAACACATGAAAAAGATCATTCTCTGCCTAGTGGTTTTAATTCCTGCATCATCCATGTACGCGCAGGACATCGATTATGCTCCCGTTCGTGTTGAGTATACGCGTTTGCCATTGACACCTCTTCCAAAAACGGTGAAAAATTACCAGGTCTTAATTCTAGCGGATTACCTTCCTAAAATCCAAAAACAAAAAGCGGACTTTCAGGCGCAGTCAGCAAAAGGGGATTCAGATTTCCTTGCTGCAATGAAACAATACGAAGAGACGAACAAACAACTTTCCGCAGCACATGAAATTGCTTTAAATGTATGGTTCAGGCTCACGCCGCAGCAACAGGCTGTTACGCCGAAACCGGTTTTAACTGTTCTCCCTGTACCGGTAAAACCCATAATGGAAGAACCGGTTTATGAAAGAACATTTAATACAGAACTTCTTGCCACAACAAATATTAAACTGGAAGGCTTTCAGCGCTTACCTGAAAATGCAGTTATATTTCAGGTGAATTTATCCGGTTATGAAAGTGATGAACCCAAAATAGGAACCCAGAAAAAATCTCAGAAAGGTGCTGATGGTAAATCAATAGAGGTGGATGTGTTCGTTTATAAATTCAACTATCGTCATTTATTTAAAGTAAAGATCATTCAACCGGACGGAAAATATTTAATGGACGAAGTTTACGGACCTACAACAGATTATGTTGCCTATACTTCCAAAGATTTTCCGACACAAGCAGAATTGGAAACCTGGTGGAAATTGAATAAAGGAATGGAAGCTGGCAGAATTCAGGAAACCATAGTGAATAACCAATTGAAGCTATTCAATAATTATATCAATAATCAGTACGGTTACGTGAATGCTTCCCGAAATGTAACACTGGCGTTTGTGGATGAAAAAACCTTATACGATGATATAAAAGAAGGAATGAATCATGCAAAAAATGGATATGCTGTTATTGGAAAGCAAATCACTTATGCGCAGGGAGAAGATTATCTGAAGAAAGCAATTGACAAATGGGAAACCGCGTTAAAAGAAAGTAATCCCAAAAACAAGAAAGCAAGAATTGATGAGGATGTTACTGAAATGTTGTTGATGAACATTGCGGAAGCATACGTTTGGTTGAATGAGTTTACACGGGCTCAGGAAAATATTACTCGGGCACAGGCATTTAAAATGTCATCAAAGGAACGTGCACTGGTGGCAGGGATTAAATCTTTCCTGACCGATCAGAATGCAAGGTTTACCGCGAATCAGGGATTGTAATAAAAAAAGACGAAGGATTACTTCGTCTTTTATAAAGGACATTTCTTAGCCTTTCTTCACTTCTTCAACCGCTTTGCCTTCTTTATCAAATTTGAATGTTTTGCTGGCCGTTTCTTTAACCATTAAAACTTCATAATATTCCATTTTACTTTTTACCCAGTAAACAGCTGAAATCTCCCAGCCTTTGTATTTATCCTCTGCAAGAGTTTTCTTTACTGCTTCAGGAAGTTCCTCAGGCTTTATCTGTAGTCTTGATTGATCTTCCTGATGGGTCGCAGAAACTTTAGTGATAGATTCGCCTGAGATCGCATTGGCAGCAAACGCTGTAACAATGGATAATCCTGCGATGAGATATGGGATCAATTTCATGATTTCTATTTTATGAAGATATCTCCAAGTATGTGCCATGCAAGCAAATCATTCTAACATTCCATGTTAACAGGCTTTGTAATCCTGAAATGAATTGATTGCTGTTTTTTATGTGAAAGAAATTTCCCGTTGTGTTAGAAATATGCCCGCACCTGGGCGCCGCCGGTATGAATAGCTTTAGAGTTTTCTGATTGGCGACCATCATAGGTTATACTTAATTGAAGATTGTTGGAAAGGGTTCTTTGATAGGTAAGTCCCCAGGTAACGTTCCTCCCGGTTTTTAAAGCATCAAGCATTTCAAAAGCGAGAGAGGTGTTTTGCACTCCCGTAAATTTTATCTGAATGTAATTGGCTTTTAAATTCAGACTTCCTTTTTGAAGCACATTGTATTTTATCTCCGCACCGAAATCCTGCAAAATAGCTTTTTGTCCGCTTGGTTCTGCCCTGTTTTTCTTATCGGTGTATTTGTAGGAAATGGTTGCGCGGAAAGCGGTATTGGGTTGATAGCTGAACTTTGGCTCCGCTTCGAAATAAACTATGTTGTAATCGCGGTTGCTGAAAAACTGCGATGAATTTACCTTCCTCCCGTCTTTGTATGTCAGGTTCCAGTTGAACTGTGGTGTTATGTTCCAGCGAAGTTTTAATTCTTTAAATACATTCAGCCTTGAATCAAATCCATTCACAAGAAGAGATTTGTTTCTTACTTCCTGATAACTCAGTTCTATTCCGAATACAGGGCTCATCTGATTAATGAACAATGTATTTCTGAAAGAAGAATTTAATGTAACGAGTGTTTTAAAAAGAGTTGAACTTGTATCCGAAGGAATGATGAGGAATGGATTGTAGGCAGCTGTTAGATCGTCCTCCGTAGATTTCCTGTCGGCGCGGTAAGAGGCTTGATTGGCAAATCGCGAAACAAATTTCCGGAAGCCTTTTTTTCCTGCCCAGATTGCAGCGGGTTTCAGCATCAGCGTTTGGCTGAATTGATTGCTGTAAGTTCTGATGTAATCATTTGTCGGTGTAAACACTTTTATATACGTAGCCTGATCGCTGAACTGTGCGATCTCAAATTCATCCAGATCTTTTACTCCGTTGTTATTGTAATCACCGTTGTAATAATAAACACCTTGTCCTGGCGCAACTTCAATATAGGAGAATTCTTTTTTTACCTCAAGACCCGACCCGATTTCATAAAATGTTCCTGAGAAGATTAACCCTTTTAATAATCGTAAATTGTATTCAACCCTTGCTACAAGTGAATTTTCCGGCTTTTGTATGGTTAACGTTGGATCCACAACCAGTGTTCGGTAAGCTCCGTTGATCTTTAACTGATTATTTGGATTGCCGGTAAGTTCCAGAAACGCTCCATAACTTTTCGCATACGCTGAATTGTTGAAAGAGCTGGTTCCACTGCTGTCTGTGCGTGCAACATGATCTTTCCGTTCTTTGTAATTGATCCCGTATCTGTTTTTTGTGGTATCTGAATTTTGTGCATAAGCCTGCCATTCCCAGAAACGGTAGCTGTTTGCCAGAAGAGAATCTTTTCTTCCGATCGAGAACCGGTTGTCTTCAAATTCATCTTTCAATCCAAGTGTAAACCATTTTATCTTTTGTGCAATTCCACTTTTGTGTCTGTAGAAGGTTGTGTTTGTCGTGCTTTCCGAATTCAGGAGACTTCCGTCATATAGCAATGTCAATCCTTTTGTATTCAGGTTAAGGGTTGCGAAATGTTTATTTCCTGTGTATTTATCTCCTTCCAGGAATGCATTGAATTTATATCCCGCACTTCCAATTCCTTTTTTAGAAAGGGCTGCTCCGGCCCCTGCAATGTGCTGATCAGCCATGATGGTGGTGTTGCCCCTGTTCCAGTCGCGTTCGAATTCAATGCTTCGATAACGCTCAATCGGTGAAAAATTTTTCTGAACAAATTCATAATTCACGTTCGTAGTGAGTAGCAATGGAGCTTTTGCTGTATCAGGATCCTGTTTCAAAGGTTTTATATTGCTGAAATTTACCTTAAGTCCATAACCTGCATCATCACTGCTGTTGTTTGGAGAAAAAGTATTGATGTCATTTTTGCTGAAAGCCCCTTCAACCGACAACCGCGTATTTTTGCTGAATGCATAATCCAGCCCCGCAGTTACCATTTGTTTTTGTTTGGGTGTGATCAGTTGAATCACGGGTTCGTAATTTCCATTGGGTTTTCCTGTGATTGTATCCGGCATGATCCATTGAAATACTTTTCCATTCGCCGAGGATACGATCTGTTTATAATTTCCAAAACCTTGTCCCACATTGCTGAAAGTTACCCGGTAGTGGGAGCTGTCGGTGCCATAAACGAAAATGTCGTTGAACACCATGCTGCCAATCGCCGTATCGATTTTGTGGTAAAGAACCTCGTTTGTGTTAAATGCAACACTGTCGAAGCTCGGTGAAACTGCCAGTGATAATGTATCCCCAATCCTTGTCAGTAATCTTTTCTGATCAGCGCTTAGTTCCTGTTGTAAAGGCTGATTTTTACTGTCCTGTTCGGAATAGACATTCAGGTTCAATCGTAATTTATTTTGTTCATATTCATTTCCGAAATGAACCAGGGAGCGCGCATAGTTTTTATCCGAGTATTGAAATTCAACAACAATACGTTTATCTTTTGTGATGAGTTGTTTCGCTGTGAAGGTGATCTCTGATGTATTGTAATCGATGATGTAATCGTTCTCCTGGCCTCTGTCCATCAGCCTTCCATCAATGTAAACTTTTTCTGTCCCCGAAAGAATGATGATAAAAGGTTCATTTTCCGCTCCTCTCAAACGATAAGGTCCCTGGTTACTTTCGACGCCCTGGATCTGGTTGCGCGCAAATTTTCCGCGTGATACCGCTGCGCTGATGGATGTTTTGTAAAGTCCGTGTTTGCTCAGATCTTTCTCTTCTTTATTTGTGACAAGAGAAGTCGAAAAGCTGATTCCCTGCGCTTTTTTATTGAAATTCATAAAGTAACTTTTTGGCCTGCCCAATTGAAAATCTCCAGCAATTAATTTCGTATTTGCATTTGATAACTGAATAAAGACTTTGTCGAATTCCTGCAATTGCTGGGTGTTTCCTTCGGGCTGAATCGGAATGTTATTGTCGGTTGCCGCAAGAAGGATATCGATATTATTGCTCAGGTGACCTGAAAGTTGAAGATTCAGGTTGCTGTTGACAACCACATCCTGATTATTTCCGAAAGTGATTCCTCGGGAAATACTTCCGCTTTTATTCAGACCATCCATTTTAAAGATGTCATCATTTTTATTTTCAATCGTATAGCTGAATGGATTGGCGGCACCGCTGAGATCGGGTTTGATCTTCCCGGCATCTTTGTGTTTGGTTTCTTCGGAAAACAGGTAGGGGAAAACTTTAAACTGGACGTTCAGGCTATCGGCAGTTACTTTATCGGCAGCCATTTTTTTCCGGTCGAGTAGAATGAACCCTTCTGCATGTTTTACACTGTAATAGGAAGTATCCAGGAGACTTCCATCACTGGTGCGAAGTTCAACGGAGCCGGGGATCAGGCTCAGAGAGTCGAGGCGGAGTGTGTCACCGGTGCTCATGGTTCTGCTCCTGCCATTGCCCTTGAATTGGGCAAAGCTGATAGAGCAAAGCAGCAGAAAGCTTATAAACAGTATGCTTTTACGGAATATCACAGAATTAAAAGTAGTAAT
>JALYRR010000051.1:0-12669 GCA_030855265.1 Bacteroidota bacterium | reverse complement strand
ATACGCATAAACATGGCAAAAATTATAACATACAATGTGAATGGGATTCGCTCGGCAATGAGCAAGGGGTTAATCGACTGGTTAAAAGCCGCGAATCCAGATATGTTATGCCTGCAGGAATTGAAAGCGGAGCCTTCACAGGTTGATGTCGGAGCGTTTGAAGAACTCGGGTATCGGTTGTTCTGGTATCCGGCTCAGAAAAAGGGATACAGCGGAGTGGCGATCTTCAGCAAACGCAAGCCTGATCACGTGGAGTATGGCTGCGGAATGAAAGCATATGATGATGAAGGTCGCGTTATCAGGGCAGATTTTGGCGATGTGTCGGTGATGAGTGTTTACCATCCCAGCGGCAGCAGCGGAGAGCTGAGACAGGCATTCAAAATGCAGTGGTTGGCGGATTTTCAACGCTACATTGATGAGTTGAAGAAAACGAGGGCCAAACTGGTGATCTGCGGTGATTATAACATTTGTCATCAGCCGATTGATATCCATAATCCTAAAAGCAATGTCAACAGCAGTGGATTTTTGCCTGAAGAAAGAGAATGGATCGATACCTTTCTGAAAACAGGGTTTGTGGATAGTTTCCGTCATTTTAACAAAGAGCCTCACAACTACAGCTGGTGGAGTTTCAGGGCCAATTCAAGAGCCAAAAATCTGGGCTGGCGAATCGACTACAATCTGGTGAGCTCTAATATGGAATCACAAATGAAGCGGGTGGCGATATTGGCGGAAGCAAAGCATTCTGATCATTGCCCGGTGGTACTTGAGATCGATTTTTAAGCATTCCTGAGATTCTGGTCAAAAACATTGAAAATCTATATGAAATTTGCCAATAATCTATATATTTGTGGCTCATGTAATTTTAACTCTACTATACAGTAATATGAAAAAAGTAATTTACTCTTTATTGGTTGCCGGATTATTAGCATCATGCGGTAGCGAAAACAATACAGGCGGTGGATCGAAGAAAGCGAATGGTGGCGTGTATTATGGCGGAGTTTTCCGTATGAATGAGGTAGAAGATTTCCGTAATTTGTTCCCTTTGAACATTACTGAAGTAACTTCTCATCGCATCGCAAACCAGGTGTATGAGGGACTTGTAAAGCTTTCTCAGGCTGATCTTACGATTGTTCCTTGTCTTGCCGAGAAATGGGAGAAAAATGCAGACGCTTCACAGTGGACATTTTCCCTTCGTAAAGGAGTTAAATTTCATGATGATGCAAGTTTCGCAGACGGTAAAGGACGCGAAGTAACAGCAAAAGATATTAAGTATTGTTTTGAACGTTTGTGTACAAATAGCCCTGAAAATCAACAGTTCGGAGCATCTTTTAAAGACAGAGTAGTTGGAGCAAACGAATATTACCAGAGCACAATTGATAAAAAGCCTTTGGCTGGTGGCGTTTCCGGCATCAAAGTAATTGATGACTATACTTTACAGATCAATCTTTCACATCCTTTCGCAGGTTTTCTGAACATACTAAGCACTCCGGGCGCATGGGTATATCCGCAGGAAGCATTTGAAAAATACGGTATCGACATGCGTGTTAAATGTGTAGGTACAGGCCCATTTCAGGTAAAGAGTGTAAAAGAAGGAGAGGCTGTTATCCTTGAGCGCAACCCGAATTACTGGAATGTAGATGAGCACGGAAACCAGCTTCCATACCTGGATGCAGTGAAATTCACGTTCATTAAAGAGAAAAAATCCGAATTGCTTGAGTTCAAAAGAGGCAACCTGGATATGATCTTCCGCTTGCCGATCGAAATGATTCCGGACATTTTAGGAGAACTTGATCATGCTAAAGAAGGAAATGCTCCTTTCGAAATGCAAGTCGTTCCTGCCATGAGTATTTTCTACTACGGTTTTCAGCATGTGAGTGATGTGTTTAACAAGAAAGAAGTTCGTTTGGCTTTCAATTACGCGATTGATCGCGAAAAGATTGTTAACTATACTTTGCAGGGTGAGGGAGTACCGGGAAATTACGGAATTGTGCCTCCTTCATTTAAAGATTACGATTCAAAAGCATTAAAAGGATATACGTTTGATGTGGATAAAGCTAAAAAATTATTGGCTCAGGCAGGTTATCCTGAAGGAAAAGGATTTCCAAGACTTACTCTGCAGATCAACAGTGGTGGTGGCGACAGAAACGTTCAAACTGCTGAAGTGATAATGAAAATGTTGAAAGAAAATTTAAATATTGATTTAGACATCAACGTAATGCCATTCGCGGAACACCTTGAAAGCCTGGAAACAGGAAAAGCTCAGTTCTGGAGAACAGGATGGAGTGCGGATTACCCGGATCCTGAAACTTTCCTGACCTTGCTTTATGGAGAACATGTTCCTGCAAAATTATCAGATAAGTCTTACCTGAACGCAGTACGTTACAAGAGCGCTCGTTTCGATTCTATTTTTACCGCAGCATTGCGCGAAGTGGATGATAAAAAACGTTTTGACCTGTATCGCCAGGCAGATCAGCAAGCCATCGATGACGGTGCTATCATGCCGATCTTCTATGATGAAAACTACAGACTGGTTCAAACCAACGTAAAAAACTTCCCGGCAAATGCAATGGAATACCGCGACATGACAAGTGTGTACATTGAACCAAAAAAAGACAAAGCAGAAGGTAAAAAATAATTCTGTTGAATTTCACAGGAAGCCGCTCATTAAATGAGCGGCTTTTTTGTTTTCTGATTAATTCACATTTTGAATGTTTATAAACTATTGAGAGGGAAGTGAATAATCGTTTGTTTATTGATAATTTTGTATGAACTAATTAATTAAAAAGATGAAAAAGAATCTACGTTATATCGTGGCCATATCGGTAGCAGTTTCTTTGTTTTCCTGTGTTCCGCAAAGGAAACTGGAAGAAGAAGAAGCCAAACGCAAAACATGTGAAACTGAATTAGAAGCATTAAAGACTTCCTGCCGTGATTGTGATACCAAATTAACGGAAGCGGCCAAAACACTTGCTGATGATCAAAAGATCATGAATGGTTTGCAAAAAGATACATCGATTCTTGGGACGAGCTATCGCAGCCTTACATCCAAATACGATAAGTTGAATCAGATAAATGAACAATTGTTGGATAAATACAACAGACTACTGGAAGGAAATCTTGCGGACACTAAAAAATTATCTGGTGAGCTTCAAATGACGCAAGAGCAGCTTCTCAAAAAGCAGGATGAACTTCGTTTACTGGAAGCTCAGTTGAATGCTCAAAAGAAAAATCTGGATGAACTGACAGCTGAATTGAAAAAACGTGAAGCACGTGTCAAGGAACTGGAAGATATCCTGAAACGAAAAGATGAAGCCAGCAATGAATTGAAAAAGAAACTATCTGATGCACTTCTTGGATTCGAAGGAAAAGGTCTAACGATCACTCAAAAGAATGGTAAAGTTTACGTTTCTATGGATGAAAGCCTTCTTTTCGCTTCCGGCAGCACAACTGTTGAAGCAAAAGGAGTGGAAGCTCTTAAGAAAGTTGCCAAAGTTCTTGAACAGAACACAGATATCAACGTCCTGATTGAAGGCCATACCGATGATGTTCCAATGGCTGGAAAAGGAGAAATCAAGGACAATTGGGATTTGAGCGTGGTAAGAGCAACTTCTATTGTTAAGATCATCACGAAGAATAGCACTGTTGATCCTAGAAGACTAACAGCAGCCGGAAGAGGTGAATACTTCCCGATAGAATCGGCAAAAACAGTGGAAGCAAGGAAAAAGAACAGAAGAACAGAGATCATCCTTACTCCTAAGCTGGATGAACTATTGAAGGTTCTCGAAGCAAATTGATAATTGATATTAATCATTAAGACTCCGTTCCCTATCTCTTTTGATAAGGAGCGGAGTTTCATTATCAGGCAGGAACAAAGTTCATGTAACATTTTTTAAATTGTACGTTATATACTCTCAAGAACTCATTTCATGAAATCAGCAAGTTTAATTTTCTTCCTTTTTATTTTTCAGGGACTATCCGCCCAATTGGTTACTGAATACTGGGACATCTCTCAAACCAAAAAGAAGAGTGAACAGAATATGAAGAACGGAATGCAGGACGGAAAATTTACTGCCTGGTATGAAAGCGGTGAGCTGGCGAAAGAAGGGTTTTTTAAAGAAGGAAAAGAACAGGGAAAGTTCATGGCTTATTATCCGGGTAAAAAACCTAAAGCGGAAGAAAATTACGTCAAAGGAGAAAAACACGGTCCCTGGATCTATTGGTATAACAACGGAAAAAAGGCTCAGGAAACCTTTTTCAAAGCCGACAGACCCGATAGCACATGGACGGGATGGTATGAAAACGGAAATCTTAAAAGCACAGAGAATTATAAGTCAGGAAAAAAAGAAGGAAGTTGGATCTACTATTTTGAGAACGGACAAAAAGAAAGCGAAGGAAAATTTCTTAATAACCTGGCAGATGGTCCTTATTCAGGATGGTATTCGGATGGTTCCAAACACAAGGAAGGACAATACAAAGCAGGAAAAGAAACTGGTTCATGGAAAGAATGGATGAAGAACGGTAAGCCCAAACAGGAATTGCTGCATGAAAACGATGAGGTGTTGCTGATGAATCTCTGGCTGGAATCCGGCGAACAGGTAATTAAGGACGGGAACGGAAAATTCACAACTATTTATGATAATGGAAAGAAAAAAGGAGAAGGGAAATACAAGGAAGGAAGGATAGATGGAGAATGGATTTTCTATACGCCAACGGGTGAAAAGGATTTCAAGGTAATTTATGTAAAAGGAAAAAAGAACGGAGAATGCATTAACTGGTTTAAGAACGGAAAAGTAAAAAGTTCAGGCCCTTTTGTCAATGACAAAAAGAACGGATACTGGAAGTGGTTTAACGAGGAAGGGAAACTGGAAATGGAAGGAACATTAAAGGAAAACCTTCGTGCCGGGAAATGGGTGTATTGGTTTGTTTCCGGGGTAAAAGAATCAGAAGGGAACTATAAAGAAGATCTTCAGGATAGTCTTTGGTTCTATAATTATAAAGATGGTTCGAAGTGGAAAGAAGGAAATTATAAGTCAGGGAAAAAAGAAGGTACCTGGACGATCTGGTTCGAGAACGGACAAAAACTCCAGGAAGGTAAATTTGTAGCGGGGAAAGAAGAAGGTACCTGGTATTCCTGGTTTGAAAACGGGCAGATGAAAGATGAAGGAAACTTCAAACTGGCTAAACTGGAAGGCAGCTGGAAAGGCTGGTTTCCGAACGGGAAGCCGAATTATGAAGGATTCTATAAAAACGAACTAAAGGACGCTGCCTGGAAATATTATTATGATTCGGGTAAGATTAAAGAGGAAGGTCCTTATAAAGAAGGTAAAAAAGAAGGACATTGGATCTTCTGGACACCATACGGATTCAAAGACAGTGAAGGTGATTATAAAGCCGAGCGGCCTCATGGCCTCTGGACCTATTATTATGAAACCGGGGTAAAATCAATGGAGCAGACATATAATGATGGCAAGTTGAGCGGAGATTGCAGTGCCTGGTATGAGAATGCGAAACTGAAGAGCACCACCTCTTACACGCTTGTGAGGGATTCCAAAGGCAACCGGGTAGAAAGTAAGCCACATGGAAAATGGATCTATTACGACAAGAATGGAAAGGTGGTTATGGAAACCACATACAAAAAAGGAGTAAAAACCGAATAATTATCTTTTAACCCTGTGCGGAACTCGGCGGTGAGCAGCGTGTTTGGGAGGATGATGAGCCTGATGTGCATTTGTAGCAGCATTTGCCTCCAGGGCCGTCTTTTTGTTTTTCTGAACCCGTGCATTGGTGAACCAGGCAATGGCAATTACAACTGCAAATCCAAGAACCATATACACATAGCTGAGGAATTCTTGTCTTTGAGCCTCTTTGGCAGCATTCAGTGTTTTGGTGATGTTGCTTACTGAAGGCTCATCTGATTGAGCCATTAAATTGGGTGTGGATAGCAAAATGCTCATACACAACAAGATAAAAGTCTTGAAAAGCTTCTCTCCACAAGCTTTTCCCATACTTTTGATTTTAGTTTCCATAGGATTCTTTATATAAAATAAATTCGGGTAATCAGTTTTGGAGTAGTTACGAGCAAAATTAGTTAAAATCCGACTAATCCGCTTATCTCTTAGACGAGTTTTCAACCATTTTAGTTGCTTAAAAATAAATTTGCGCATAAAATAAGATTGCCGTATATTTGCATGCTTAAATAGAATAGAACAAAAGAGAGGGGACATCAGTCCCCTCTTTCCGTTCTTACAACAGATGATTACAGTAGAGAATATAAAAAAACTAGCAGATGAAAAAATCGCGGAAAGCGATAATTTTATTGTAGACATCAGTGTCAAATCCGGGAACAGGATTGTGATCCTTCTGGACAATGACAACGGGATTTCTATTGCAGAGTGTGTTGCTATGAGCAGACACGTGGAAGCAGGTCTTGATCGTGAGCAGGCAGATTTTGAATTGAATGTGATGTCGCCCGGACTTAGTGAGCCTTTCAAGGTAAAGCGTCAGTATGAAAAGAACCTGGGGAAGCAAGTGGATGTTGTAACCAAAGAAAACAAAAAGCTGACAGGTAAATTGCTTGAAGTTAAAGAAGATGGAATTATTCTGGAAAGCAAAAGCAAAGAAAAAGTAGAAGGAAAAAAAACAAAACAGTTAATTATAAATAATATCAGTTTAACGTTCAACCAGATCAAAGAAACTAAAATTGTAATATCATTTTAACCTAAGAAAAATGGAAAGTATCAATTTAATTGAATCGTTCTCGGAATTTAAAGAGATCAAAAACATCGACAGACCAACATTAATGAGCATCATCGAAGATGTATTCAGAAGTATGTTGTTGAAAAAATATGGTTCCGATGATAATTTTGACATTATTGTTAACCCTGATCGTGGTGATATCGAGATCTGGCATAACCGTGAGGTGGTAGACGATGAATTTGCTGAGGACAGTTTTGATTATGATGAAGCGAAACACATCGGACTTACACCTGCTCAGAAAATTGATGCAGACCTGGAACTTGGAGAAGAAATCACAACACCGGTAAAACTGGAAGATTTCGGAAGACGTGCCGTATTAGCTGTTCGCCAGAACCTTGTTTCAAAAATTCTTGAACTTGAAAAAGACAGTCTTTATAAAAAATACAAAGAAAGAGTTGGCGAGATCATGACCGGAGAAGTTTACCAGATCTGGAAAAAAGAATTGCTGATCCTGGATGAAGAAGGAAATGAATTATTGCTTCCTAAATCTGAACAAATCCCTTCTGATTTCTTCAAAAAAGGAGATTCTATCAAAGCAGTTGTTCAGCGTGTTGATTTGAAAAACAATTCACCTGTAATTATCCTTTCCCGTACTTCACCTGCATTCCTTGAGCGTTTATTCGAACTTGAGGTTCCTGAAGTGTTCGACGGATTGATCACAATTAAAAAGATCGTTCGTGAACCGGGAGAAAGAGCTAAAGTGGCTGTTGAATCCTATGACGACAGAATTGATCCTGTTGGTGCATGTGTTGGAATGAAAGGTTCCCGTATTCATGGTATCGTTCGTGAGTTGAGAAATGAAAACATTGACGTAATTAATTTCACATCCAATCCTACACTTTTTATTACCCGTTCACTCAGCCCAGCAAAAATCACTTCAGTGAAAATTGATGATGAGACCAAACGTGCTGAGGTGTTCCTGAAGCCGGATCAGGTTTCTCTTGCGATCGGAAAAGGCGGACACAATATCAAGCTTGCCGGAAAATTAACCGGATACGAAATTGATGTTTACCGCGATACGGATATCGATACAGAAGATGTGGATCTTGAAGAATTTGCAGATGAAATCGAAAGCTGGATCCTGGATGAATTAAAGAACATTGGTTGCGATACTGCCAAGAGCGTATTGGAACTTTCAACAGAAGAACTGGTTAAACGTACCGACCTGGAAGAAGTAACTGTAACTGAGGTTAAAGCGATCTTACAGTCGGAATTTGAATAACGATTGAATAGCAGCATAACAGTTAACTGTTTACTATTCACGAAATAATTTTAGAAAAATATATGTCAGAAAACAAAGCACAACGATTAAGTAAGGTGGCGAAGGAGCTCAATGTTAGTGTATCCACTATCACTGAATTTCTGAAGGGCAAAGGCCATGCGATAGAGAACAATCCTATGGCAAAGATTTCTGATGACCAATATGCTCTCCTTTCCAAGGAATATCAGTCAGAAAAGGCTGCCAAGGAAGAAGCAAAACAGGTTACCTCCAGTACCCGCGCCAAGAAAGAAACCATTGTTCTTGATGAAGAGAATAACAAGAAGGAAAGAAAAGTCGAGGAAGAAGAAGACATTATCATAAAGAATGTTCCGAACATCTCTGCTGCCGAAAAAGAAAAAACTGCGGAGAAAACGCCTAAGAAAGAAGTTCCGGTTGAGGAAATTCCTGTGACCAAAACAAAGGTGGAATCGGATGTGAAACTGAAGGTGGTTGATAAGATCGATCTGGATGCGCTTAACAGCAAAACCAAACCGAACAAAAAAACCACAGAAGAAAAGGAAGTAGAAAAAGCTGCAAAAGGAACCAAAACTACCGCTGCGAAAGGTAAAACCAAGGCTAAGAAAGAAGAGCCGGAGGTTGTTGCTGAAGAAGTAAAGGAAGTGAAAGTTGAGAAAGTTGTTGAGCCTGTTAAACCGGTTGATGAGCCTGCCAAAGAAGATTTCTATGAAACAAAAGTAGAGAAGCTGGAAGGCCCAAAAATCATGGGTAAAATTGACCTGCCTGTTAAAGAAGAACGGAAAAAACCTGTTGCTTCTTCTTCCCAGACAAGTCAGAATGACAACAAAAAGAAAAGAAAACGGATCAAGAAAAGTTTTGGCGGTGCCACACTAGGAGATGCATGGGATCCGAATAAAAAGCCGGGTACAGGAACTCCTGGAACAACCGGTACCGGAACTCCGGTAAACAACGCACCAAGAAAACAATATCCGCAGAATAACCAGGGGCCAAGAAAACAATACGGTCGTCCGGTAAAAGCAGATCTTACTCCTGAAGAGATTCAGGCGCAGATCAAAGAAACTCTTGCCCGCTTAAGTGGTGCAGGTAAATCAAAAGCTTCAAAACACCGTAAATCCAAGCGCGAGGCTGTCAGCGAGCGTATGCAGGAGGAGCAGGAACAAAATGAAGCAGACAAAAAAATCATCAAGGTAACGGAATTCGTTTCCGCCAATCAGCTTGCACAAATGATGGACATCTCAGTTAATGAGATCATCTCTACATGTATGAGCCTTGGTATGTTCGTTTCCATCAATCAGCGTCTCGATGCAGAAACCATTGCTATTGTTGCCGAAGAGTTTGGCTACAAGCTGGAATTTGTGAGTGTTGAGGTGCAGGAAGCCATAAAAGAAGAAGAAGATACCGAAGATCAGCTTGTATCTCGTTCACCTATTGTAACTGTAATGGGACACGTAGATCATGGTAAAACCTCCTTACTGGATTATATCCGGAAAGCGAATGTTATTGCCGGAGAAGCAGGAGGGATCACTCAGCATATCGGTGCATACAATGTGAAACTGGATTCAGGAAAAACGATCACGTTCCTGGATACTCCCGGTCACGAGGCGTTTACCGCGATGCGTGCTCGTGGTGCGCAGGTAACCGATGTCGCGATCATTGTGGTTGCGGCTGACGATAGTGTAATGCCTCAAACCATTGAAGCGATCAATCACGCTCAGGCAGCTGGTGTTCCAATCATTATTGCAATTAATAAAATTGATAAGCCGGGTGCAAATCCGGATAAGATCCGCGAAGCCCTTTCACAGATGAATATTCTTGTGGAAGAGTGGGGTGGTAAAGTTCAGTGCCAGGAGATATCAGCGAAGCAAGGTTTGAACATCGATGTATTGCTTGAAAAAGTATTGCTTGAATCAGAGATCCTTGATTTAAAAGCGAACCCTGATAAAAATGCGTCTGGAACGGTAATAGAGTCTGAGCTTGATAAAGGCCGTGGTTATATCAGTACCATCCTTGTTGAAGCAGGAACTTTAAAAGTTGGCGATATAGTGCTGGCTGGACAATTCAGCGGAAAGGTAAAAGCTCTGCACAATGAGCGCGGACAAGTAGTGAAAGAAGCAGGTCCTGCTATGCCGGTTATATTGCTCGGATTGAGCGGTGCGCCTCAGGCAGGTGATAAATTCCACGTGATGAGTGATGAGCGTGAAGCTCGTGAGATCGCAGCGAAACGTTTGCAATTGCAGCGTGAGCAGGGAATCAGAACACATAAGCACATTACACTGGATGAGATAGGAAGACGTCTTGCAATTGGTGATTTCAAGGAACTGAACGTGATCGTGAAAGGTGACGTGGATGGATCTGTGGAAGCCTTAGCGGATTCATTGCAGAAATTATCAACTGAAAAAGTTCAGGTCAAGATCATTCACAAATCAGTGGGTGCCATCTCCGAATCCGATGTATTGTTAGCCTCTGCTTCCAATGCGATCATTGTTGGTTTCCAGGTTCGTCCTTCCGTAAGTGCGAAAAAACTTGCTGAAACAGAACAGATCGATATCCGTTTATATTCTATTATCTACAAAGCGATTGATGAGATCAAAGCAGCGATGGAGGGAATGCTTTCTCCGGAGTTCGAAGAGAAGATCGTTTGTAATATTGAGATTCGCGAAGTGTTTATCATCACGAAAGTGGGAACCATTGCAGGATGTTATGTGCTTGATGGAAAAGTAACCCGTAACACAAAGGTTCGTATCGTGCGCGATGGAATTGTTGTTCATGATGGTAAACTTGGTTCACTGAAACGTTTCAAAGATGATGTGAAAGAAGTGAACAAAGGATTCGAATGCGGATTGAACATCGATGGATTCAATGATATCAAAGTGGGTGATATTATCGAAGGTTATGAAATGGTTGAGATCAAAGCCAAATTATAAGTTTTATGGTGATGAAGTAATTAAGTTATAAAGTGAAAAGGGAGATTTGTTCTCCCTTTTTTCATTTTAGTATAGAATGTACATTATAATTATATTGATCTCAAATCTGGACGACCCGTGTGTCTTACCTCATCATTTCATCACTCAATCCTTTCTTCACCCCATTACCTCATCCCTTCATCACTCAGTTACCACACTCTTCATCACTCAATCCTTTCTTCACCCCATTACCTCATCACTTTAAACCAATTTATTTTCCACAAGATACTCCGCAATCTGCACCGCATTAGTAGCAGCACCTTTTCTCAGGTTATCAGAAACGATCCACATGTTCAATGTCTTTGCCTGTGTTTCATCCCTGCGTAAGCGCCCGACAAACACATCATCTTTATCGTGGGCATCCATTGGCATCGGGTATTTCAGGTTCTTTACATCATCTACCAGGATAATTCCCGGTTCGTTTTCCATGATGCTTCGTATGTCGTTTAATTCAAATTCATTTTCAAATTCCACATTCACACTCTCGCTATGTCCGCCCATTACAGGAATGCGCACAGTCGTAGCCGTTACACGGATGTTATTATCGCCCATGATTTTTTTCGTCTCGTTCACCATTTTCATTTCTTCTTTGGTGTATCCGTTGTCAGTAAACACATCAATTTGTGGGATCACGTTTAAGTCGATCGGATAAGCATACGCCATATCGCCTTTCACACCTTTCCGTTCATTCATCATCTGGTCAACAGCTTTAACACCGGTTCCTGTAACGGATTGATATGTAGAAACAACAATGCGTTTGATCCCGTATTTTTTATGAAGAGGATTCAATGCAACAACCATTTGTATCGTAGAACAATTTGGATTCGCGATTATTTTATCTGTGGCTTTCAGCTCCGCAGCATTGATTTCAGGCACCACTAACTTTTTAGCCGGATCCATTCGCCATGCAGATGAGTTATCGATTACAGTGATTCCGGCTTCTGCAAATTTCGGAGCCCATTCAAGTGATGTGCTGCCACCAGCCGAAAACAGAGCGATTGCAGGTTTCATATCAATCGCAGTTTGCATGCTCACCACCTTAAATGGTTTTCCTTTATAGATGATCTCTTTTCCGACAGATCGCTCTGAAGCAACTGGAATTAATTCAGTTACCGGAAAATTACGTTCTTCCAAAACCTGTAACATTTTTGTACCTACTAAACCTGTTGCACCTACGACTGCTATTTTCATAATCTGTTTTTATATTATCTCGGTTAATATTTTTTCGTTGTTACACATTCGCTTTGATCAGGATAGTCTTTGAAATAAAAAAGCCTCTCCGGGGAAAGGCTTTGCAATTCTATGTTCTGATAAAACACTAGCAACCCTTTCCTTTTGGGAAACGTTTCTTACCGTGTTTTTTATGTTTAAGCATTTTCACGGGGCAAATCTAATTTCTTTTTTCTGAATCAGAAAGTTTTTATTTAAAAACCACAAAATGAACTTAAAATTAAGCATTTCTTAAAACTCCTTTTCATGCCTTTTCCCTATATTTACTTTGTATTTTCAAGAGACCGACATGCGTTATTTAATCCTGTTTTTTACGTTCCTTTCAACGTTTTCATTTGCTCAGCTGAGCGATAATTTTAGCGATGGAGATTTTACATCGTCTCCCGTATGGAGTGGTGATAATGCCGACTGGACCGTTGTTTCCGGACAGCTGCGTTCCAACTCATCAGTTGCTTCCTACGGTTTCTACTTAAGCACACC
>JALYRR010000228.1 GCA_030855265.1 Bacteroidota bacterium | reverse complement strand
ATACACACCTGACCGTCCTTGTAATATGGTTGGGAATAATGAGAATACTCTTGGTGTGGATCAACCGGACGGAACCAATACAGGCGGAATTTTCGGTCAGGGCGGCGCATGGGGAACAGGTGCTCCTTTCTTCGATGTAAATATCAATAACAATTCATGGATCCGTTTCACAGCGGCAGCAACAACCGCTGTACTTACTGTAACTATTGGCAATTGCTGGGTGGGTGGTTATCCTTCCGGAGGTATCCAGATGCAGATATTTTCAGGTACAAACTGTTGTGCATTTGTACCGGTTTCGGATTTCAAAGAAAACTCTACCGGATTTACAATTACGGCAAACGGACTTACAGTCGGACAAAACTATTACCTGATGGTAGATGGATTTGCAGGTGATATCTGTAATTATACTATCACGGCCAATTCAGGAGTTTCATTTCCCGCGATCACATCAACCACAAATTCTGTATGTGCAGGCGGCCCGGTAACATTAACCGGACCAGCCGGAGCAACCAGCTATGAATGGTTTCCCGGAGGACAAACAACTCAGGTGATAACAGATTCGCCAAGCACCACTACAACTTACACATGTATTGCTGAAGGTGTTTGTGGATTCAAACAAACACTTACCAAAACGATCGTTGTAAATCCTTTACCAACGGTTCTGATCAACTCAGGAAACCCTGTGAGTGTTTGTAATTCCCTGAGCGTTACTTTATCAGCCAGCGGCGCTTCCTCTTATTCCTGGAACACCGGGCCTACTTCCTCCAGCATAACTGTTAGCCCAAGCACCAACACTACTTATACTGTTACAGGCACAGATGCAAATGGTTGTTTTGCAAGCGGGACAACCACCGTTAACGTATTAAGCCTCCCGGCGATCACAGTTAACTCTCCGACAATATGCAGTGGCCAGTCTGCTTCTTTAACATCAGGAGGTGGTGCTTCAACTTCTTCTTATGTTTGGAGTAACGGTTCAAGCGGAACCAATTCAATCAGTGTTTCCCCAACATCATCATCAAGCTATACGGTAACAGGAACCGGTGCCAACGGATGTATTAACACTGCAGTTTCTTCCGTTACGGTTAACGCATTACCTGTTATAAGTGTGAATTCAGTAACGATCTGCAACGGACAACCAGCAGTACTCAATTCAGCAGGAGCCTCCACCAGCAGCAATTATTCATGGAGTACCGGAACTAGCGGAACAAATTCAATTTCAGTTTCACCTTCTTCTTCCACTTCTTACACTGTAACAGGAACAGCAGCCAACTCTTGTACAAACACTGCCGTAGCAAATGTTACAGTAAATCCGTTACCACCTGTTATTGTAAATTCCACTACAATTTGTAACGGGAATAATGTAATTCTTACAAGTTCAGGAGCCAATACCTATTCATGGAATACAGGAGCAACAGGTCCGGCTATTAGTGTAAGTCCGGCCGCAACAACTTCTTACACCGTAACAGGATTAGATGTAAATTCATGTTCAAACACAGCGGTTTCCATTGTTACAGTTAATAATCCACCGACAATTTCAAGCAGTCCGGTTACCACTCAATCCAATTGCGGACAATCAACAGGTGCTCTCACCGGAGCCATGGCAAGTGGAAGCGGTACGCTGAATTATTCATGGACCAACTCTTCCAATGTTGTGGTTGGCACTGCTGCAGATTTGATTAATCAACCTGCAGGAGTTTATAATCTAACAGTTACGGATGCGAACGGATGCAGTTCCTTATTCGGGCCATACAACATAACAACCCCGGAGCACCTGCAGCACCGGCTGTTACCGCTACTGATACAATAGTATGTGTTGGTGAACCGATCGTTTTAAATGCAAGTTCAGGAGAGCCTTTACCAACGTATGCCTGGACAGGACCGATTGCCAGCAGCAGCACATCCGGGCTCACCATTCCATCTGCAACAACTGGAGATGCGGGAGTGTATTCTGTTACAGTAACATCAAACAACTGTACAAGCCCGCCTTTTCTAGTGAACGTAATTGTAAATCCGCTACCACTGGCAAATGCTTCCAATGCAGCCGGTTCCACTTATTGCAGCGGAGATTCAATTTCCCTTGTATCATCAGGGGGGTCAGGGTATAGCTGGTCGGGTCCTGCAGGATTCTCTTCCACAACACAAAATCCGGTTATCAGTCCGGCAACCGTTACAATGGCCGGAACATACACAGTAACAGTAACCACATCCAACGGCTGCGTTTCAACAGATACAACCAGTCTGCTGGTAAATCAGACTCCGCCCGAACCAACGGTGAGTGCAGTTGCATCAACCATTTGCGAGGGAGATAATCTTTTACTAAGCTCCTCTTCTACAGGAGCGGGATCCTTTAGCTGGACAGGCCCTGATGGATTTCTTTCAGGAGTTCAAAATCCAACGATTCCCAGCGCCACTCTCCTTGCAAGCGGAACCTATATCGTTATTGCTTCTTCGAGTGGTTGTTTAAGTAATCCTGCAAGTATTACGGTAACTGTAAATCCGAATCCTGTTGCGACAGCTTCAGTAATCTCCGATACAATTTGCTCAGGAAATAGTATTAATCTGAGCTCCGGTGGAGGGGGCACTTATGCATGGACAGGCCCAGGTGCTTTCAGTTCATCAACGCAAAATCCGGTTATTGGAGTATCCACAATAAGTAACAACGGAACCTATACTGTAATTGTTTCCAATGCGGGATGTTCGGATACGGCAAGCGTTTCAGTAATTGTGAATCTTACACCGAATGCCGCAATTGCAGGCAGCGACACCACCTGTGTGGGTGATACTTTAATTCTAAACGCCTCCGGGAGCGGAACCATTAATTGGTACAGTGATGCTTCCCTGACGACTCTATTACAGGCGGGAGGAAGCACTTACTCACCTACTTTAGCACCGAACACTACAGGAACTTATTTTGTAACGGTAACAGGATCCAATGGCTGCGTAAGTGCGTCATCCACTGTTACAGGTTTGAATTACGATGTGGTGGCAAGTGCCAGTGCAAGCCCTTTTTCAGGGTTCATACCATTGAATGTTGTTTTCACAAATTCAAGTACCGGAGTGGATGCATCGGATAATTATAGCTGGGAAATCGGCGGTACACCATTCTCTACTGCTTATAATTCTACATATACATTTAATACGGAGGGAAATTATATTGTAACGCTTATTGTAACGGATGCTGAAAGCGGTTGTATGGATACAGCAACGGTTAACATTTTTGCAGATGGGCAGGTTACCTTTAGTGTTCCGAATGTATTTACGCCCAACAATGATAACAGCAATGATGTTTTCCAGATCATCAGTAATGGATTGATTGAAGTTCATGTTATGATTTATGACCGCTGGGGATTAAAGATGTTTGAATTTGACGGCGTTCAGGGATCCTGGGATGGAAGAACAACTGCAGGAGTGGAAGTTTCAGACGGAACTTATTTCTATCTTTTTTCAGCAAAAGGTGCTGATGGGAAAGAGTATAAAGCGCAGGGGAATTTGCTGATCACGAGATAAATTAGAACATCAGTTGCCTTACAGTAAATCTTTAATTAAATACTTTAAAAGCCCAGTTGGAAATGACTGGGCTTTTTTAATAAAAAAAACTGCTTTAAACAATAAAATAAAAATGAAAAGACATCGGAAGCCTTACGAATATTCTAAATCCTTTTTTAATTTTTAGTACTTTCGAAGCCTCAATAAAAAACCATGAGCAAACAGGATAAAATAAACAACTTCGATCCAAACGGATTGGGCGATGCAAACAATAATATTTTCGGACTTCCTTATACCACAGAGGAAGCAGAAGTGGTGATCATTCCCGTTCCATGGGAAGTAACCGTTTCATACAGTGCGGGAACAGCGCTCGGTCCACAGGCAGTTTTTGAAGCTTCTTACCAGGTTGATTTGTTTGATCCGAAGATTAAAGATGCCTGGAAAATAGGTTTGGCCATGGATCCTGTATCGGATGATATCGCAAGCAAAAGCGAAAGCCTGAGAAGAAAATCCGAAAAGTATATTACCATGCTGGAAGAAGGAGTTACTCCGGATCAAAATGAGGAAATGGAAGAAGTGCGGACCACCATAAATGCGGAATGCGTTAAAATGAATAATTGGGTGAAAACCAAAGCGCTCTCCTTCCTGAATAAAAATAAAATCGTTGCTCTGTTGGGTGGCGATCACAGCACCCCACTCGGACTGATGCAGGCCCTTGCGGAGAAAAATGAATCTTACGCTATTTTACAAATTGATGCGCATGCAGATCTTCGCGACGCCTATGAAGGGTTTGAATTTTCTCATGCCTCTATCATGTTCAATGCTATTAAAATCCCCCAGGTTTCCAAACTTGTGCAAGTAGGGATTCGTGATTATTGCGAAGCAGAATTTGATCTGATCAAAAATTCGAACGGACGCATCCATACTTTTTTTGATCGTGATATCAAACACAAACAATACGAAGGAGCGACATGGGCGGCCATCTGCGCTGAGATCATTGCACAGCTTCCGGATAAAGTATACCTGAGTTTCGATATCGATGGTCTCGATCCGAAGCTTTGTCCGAGCACAGGAACACCCGTTGCAGGAGGTTTTGAATTTGAACAGATTCTTATGCTGATTGAAAAACTGGTGGATTCAGGCAAACAAATTATCTCATTTGACATCAATGAAGTGGCTCCCGGCGGAGATGAGTGGGATGCAAATGTCGGAGCAAGATTACTCTACCGCATTGCAAACCTGTCCGCCAAATCCAATAATAGAATTTAAGATTCTCATTCTGTTTAATTTTTTTAAAGCACCATTAGCAATATTGTTAGTGGTGTTTTTTTATTTCGCTTTACAATCAAAAGAAACGATTTTCTCGCAAAGCCGCAAGACCGAAAAGAAAAATAGGATAATGTCACGCGGAGGCGCAGAGAACGCAGAGAATAAAAATTCTGTCTATTAATATAAAACGGAAATTTCAAAACAGTGTGCCGTGTCATTTCCTTTCTCTTTTCTCCAAACTGCCACACTGACGGCAGAGAGCATATGTAGAGGGTTATAAAGAGTTATGAAAAATAGTTCACTAAACGATCAAACAACATTAAAGATAAAATTGTTCGCCAAAAACTGTTAAATGACGCGGCCTACCGTAACCTCTCCTCATAAATTTCGTTCCTGAAAAGGCTATCGCTAAAGAAGGAAAATTAATCGCCGGGAAAGGAAAAAAAATCGCCGGGAAATACAGGAGGGAAAACATGAAAAACTTTAAAACACTCATCAGCACCGGTTTACTAATTATAGGAACGATTTGCTTTTCCGGACTTGCAAACGCTCAACCCATTTCAGCAAAAATTTTCGGTCAAAATGCCTGGATGCCTGATACGATAGGCAATGCCTCTGCCTGTATTGAACCTCCTTGTATCCTTTATGGAAAACTTCATAATAACTGGACAAAGATCCAGCAAAGCAGCACCTCCATCATCCGTTTTGGTGGAATTGCACCTGACCGGAATAAACCTACCAACTACCAGTATCTCCGGATCATTGATTCTGTACGTGCGAAAGGAATGGAACCGATCATCCAGGTTCCTTTCTACAATTATCGTTATACGGCAGTTCAGGCTGCAAACATTGTTTATTACCTGAATGTTACGAAGGGAAAGAACATTAAATATTTTATCATTGGAAATGAACCCGATCTTAAATATTCTTTTACAACAGCTGCGCAGGTTGCCGCTTATATCAAACCCTTTGCTACAGCAATGAAAAATGTGGATCCTACTATCCAGATTATTGGGCCTGAATGTGCCTGGTACAATTCGGGAATTCTGAACGGTCTCACCAATCCGGG
>JALYRR010000001.1:40054-52236 GCA_030855265.1 Bacteroidota bacterium | reverse complement strand
CATTTGTAGGGCATGTTTGCTGACAAGCAGTTTTGATTGAACCGTCAACAAGTGCATGTTCTGCTTTCTTCGCTTCAAGTTTACCTTCCTGGATACGCTGAACACACATGGAGCATTTTTCCATTACACCGCGTGAACGAACAACCACATCCGGGTTCAGAACCATACGACCTAAATCATCCTGCGTTGGGTTGATAGCGAAATCAGGGTTTTCGTTGTAGTTGAACCAATTGAAACGTCTAACCTTGAACGGACAGTTGTTTGCACAATATCTTGTTCCGACACAACGATTATAAGTCATCATATTCAATCCGTCAGTACTGTGGTTGGTTGCAACAACAGGACAAACCGTTTCGCATGGTGCATGATTACAGTGCTGACACATCATTGGCTGGAATACAACCTGCGGATTAAGAGCAGTTGGGTTTTCCATTTCAAGATACATGTCGATTGCTCCTACTTCAGCCTCAGCAGCGGTTTTCTTGGTCATGTCACTTGTGTAGTAACGATCGATACGCAACCAGTGCATTTCACGGGTTTGCATAACCATTTGTTTACCTACAACAGCAACGTTATTCTCTGCAGTACAGCTCACAACACAAGCTCCGCATCCAATGCAGGAGTTAAGATCGATGGTCATTCCCCAACGGTGTCCTAGTTTTGCGTGCTCATCCCAAAGGTCGATGGTTGCTGCTTTTTTAATCCCTGAGTGAGTAACCAGCATTTCATCTGCATTACCTGCTTTCGGATTCTTTTTGTATTCTGCAAGAACTGTTTCTTTTACGATCTCGCGGCCCATCAATGTGTGGTGGATCTGAGTTCCTGCTATTTCAGTCGTTTCGTTTGCGCTTTCAATTGTAACATCAGCTGCATAGCTCATGGTTCCGTTGGCAAGTTGAACAAAAGGGTATGCGTTCTGACCAACAACACCGGTCATTTCGCTTAATTTACCTGCATGTGTTCTTCCGTATCCAAGGGCAATTCCAACTGTTCCAGGTGCTTGTCCTGGTTGAGGAACCACCGGAAGTTTAATAGTCATACCGTTCAGGCTCACGTTCACAAGACTTGCTTCGCGATCCTGGCGTTCCATCAGGTTGTATTTGTCCTTCATGTCGATTGGCGACATTGTAACATAATTATCCCAGGTGATCTTGGTGATAGGATCAGGCAATTCCTGTAACCATGGGTTGTTCGCCTGATTACCATTACCGATAGCTACTTTTTCGTAGATCGCAAGTTCAACGGCAGACCCTTTTACGGATGCAATTTTTGATGCGGCTTCGCTTAAATTTACTTTAGGAGATTCTGTTTTAACTTCTTCAGGCTTGTCTGCTTTTACATCAGCAACAACAGGGGCCGGAGCAACTGTTTTTACACTGTCAGCACCAGCAACAGGCATTGCCATTTCAGTTCCTTTGCCTACTTCGATAGCGCCATCATGCAATGAGTTATTCCAGAATTCTGTGAATGCCATGTATTTTCCCTGCATTGGGAAAACGCTCTGCATCCAGTTCTTCTGTAAGTAAGCAAGATAATCGCTATTTTGTCCTGACCAGGCAAGAAGTGTTGATTGAGCCTGGCGGGTTCCTTCGTAATTCGGTTTAGCGAATAAAGGAGTGATGGTAGGTTGTGATAAGCTGTAGTGAGCTTTTTTTGGATTGAAATCGTTCCATGATTCCAGGTAATGGTGATCAGGACAAATGTACTGAGACATAGAAGCTGTTTCGTCAGCTCTGTCTGCAAGTGAGATTCTCAATCCAACTTTTCCGAAAGCTTCTGCAAATTTTAATGCTGCAGGAGCAGTATAAACAGGGTTTGTATTGTAAGTGATTAGTGCAGAAACTTTTCCTGCAGCCATATCAGCTACTAATCCTGCAAATGCTGTATCATCACCTTGTCTTGTATAATTTGGAGTATCAATGTCAATTGTTTTTCCATAGTTGCCAAGCATTTCATTGATGCCATTCACAACCATCTGAACATACATATCATTGGAACCTGAAACAACTACCGATTTTCCTCTGCTGCCGGCAAGGTCCTGAGCGGCTTTCGCGATTGTGGCGTCACAGGCAAGTGCAGAACCATTAAGAGAAGAACCTCCAACGATTTTTGCAACTGCATTGTATAAATTGACAGCGACTTTTCCTTGTTCAGAAACTTTAACCGGTTCGCGGTAATCAGCGTTTGCACCTGTTAAAGAAAGGTTTGATTCGAACTGATAATGCTTGGACATTGTTTGTTTGTCCTTGTTTACCTTACGTGTTAAACCGTATTGTCTTGCATATTCTACCGGAGATAACCAGTTTCCAAGGAAATCGGCGGCGATGCTTACAATCACATCTGCTTTGTCGAAACGGTAAGAAGGAATAACTTCCTGTCCGAATGTCTGAGCGTTTGCTTTCGCTATCCCTGAATAAGAGACAGCATCGTAAGTAATGTGTTTTGTTGAAGGATATTTCGCTGTGAATTCAGCGATAACAGCTTTAGTAGACGGACTGATAATAGTAGAAGAAAGGATGCGGATCGCTCCACCTTTTGCAGCAGCAGCCGCTAACTTCGTTCCTATTTCTTTATCAATGTTGCTCCAGGTAGAAGCATTCCAGGTATCACCGGATTTAATAACAGGGCCGGTAAGGCGGGAAGAATCGTATAAAGAAAGAACAGAAGCCTGGATACGGGCATTGCTGCCTCCCATGGTGATCTTTGATAATTCATTTCCTTCAACTTTGATAGGGCGACCTTCACGTGTTTTTACAATAACGGAAGCGTAATCATTACCATCAAAGAAAGTAGAAGCATACCAGTTGGCAACACCCGGAGTGATTTCTTCCGGCTTAACAATGTATGGAATTGCTTTGTTAACAGGAGTTTCGCAGGCAGCTAAAGATGCAGCAGTAACGCTGAAGCCGAGAAATTTCAAAAAGTCTCTGCGGTTGGTACCGTTTCCGGAAGCAAGGTTATTGTCGCCTAGAAAACTTTCTACAGGGATCTGTTCTGCAAACTCATTGTTTGATTTCTGAACAAATTCAGGATTATTGTTTAACTCCTCTAATCCTTTCCAGTATTTTTTTGTTGCCATATCTTTTTAATTTGAAAATTTGAAAATTAGGTAATTTGAAAATTAAATGTGATTTATTTCAAATTCATACATTTTCAATTCAATTCATTTGATTTATAATTTCTTAGCTCGTTTTATTTTTACGGAATGAGATTTTTTTTGATTAGCACATCTCAAATTGCCACATCTTCAAATTAATAATGGCATTTAGCACATTCGATCCCGCCCATTTTATCAACAGTGATCGGTTGTCCTTTGTATTTCTCAGCCAGTTTTTTGTGCAGGCTTTCGTAGTATGGATTGTCTTTCATGCCCGGTACTTCTGTACGTCTGTGGCAATCGATACACCATCCCATTGTCATAGGGGTTTGCTGTTTACCAACAGTCAGCTGCTTCACATCTCCGTGGCAGGTTTCGCATTCCTGCTTACCAACTTTTACGTGTTGCTGATGAGAGAAGAAAACGAAATCAGGAAGGTTATGCACTTTCACCCATTTGATAGGGCGCTGAGGCTTGTTGTATTCTCCTTTTTCAGGATCCCATCCAGCGGCTGCGTAAATCTTAGCGATCTCTGCAGTTCCGGTAACAGGACCTTTTGAAATTCCTTTGTGACAGTTCATACAAACATTCACAGAAGGAATACCTGCAATTTTAGATTTCTCTGCACCACTGTGGCAGTACTGGCAGTTGATTGCATTGTCGCCTGCGTGAATTTTATGAGAATACAGGATTGGTTGTTCCGGCTGATAGCCTTCGTAAACACCTATTCCGAACAAAGCATCCCAGCCAGCAGAAAGCAATCCTCCAACAATGATGAGGATGATAACAACTGTGGTACGTTTATGTGCGGAGATCCAGTTCTTAAGTTCTTGTCCAACGCTTACTGAATCTTCTTCAGGAAGCCCGGATTTTTCATTCTGTATGTTTTTCAATGAGTGACGTACACCGCGCAATACAGCTACGATGATGATAAGGAAAGCAATAACTCCGATCAGGATGGCTAAGGGATTAACACCACCTTCGGCAGGAGCAGCGGCTGCACCGGTCTCCGTTGTAGTAACAACAGGTCCAGGTTCTTTGTAATCTTTAATGTAAGTTATAGTTGCATTGATCTCTTCGTCGCTCAGGTTTTCGAAAACAGTCATCGCGGAGGCATCAAATCCACTGATCTTAACGGCGTAAGGATCACCGGCTTTGATCATTTTGTCGTTGTTCTTGATCCATTTCAGCAACCAGGCTTCAGCAGGCTGAGGCACACGCGACATGATTCCGGCAAGTCCCGGACCTGTAATCTTATTCGTGCCCAAACTATGACAAACAGCACAGTTTTGCTTGAATATTTTTTCGCCATCTTGGGCGGAAGCGGGATTGATACTGAGAAAGATTGATAGAAACAGGAGGGAAAAAATCGCGAAATTTCGTTTTCGTGGCTTGATGCAAATTGTATCCATATGTATTTTTAACTATTTAACTCCGTTGAAAACCCCCGATTATCCGAGGAAGTGCTTTTACTCGAGCGACAAATTTATAAGAAACATTAATTGGCGATTCAAAAATTGTTAATATTTTATAAAATTCAATTAATTTATATTGATTCTAAATAAGGCCTGATTTTTAGAGATTACAGGCTTCCTGACCGAACCTGATATTTCAATAATTTATCAGATGAAATTAGCGATCCATCGAAAGTCCATAATTAAAAAAACGTAAAGAAAATACAGGTTGATAATTTAATTTTAACTTTGTTGACGTTTAAACCCGTATGAAAAACTTCCTTTTTCTTTTTTCCATTTTTTTTATTGCCGCATCTCTGCAGCTTTCGGCGCAGGTTGTTCCACCCGACAGCGGAAAAATTGAGATCATTCAAGAGCATAAGATCGCTCAGCTTGTTGCAAAACATACAGAGATCAATTCAAAAGCAGACATTAAAGGATACCGCGTGAAGATTCATTTTGGCGGTGATAAGAATAAAGCGAAAGAAATCAAATCCAAATTCATTTCTAGATTTCCTGATGTTCCCGCTTATGAAAAATACGATCAGCCTAATTTCAATATTCGTGTCGGTGATTTTCGCACCAAGTTGGAAGCATACAAATTATTGAAAGAAATTCAGGCTGATTTTCCTTCCGCTTTTATCGTTCAGGATATTATTGAATTCCCAAAACTGGAACAGAAATAAATTATTTTTCATGACGGATTCTTCCTCCGCGTGAATGAAAATCCCTTTCCTCCGGGCTTAGACGCTCTTCTATAGAAATAAATTTTAACGTGTAAGCTTTCCGCGAATCAATTTCATAATCCTTCATATTTATCTTATCCATCAGCGGAAGCACCATGGGCAAAAGGCTTACATCAAGTTTCAACTCCTTAATATAAGGCGCAATTTTGTAGGATTGAAATGGATCTGTTGCAAATGCGATGCGTTTCATCTTGTATTTTTTTGCCAGCTCCCAGGAATAATACAGATTCTCAGTTGTATGTTCAGCTTTGTTTTCAATAAAGATATGTTCAGCCGGAACGCCCATTTTTTCAGCATACATGGCCATGATCATTGATTCTGAATAAGGCGTGTAAACAGCACTTCCACTATAAATGATGTTTTTAGTCAGTCCGTTTTTATAAAGCAAGACGGACCAGTGAACTCGCCATTTCATGATTCGTCCCCAGTTGGTTCCATCATAGGGAATTCCAGGAACGATGATCACATCCAGAGAACCGGCAGTTGCATTTTTTCGTAAGTGTTCAAGCGGAACATACCAGAACTCATAGATCAGTTTAGGAACGGAATAGGCGATCCCGCTAAGTGCGATAATCAGTGCGATGCGGATGAGTTTACGGTTGAGTTTCATCGGATGTAAAAATAGGAATTTGATCTTTGGAAGGGAGAAATTTTAAAACAGGTCGATCTCACTAGAATTTTTGCCGAAAAATGGCTGAATAATTTGGAATTATGAAATGGTTTTCTGTAATTAGCAAAATACATCTCTAAACACAATCATTAATTATTAAATTTTTTCCCCATGAAAAAAACTACTTTATTATTATCCGGCCTTTTTGCCCTGAGTTTTTCTTTTGCTCAGACCGCAATTGATGACGGAAAGATAACCATGCTGGAGTTGGTTAATCACGGCCTTTCCAAGCCTTTACGCGAAATCGCTACAATTGAAGCGGAAGAAGATTTTTTCGGAGAAAAGATCGAATCTAAAGATCGCGAAAAAAGAGTTGCGCAAACATTTGCTTATTCTGTAAAAGACGGAGCTCAGTTTGGTAACGATGAATCAACTGTTCAAAAAACTCCAGGAAATAAATTCCTTACACCTCCAATTGCAAACTGGCAGGCACAATCCGGCGGCGGATGTCCTCCAGATCCATCCGGAGCTGCTGGTCCTAACCATTATGTGCAATCAGTAAATGCAACGCCTGTTAAAGTTTACAGCAAAACCGGAGCGACCTTGTTAACCATCACTAATATGGGAAATCTTTGGTCTCCTGTTGTTGGTAACATGGGTGACCCGATCATTCTTTATGATAAGTATGCCGATCGTTTTTTTCTAAGCCAGTTTGGTGCAGGAAACAAGATCTATATTGCGATCTCACAAACAAATGACCCAACCGGAGCGTATTATACATACACTTATACTTCTCCTGATTTCCCGGATTACCTGAAATTTTCAGTTTGGTGGGATGGTTATTATATGACTGCTAACTACGGAGAAAAAGTGTTCGTGTTTGAAAGAGATAAAATGTTATTAGGTTTATCTGCAAGAGGTTTCTCCAAAACTTACAGCCCTCCTGTACCATCTGGTTTCTTCTGCCCGATGCCAGCTGATGCTGACGGACAATTACCTCCAATAGGAACTCCAATGCCAATTTTTCAATATACAGATAACGCATGGGGCGGTGGCGTAACGGATGCAGTTAGGATCTATAACTTTACAACCAACTGGGTACCGACAACTCCTACGGCTACTGTATCTACACCGATCATTATCCCTGCAGCATCTTTTGATTCTTCTTATGACCCAAGCTGGAATGATATCTGGCAGCCGGGAACCACTCAGAAACTTGATGGTATTGGCGGAATTCTTCAGTACAGAGCACAATGGAGAAAATGGGCAGGTTACAACACTGTTGTCCTTTCATGGCCGGTAAAAGTAAATGCAGCTACCGGTTTACGTAGCATCAAATGGGCGGAGGTTCGTCAGGATCAGTCTACGCTTGCGTGGACTATGTACCAGGAAGGAATTTATGCTCCTGCTGATGGTTTGAACCGCTGGATGTCTAGTATTGCAATGGATGATAACGGAAGCATCGGATTGTGTTTCGCTGTTTCAGGATCAACAACTGCAAGTCCTTCACAGGGCGCTACAACTAACGTTTCTCCAAGCTTACGTTATACAGGTCGTGTTGCAACTGACCCTTTGGGAACGATGTCATTTGCTGAACAAACTGCTATTGCAGGTTCTGGTTCTATGACAGGCTGTGGTAACCGTTTCGGTGACTATGCACAAACATCTATGGATCCTGATGGAGTTACTTTCTGGCATACTGGTGATTATATCACTTCAGGTACTTTCAGAACACGCATTTATTCATTCCAGATTCCTGCTGTAGTAGGTGTGAATGAAGACGCGATCAATCCTCATTTCAATGCATGGCAATCCGGAAGTGTTGTTAATTTCAAAGGAAGTAACCTTCCAACAAACGAAGAATATGTAGTGGACCTTTTCGACATCACTGGAAAACAGCTGAGCGGAAAAAAGATCACTCCTGTTGCTAATTCATTTGAAACAACAATCGATGTAAATGGCCTTGCAAAAGGAACTTACCTTGTAAGAATCGGGAATACCGGATTCCAGCGTGTTGTTAAAGTAATGGTGAACTAATTTATACAAGTATCTTTGAAGCACTTATGCAAATCGTTCTTAGGAATGATCATTGCATAAGTGTTTTTTTTTAACCTAAAAACCTCTTATGAAAAACTACATTCTCCTTTCAGCAATCACTATCATGTTTTCATCGATGTCCTGCAAATCAAAGAAGGAAAGCCAGCAAAATACCGTTACTGCTCCTGTGGTAGGAGCTACAACCGGAAAGGTTTCTCACATGTACCGCAAGGACGGATGCGCCACTATTATTATGCTCGCTCCATCAGCAGACGAAAGTCCGATGGTGCTTATCCCCAAAGACAAACTTCCTGCGAAGCTGGATGTTGATGGAATGGAGATCAGCTTTAACTACACACCGTTAAAGATGCCTCAGCCGGCAGGTTGTGCAAATGGAATCCCTGCAGATATTAAAGATGCTGCGAAAAAATAATTATGAATAAAATGAGGATCCCTCCCGGCGAAATGTCTGGAGGGATTTTTTTATGGAATCACCTGATCCATATCGTCCGAAGGTGGCTGAGATGCTTTTACAGGTTCTGTGATTGAAGGCTTCTGACTGAAAAATCGTTTCTGATAAATGATAATAAGAGCGACACCCACACTGATAGAAGCATCAGCAAAATTAAAAACGGGACGAAAAAAAATGAATTGCTCTGAACCCCAGACAGGAAACCAGGATGGAAAGTGTCCTTCCACGATTGGGAAGTAAAACATATCCACCACACTTCCGTAAAGGAAACCTGCATATCCGCCTTCTTCCGGCATGAACCGGGCAATTTCATAAGAGCTGTCGCTGAACAGCATTCCGTAAAACGCACTGTCGATGATGTTTCCCATCGCTCCCGCAAAAATCAGGGCAATGCAGGTGATGTATAATTTATCTTCGTTTGTACGTGTGAGTTTCCAGAGATACCAGCCAATCCCGCCTACTGCAATGATCCGGAAAATGCTCAGGAATAGTTTTCCGTATTCGATGTCGAATTCCATTCCATAGGCCATTCCTTTGTTTTCAGTAAAGTGAATGATGAACCAATCGCCGGCTACATTAACTTCCTGGCCCAGAAAAAAATGTGTTTTTATATAGATTTTCAGTGCCTGATCAATCAGCAGCACCAGGAAAATAATGATAAGCGGTTTTCTCACAAACAGGAATTTAATGATGCTGCAAAAATAAAGAAAGGTTACACATTGGTAACCTTTCTTGTGATTTATATCTGATTATTTTTCAGTTTCTGCTTTCGACTCTGCTCAGCATGAACTGAAATGGGTATTAAGCGTTTTGCTCCAACTTCGCTTCGATAGCAAGTGTTGCATGAGGAACACTTCTCAAACGTTCTTTAGAGATCAGTTTTCCAGTGGCACGACAAATCCCGTATGTTTTGTTCTCAATACGGATCAGGGCATTCTGAAGGTTCTGAATGAACTTCTCCTGACGACCTGCAAGGTGAGCTGTTTCTTCTTTCGACAATACATCCGATCCGTCTTCCAGCAATTTGAAAGTTGGTGAAGTATCATCAGTACCATGATCATCCTTGTGAGATAGCGTGCTCTTCAGCAATTCAAAATCTTTCTGAGCTTCAGACAATTTTTTCTGAATCAGTTCCTTGAATTCTTTCAACTCAGCATCCGAGTAACGGGTACGTGTATCTGTGTTGATATGTGGCTTAGGCGCAGGACCCATTGGTCGGCGGATAGAAGGCGTTTTGTATTCAACGATCATCGGCGCCTCATCGCGGCTGTTATCATCATCCGAGTTGCGTTGTTTTTTCTTAACAGGCTCCGGTTTCTTTAATACCGGTGCTTGTTTTGCAACTACAACCGGTTTAACTGGTTCTGCTTTTTTAACAATCGGCTTCTGAACCGGCTTTGCAGCTGGTTTTGCAGGAGGTGTTTTAGCAACTATTTTTTTAGGCTGCGGCTTGGCAGTTACTTTTTTTGCTGGTGCTTTAACAGCTTTTTTAGGAGCGGTTTTAACAGGTTTTTTTGCTACGGCTTTTTTAACCGGCTTGGCAACTTTTTTAGCAATCACTTTTTTAGGAGCAACTTTTTTCGCAGGTTTCACTGCTTTCTTAGCTACTACTTTCTTAACAGGCTTTTTCGCGATCGCCTTTTTTACCACCTTCTTTGGTGCTGCTTTTTTAGGAGCGGCTTTTTTTGCAGGTTTTACAGCTTTTTTAGGAGCAGCTTTTTTCGCAGGTTTCGCTGCTTTTTTTGGAGCTGCTTTCTTTGCAGGTTTTGCGGCTTTTTTTGCCGGTTTTCCTTTTTGAGCTTTTTTAGCCATTTTGAAGGGGTTGTTAATTAAGTTTAGTAATTGAAATCCGTGTTTTTATCTCCTCATCCAGTTCGATCTCCGAACCGCTTCCACTCTCCACATTATCAACAAGTTCTAAGGTAGACGCCAAAATTTCCGCGCAAATATAGTTCAAATTATTGTTGATGGCTGAATTTATAGCCGAATTTCGTTCGATTTTTACCCCGATCTTGTCTGTAACCTCCATATTATTATCCTTTCGGAGATTCTGGATCCTGTTTACCAACTCCCTCGCCAATCCCTCTTCTTTCAATTGTTCGGTTAGTGTAACATCCAGTGCAACAGTTAGTTGTCCCTCATTGGCTACTTTCCAACCCGGAATGTCAACTGGTATAATCTCAACATCCTCATTCTCAAGAACTATCACTTCTGAGTCAAATGTCATCTCAAATTTTCCTGATTTTTCAATCCCGTTTATGATGTCCTGGGCATTTTCATTCGCAAATGACTGAACAGCTTTCATGTTCTTTCCACACTTTTTTCCAAGCGTTTTAAAATTAAGCTTCAGATTTTTCGTGATCGTGGTATTCGACTCATCAACAAACTCCATCTGTTTCACATTCACCTCCGAAAGGATCAGATCCTTAACCGCTTCAATCTTAACTCTCATGCTGTTATCCAAAACCGGGATCTGGATCATGTTCAGCGGCTGACGCACACGGAGGTTTTCCTTTTTACGGATGGAAAGGATCATGGAGGAAATCTTCTGCGCCAGTTCCATACGCTCTTCCAGCGCTGAATCAATCATGCTTTCATCTGCGGAAGGGAAATTTCCCAGATGAACGGATGTTGCCTGATCTCTCTTCGTAACAGTATTTAAGTCGTTAAATAACCTGTCCATGAAGAACGGCGCAATCGGAGCGGAGATCTGGGCAATCACTTCCAGGCACCGGTAAAGTGTCTGGTAGGCAGCAATTTTATCCGAGCTGTAATCTCCTTTCCAGAAGCGTCTTCTGCACAAACGCACATACCAGTTGCTGAGGTGTTCATCCACAAAACTTTCAATGTATCGGCCTGCACGGTGCGGTTCGTAATCGGAAAATGCTTCATCCACCTTTTTGATGAGGGTGTTCAATTCGGAAAGGATCCAACGGTCAATTTCCGGGCGATCCTTCATCGGAACATCATGTTCTGAAAAGCTGAAGCCATCCACATTCGCGTAAAGGGCAAAAAAGGAATAGGTATTATGAAGCGTTCCGAAGAATTTGCGCTGCACTTCTGCAATGCCTTCAATATCAAATTTGAGGTTATCCCAGGGCGCTGCATTGGTGATCATGTACCACCGTGTAGCATCAGGGCCGTATTTTTCGATCGTTTCGAATGGATCAACCGCATTGCCGAGACGCTTGCTCATTTTCTGACCGTTCTTATCCAGAACAAGACCGTTGCTGACTACATTTTTAAATGCGACAGAATCAAAGCACATGGTGGAAATGGCATGAAGGGTAAAGAACCATCCGCGTGTCTGATCCACTCCCTCTGCAATAAAATCTGCCGGGAAATATTTTTTGTTGTCGATTAACTCTTTGTTCTCAAATGGATAATGCAGCTGTGCATAAGGCATGGCACCGGAATCAAACCACACATCAATTAAGTCAGGTTCGCGAAAAAGCTTTTTACCATTCCGTTCCAGGATAATGGAATCAGCGTATGGCTTGTGAAGATCAAATGTGTTGTAGTTTTCAGCAGAGTTGTCTCCTGCTTTAAAATTCGCGAGCGGACTGATTTCCATGTGTCCTTTCGAAACTGAATTATCAATTTCTTTTTGCAATTGTTCAACAGAACTGATGATGATCTGCTCGGATTTATCTTCGCTTGTCCAGATCGGAATCGGGATGCCCCAGAACCGGGAGCGGGATAAATTCCAGTCGTTCAGATTTTCCAGCCAGTTCCCGAAGCGGCCAGTACCGGTGGATTCAGGTTT
>JALYRR010000001.1:0-40044 GCA_030855265.1 Bacteroidota bacterium | reverse complement strand
CCTTGTATTCGGTGGTCTTGATGAACCAGGAATCTAACGGATAATACAACACGGGCTTATCAGTTCTCCAGCAATGCGGATAGCTGTGCTCGTAGTTTTCTTTTTTGAAGAGCTTGCCTTCTTCCTGCAATTTCAGAACTATTCGCTCGTCTACGCTCAGGTAGGCTTTCAGCTCTTTGATCTTCCCGTTCGCTTCAAGGATCTTTTTCTGATGTTGAAATTCTGTTTCTTTTTCGGCATCCGTCAAATAGGCTTCCTTCACGTATTCATCTCCGTAAAGGAAAATGCCATCCTGAACTTCCGGAAGGAATTTACCTCTCCTGTCTACCAGGGTAAGTGATCCGATTCCATTTTGTTTCGCTACACGAAAATCGTCTGCACCAAAACTCGGAGCAATGTGGACGATCCCGGTTCCGTCTTCCGTGGTAACGAAATCGCCGGTTACAACCCGAAAGGACCTCACCCCCTGCCCCTCTCCAAAGGAGAGGGGGGATTCCTCCGCTGTTGGCGTTATCCCAAAATTTAATAATTGTTCGTATTGAATTCCTTCCAGCTCGGAGCCTTTGAATTCACCAATGATGTGGAAGGGAATGTTTTTATCTCCGGCTTTATATTCTTCTGTTTTTAATTCTTTGTTCTTTTCTGGAAACTGCTTTCCCATCAGGTCCTTAGCGAGGATCACATTCATCGCTGCATGCGTGAATGGATTAAAGGTGCTGACAATTACATAGTCAATGTTCTTTCCAACAGCAAGAGCCGTATTGGAAGGCAATGTCCATGGTGTGGTGGTCCAGGCGAGGAAAAAGACTTCACCTTTTACGTTTAAACTTTCCAACTTTGAACTTTGAACTGCCTTAAACATTACGGTAGCTGTCCTGTCTTTTACATCACGATAGCATCCTGGTTGATTCAATTCATGCGAAGACAATCCCGTTCCTGCCGCCGGTGAATAGGGCTGGATGGTAAAGCCTTTGTAAAGTAAATTCTTGGAATGTAAGTTTCCGAGCAGCCACCACACACTTTCAATGTACTTGTTATCGTAAGTGATGTAGGGATTTTCCATGTCCACCCAATAGCCCATTTTAGCAGTAACATCGGCCCATTTGTCGGTGTACTTCATCACATCCTTTCTGCACTCGATGTTGTATTGTTCAACAGTGATCTTTTTGCCGATATCTTCTTTTGTAATGCCTAAGGCCTTTTCAACGCTTAATTCAATCGGAAGTCCGTGCGTATCCCAGCCGGCTTTTCTTTTTACCTGGAAACCTTTTTGTGTTTTATAGCGACAAAAAATATCTTTGATAGAACGAGCCATCACGTGATGAATTCCGGGTAAACCGTTGGCACTCGGAGGTCCTTCATAAAAGACAAACGGCGTTTTTCCTTCACGGGATGAGATTGATTTTTCGAAAGTGTTGTTTTCGTCCCAGGTCTTTTGAATGTCCTTTGCAGTTTGCGAGAGGTTCAATCCTTTATAGTCAGTGTACTTCATGGTCGTTTCAAATGAGGCGCAAATATAGCAAAAAGCCCCGTTTACCGGTTGGCAAACAGGGCTTTTCCTATTTTAAAAGAACGCTTGTTATTTAGACACTACAAATCTTTTTGTTTGAGAAGCTTTTCCATCCAGACTGATCTGAGCGAAATAGATCCCTTCCGGAAGCTCTGTCACCTGAACTTTCAGGCTGTTCAATCCCTGTGCACCATTTTCTCCGTTGATCACCTGAACCTGTTGTCCGAGTGAATTGAAGATACGAACTTCTACGTTTTTGCTTTCAGTAAGTGTCAGGTCAACATTCAACTGTTCTGTAGCAGGATTCGGATAAACTTCCATGGAAGTAAGAGCAGAGTTTTCTTCAATTCCAACAGCGCTGGAAATGTAGAATCCACCCGGAGATGTTCCGCCGGGAGTTGCAACAAGAGAATAAACACCTGCCAATGCAGAATGTGGCATTCCATCGCGGTACCATAAATACTCATCGTTTACATAGTCGATCACATAAGGGAATCCACCTACATCGGCAGAATCCTGATAGGTTTGAACAAAATGAATTCTCATCACATTTGTGTAAGTTCCGTTTGGAGTGGTAAGAGTACCATAACCATCAGCGGTAACAGCTGTGCTGCCGCTACGGAAGAAGGTATAGCCGCTGCTGACAAATGAACCAGCCCAGGGATCAGTATAAGTATTCGTGTAAGCAAAAGGGAAATGAAGCATATCCTCAGGATTTGAGTAGGGGATCACTGTAGTCCCGGCAACAATTCCATAATTCTTAAGCGCTGAAGAGCTTGTTTGATAATAGATGCATGAGCCTTCCGTGGTATTGTTGTTTCCAACAGTAGCCAATGGGAAACTGGAAGCATTGGGACCGGAAGAAGCAGTAATAACATTGGTCGCTCCCGCAGAAGTACCGCTCATAGAAGAAAGGTTCCATGTTTGACTTGCTCCGGATGTCCCAGGACTGTATGTTCCCGGACAATTTGTTAGAGTAAATGTTTCACCTACCGTTGGATTACAACCAGAGGCCGTAAGAGTGGGTTGTGCAATTGCGGCAGCAGAAGCCACAAATCCGGTGATGATAAAGCTGAGTAATTTTTTATTCATAGGATTGGTTTTTGGTTAGTATTTAATTTAATCAATCGTGGCGATGACTTTTAATTCGATCGCAATGGGTGTAGGCAAACAGTTGATCTCGATGGTGGTGCGGCAGGGCTGGTTATCCTTGAACCATTCCGCATACACACGATTGTAGATCTGAAAATCATCTTTCATATTCGTGAGGAAAACCTGCACATCAACGATCTTATCCCAGCTGCTTCCGGCATCTTCCAGGATATATTTTATGTTTTGAAAAACACTCTTGCATTGTGTTTCAATATCGTAAGAGAGGATGTTTCCCTGTTCATCCAGCTCAACGCCCGGGATCTTTTTGTTTCCTCGCTCACGCGGGCCAACTCCGGAAAGGAATAATAAATTTCCCACTTTTCTTGCATGTGGATACGAGCCTACCGGCTCAGGTGCTTTACTGGAATGTACTCTGTCGTCGGACATAATTTCTTTCTATATGGTAAGCAAATATAGACTAAACTTTAATAAAACAATCAGGTGTTTAAGGAAGGTGTTTTTTTCCTTTGGAAAGGAATTAAAAAGCGGATTTAACACGAATGTTCGAGGGCAATACTTGCAAAAATTCAAAAACTGCTTTCCCGATTAGTGAATATCGCAAAATTGGAAGTTTTAAAAAGCTGTAGGTTTCCATTTTTGCACATCATGCATAAGAATTTAATTATCAGGTGTTTTGCCGTTTTTTTATCATTTCACAAGGCCCTAAGTTTGTATCGTTAAATACAATTAACCGGATTTTAAAAAATAAGAAACATGAAAAATCAATTTAAAATTTTCCTGAGTATCCTTTTCATCTCTGCATTGCATCAAGCTTCTGCACAGGATACCATCGTTCAGAAATCGAATGATATGGTGATTGCAAACATTTTGGAAATATCGGGAACAACAGTGAAGTACAGGAGGTTTGACCTGCCTGACGGACCCATCTATACTGTGAAGAGAGAAGATCTGATAAAGATCAAATACAAAAATGGGATGGTTGATAATTTCAGCGTTGAAAAACCGGGGAATAATGAAAGCGAACTGAAAGCTCCTCAACAGGTGGATATGACACCCCGATATATCCTGATCATGAACAATGGAACCCAGTTGAGAGGAAAATTATTGTCAGAAACAAAAACTGAAGTTGTCTTTCTGGATAACAACCTCGGCAGCAAAACCATCAGCCGCGATAAAATCTCCAGTCTTAAACTCGCATACGGAGAAGAGGTGCAGGTGTTTACGCTTATGGACGGATCCATCATCACAGGAAAGATCATCAACAAGACTGAAAAAGAAACCATCGTGGAAACGAAAGACCTGGGCATTGTTGTTTTGCAGCAATACAAGATCAGGGAAGTGCGTGAACTGGAAGAGGCAACTATCACGGATGGAGGAAAGATCTGGTTCAAGAATCCGAATTGCACCCGTTATCTCTTTGCACCATCCGCCATGGCACTGAAAAAAGGGGAAGGATATTATCAGAATATATATGGGTTAGGGAACGCTGTGAATTATGGGTTAACCGATAATTTCACTATTGGAGGCGGGCTTGTAGGGCCGTTAGGTGGTTATGTAAATGCAAAAGTAGGAATTAATCTGGGTGAATATCTGAATGTTGGAGCAGGAGCCATTGCAGGAAATGGATTTTTTCCGGTGAACGGAGATAACCTGGGAATGGGATTGGGGTTCGCGGTAGTAACAGTTGGAAACTTTGATCATAATATTACAGTAGGTGCGGGATATGGATTTTTGAATGCAGGCGGAACGACAGATGCCATGGAAAAACCTTTGTATGTAATAAACGGAATGGCCCGTGTTGGAAAAAAATTCGCGTTGGTAACAGAAAACTGGGTGGTGAATGTGCAGGGAGATCCATTCAACAGGGGATTCGAATCCGACTCACACTATGAAACATTTTTCTCTTATGCATTTCGTTACATGGGGCAGCGCTCCACGTTGGATGCAGGATTTCTGAACACGCCGGGATTGATAGAGCAGGGTTGGTATGTTGGGATTCCGTATATAGGATTTGTGATCAGGTTTGGGAATTATAAGGATAATTAGTGAGGTAAGTCTTCGTTAATTTCGAAACAAAAAAAGCGGGTTGGAAGCTCCGAATTGTAACAAGGTTATGGAATTAGTCCATATCTTTAATGGATGAAATTTGCGAAACTACTGTTACTCTTATCTTTTTTCATAGTTGGGTGCACCATTTTAAATCCGGTTCGCAAGTCGCCTTATAAAACATTTACAGCCAATTCTGTCAAAAAGCCCTTTGATCTTATTATTGTTCCGGGCGTACCTTTTAGCAATAATAAATTGAATCGGATCATGCGATCACGCATTCAATGGGCGAAGTTTTTATGGGAGAAAAAATATGCAAATAATATTATGTTTTCCGGGGGTGCTGTTCATACTCCTTTTGTAGAAAGCAGGGTGATGGCTTTGTATGGAATAGAAATGGGGATTCCGAAGGAGAATATTTTTACAGAAGAGAAAGCCCAGCATAGTACAGAAAATGTGTATTACTCTTATCATCTTGCCAAAGAAAGAGGATTTAATAACATAGCCTTGGCAACGGACCCATTTCAAACAAATAATTTAAAATCCTTTATAAAAAAATATAAAATGGAGATCACTCTTTTGCCCATCCTATACGATACTGTTTATGTAATGGATAAAATAGAACCTAAAATTGATCTTACCTGGGCACGCGTTGATTCTGCTACTTTTATCCCCTTAAAAAAACGCGAAAAATTATTTAAAAGGTTGAAGGGAACTGCAGGAAAAAACATCGATTACAATAAGAAATAGAATTTTTAAAATCGTCGGTTCCTCGTTCATCTAGATAAAAACGGTTAACTCTGTGTAGCATTTAATGATGCTTGGTAAAAAGTGTTTAATACTTCAAAAGGTGGAGGCTATAATGAAAGGGTGGGACTGTATGTGGACTATATATTTGAACAAAAAAACCTAGACCCTTAATATTTAAGTGTTTAGGTTTTTTTGTTGTGGAGAATACCGGATTCGAACCGGTCACCTCTTCACTGCCAGCGAAGCGCTCTAGCCAAATGAGCTAATCCCCCTTTTTATAAGGAACACAAAAATAGAAAAATATTAATCAATCCACCTACGAATGTGCTATAATCAGCAATTCAAATTGATCCTTTGATTTGGCATCGCGATTTTATATATTTGTTAATCAACAAATTAAACATCCCTATGCTACTCCACTCCCCATTTAGCAATCCGTTTTATTTGTTTTTGCTTCTCACCTGCTCAGCCTTGCTGATCCCTGAAATGGGCCATTCACAGGAGGCTTCCGGTAATAGGTCAGCTGAGCTTCGCCCAAACTCACTTCCAAATAGGATAGGTGATTTTTTAAATGAACGAAACATTCTCGAAGACCGTTCTCAATGGAAAGAGATCCCCTCAAAACGTTCAGAATATTCAAGCAGCTTCCTTACTCCTGATAACCGGATCATCATTCAATACAGCAAACTGCCTCTTAATTATTATAAGAACAATGTCCTGGTACCTGTGGATATAAATCCCGCTTCGTCACAAACAGGGCTGAGTGCAGAAAACCAACCTTTTCCGCTAAGTGTAAAAAAGAACGGTGCTGTTTGTATCAACGAAGGTTCTTCATCACCCATCCTCTTTAGTAGCAATACAAAGATCAATGATGTGGCTAGCGAAAATAAAATCATTGAAGTAGAAGGACCTCATGCGATCATGCGGAATATTCTTCCGGGAGTGGATAAAACATTTGAGTTTCGTTTCAACAGCTTAAAATATAATTATGTTCTTCATCAGGCAATGGGAACTTCCGACCTGGTCATTGAAGAAGGGATCACACTTCCGGAAGGTGCTGAAATAATTGCTGCGCAGGGATATGGTATAAAAGACAAAGAGGGCTGGAAAGGTGCATTGTCTGTAATTTCCAAAGCAGGCGAAGTGATCGGAAGCATGAGAGGTGCGGTTTGTTATGATGCAGCAAAAAATTATTTTCTCGCAACTTATATTACATCGATCATTGATGGAGAGCAAAAAGTAAAGATCATTGTGGCTTCTTCCTGGATCAATGATCCCTCCCGCGTTTATCCAATAACCATTGATCCCTTGGTAACCGGGCCGACAAGCACCTGGACAGGCGGACTCATTGCTTCCTGTCTTGCTCCTGCCAACAATGCGGATAGTATTTTAGTGACGATTCCTGCCCAGATTTCTGTTACAGGCTTTTTTGTCAGCGGAAGCTATTATGCGAGTCCGTTTACCACCGCCGTTATGAGTGATGGGCAAATGTACTTCAGCACGGTATGCGGACAAACAACTAATTTCACGGTAGCTCCTCCTACAGGAAGTTCAGCAGGAACAGGCTATCTGACTAATTATGATCTCCGTTCACCACTGCTGTGCTGTTTCCCGCAGTCGTGTTCAGCACAATCATTTTACCTGCGGATGCACATTTACCGCACTGCTCCGGGAACCGGCTGCAACACCACTTATATTTATCATGATCCGTTTTCAGGTTATCCGTTCAGTGCATATGTGGAAGGTCATACCGTGGAAGCGTATGCAACGCAATGGAATGTGATCCCAACTTCTGTTTGCTCCAACGTGTGTACGGTCACCGGAAACGTTTATATCCGTTACGGAGTGCCGCCTTTTACGATCACACATCCATGGATGACGGGAAGCATTGTAGCAGGAACTCCTGCGGGATGTTCCTTCAGCAATACGATTAAACTACTGACACTTACTGTTCCGGCTTGCCCTGTTTTTTGTGACACCACAAGTTCTCTTTCTGTTCCACCTCCCACTGTAACAGATGCATGCGGAAATGTAATTGCGGGGATGCTGCCGGAAGTGATTGTTCTTAAACCAGCACCGGATGTTGTGTCCACACCAAACCCGGCAACGGTCTGTTCAGAGATCCCTTTCAGCCTTTCGCTGAGTTCCTGTTTAAGCGGCAGCAGCTTTAACTGGAATGGAAATTCAGCTTCCGGTACCGGATCTGTCATTGATACAATAAGCAATAGCAGCAGTTCCGTAAACACTGTCAACTATTTAGTTTCGGCGAGTTTGAACGGATGCAATTCTGATACTGTTACGGTTCCTGTGAATGTGGATCCAACGCCCAATGCATCATTCAGCCTTTCCGTACCTGTGATCGTAAATCAGCCTGCCCTGTTTACTGATACATCTGTACCTTATGGAGGAACAGTGAACAGCTGGAACTGGGATTTCGGCGACCTGACATTTTCCTCTTTCCAGAATCCTTTTCATACCTATACAATCCCGGGAATTTATCCGGTATGTCTTGCCATCCAAACCTCCGACGGTTGCGTGGATACTGTTTGTCAGGATGTAACGGTTATCCCTGCGGAGCTTTCTATTCCGAATGTGATAACACCTAACGGAGATAACATAAATGATTTTCTTTACTTCAGGTACCTGGAATATTTTGGAAACAACAACCTGATGGTTTTTGATCGTTGGGGGAAGAAGATTTTTGAAAAAGAAAATTATACCAACGATTGGAATGCGACTTCTTTTTCTGATGGAACCTATTATTTTATTCTGAGCACCTCAGATGGAAAGAGCTATCCGGGTTTCGTGCAGGTGATACATGATTAGAGTCATGAAAATTGTGCCTCGTCATTCCGGACTTGATCCGGAATCTCATATTTGAACAGTCAGCATATTGTGAGACTCTGGGTCAAGCCCAGAGTGACGTTTTGTTTCTTTTTATGTTAAGGCAAAAGGACAAAAACTAAACAATAAGCAGGGATAGCGGGAAATGTTCAGCTGCGAAATTTGCATCGCAAAACACAAGCGTATGGCTAACGAAAAAGTTGGGAGAATAAGAGTGCTGAACATTTAGCCGCGATTGTAGCGAGCGATAGCAGAGCTGCAAATCGCCTTTTAAGAGCAAAAGGATTTTTGTTACTTTTTGGCCGACAAAAAGTAAGGGAATATATAGGAATTCTTTTTTCTCTCTTTACTTTTTGTCTTGATACAAAAAGTAACAAACCTGCCTGCCGGCAGGCAGGAATATCAAGGCTGAAGAATAATTCTTAGAAAATCTACATAGCATCGCCCTGGTTCTGAAAACTCGCCTGAAGGCTTTTTAGTAAAATTTGCATTCGTTCAGGCTCAAACAGTTCAGAACCTTACGCAAAAGCCTACCCTTGCTCTGCTATTTGATTTTCATAAGAATTATTCTAAGGCCGCCAAGCATTCCGCTTCGGTCGTGCCGTGTATTTTAAAACTCATATCGCCTTGAATGTTAAACTCAATTGAAAATATATTTCCTGACGATACTGCTCAATGTTACGTTTTTGATCTTAAGCAGCGATAGCGAGCTGCAAATCGCCCTTTTAAGATCAAAAGGTTTTTTGTTACTTTTTGGCCGACAAAAAGTAAATGAAAAACAAATGAACTTCTTTTTTACTCTCTTTCTTTTTGCCTTGAACACAAAAGAAACAAACCTGCCTGCCGGTAGCTTTGATCTCCTTCGGCAGGGTCATTGCGAGGAGGCCCTTCGCCGATGTGGCAATCCCTTGAGACGGAACATCACAACCATACCTCTTTCAACACCCCACTGTTCATAATAATCCTGCTTATTCCACATCTTTCCCTTCAGTATCACGTAATTTTGCAGTAGAATTATGGAGAACCGGACCAACATACTGAATAAATACTTTGCAAAGGCTGATATTGGCGGATCTCCAAGCATCAACGATCTGAGGGAGAAGGAATTTAACGGAGAGCCGTTGACGATGAAGGAAAAGCAGGCACTGGTTAATTTTGACCAGTTTAGGATTTCCGAGCTGAATGCGCAGAAGGATGATATGGCTTTTCATAAGCGTTACCGCGAATTGCAGATCATGGCGAATCTTGGGGATTTCGAAGAATTTCTAAAAGAGAAATATTTTTCAGCATAATAAAAAGAGAATTATTAGGGAAGAGCCGCATTTCGCGGCTTTTTTGTTTAAAAAAATTTCTTTGGCCACAGATTCACAGATTTTTTTAGACGAATTTTAAATTATCTATTTGCAATGGATATGTTTTACTTATTTCATTTAATTTTTTAATCCGTGAATCTGTGGCATCGATATTTATATTTTAATTTCATTCATTTACTTTTCTAATTTATTTAATTGAGCCTCCCCATTATTGAAATCATTCCGCAGCTAAAAGAACAGCTGATTAGTCATCCTGTCGTAATCCTCCAGGCGCCACCGGGTGCTGGAAAGTCAACAGTTTTGCCTTTGGAATTGCTCAATGAAAAATGGCTTCAGGAAAAAAAAATCATTATGCTTGAGCCACGAAGACTCGCTGCACGAAGTGTTGCCAATCGTATGGCCTCACTGCTGAATGAAGATATTGGTGAGCGGGTAGGTTACCGGATCCGTTTTGAAAATCGCATCAGCAAAGCAACAAAAATTGAAGTGGTTACAGAAGGGATCCTCACACGAATGCTTCAAAATAACAATGCACTCGATGATGTAGCGCTTGTCATTTTTGATGAATTCCATGAAAGAAGTTTAAATGCTGATCTCGCCCTGGCACTTTGTTTTCAGGTTCAACAAGTGTTTCGTCCGGATCTCCGACTGTTGATCATGTCAGCAACTCTTGACGGCGCGAAATTATCATCCCTTCTAAACAATGCACCTGTCCTGACATCCCTGGGCCGCCAGTATCCTGTCAAGACAATTTACATCGCTGGTGACGACAAAGAATATCTTCACCTTCGAATGTCGAAAGCCATCCGAAAAGCCTTACTGGAACAGCCCGGTGATATTCTCGCTTTTTTTCCCGGGGCAGGAGAAATCCAACGGACTCAGGAATTGCTCGAAGCGGAATCCGGGAACTTCAGTGTTTATCCTTTGTATGGAGATCTTCCTCATCAAAAGCAACAGGAAGCCTTGATGCCGCATCCGCAGGGAAGAAGAAAAGTTGTATTGGCTACATCGATCGCTGAAACGTCCCTTACCATTGAAGGAATTACAACTGTTGTAGATGGCGGTGTTGCGCGCGTTCCACGATTTGATCCAAGAACCGGTTTAACAAAACTTGATACAGTCAAAGTAACCAAAGATGCCGCCGATCAGCGTGCAGGTCGTGCCGGGCGATTGGGACCTGGAGTTTGTTACCGACTCTGGAGTGAAGGTTCACATGTTCATTTGAATGCATCCCGCAATCCAGAGATCATGGATGCTGATCTGGCACCGCTTGTTCTTGAACTCAGCACTTGGGGTGCATCCGTCAATGAATTGATGTGGCTCAGTCCGCCTCCTTCGGGCGCAGTTTCTCAAGCTCTTGAATTACTCACACAATTGGGAGCGATTGAGAAAAACAAGATCACGGCCCGTGGAAAAAAATTATTGCAATTACCCACTCATCCCCGCATCGCTCATTTGCTGGAAGAAGCACTCGAAGCGGGAGGAATATTTCCTGCTCTCGCATGTGATATCGCTTCATTGCTTGAAGAGCGCGATCCGCTGGGCAAGGAGGCTGGCACGGACCTTTCACTCCGTGTGGAGGTGTTGCGTAAATGGCGTAAAGGGGAAAGGGTGAATGCCGACAGACGACTGCTTGAACGTGTTGAAAGGCTTGCGCAGACATGGAGAAAATTACTCCGTGCAGATGTTGATAATGAAGCTCCGAATGTTTTTGCGGTAGGGAAATTAATCGCTGCTGCTTACCCGGAACGCATCGCGAAAAAAATTGATAAAAAACAATTACGCTACCGACTGTCGAACGGTAGAATGGTAAAGCTTGCGGAGACAGATCCTCTGCATCATGAGGAATACCTGGCTATTGCGCAGTTGGATGCAGGAAGCAACGAAGGCAAGATCTTCATGGCTGCACCGCTGGATGTAAAAGATATTCGTCATTTGGCTATCGAAAAACAAGCAGTTTCCTGGGATGATGAAAGAGGAATGATCATCGCTTCCGCAGATAAAATGGTAGGCAATATCGTGATCGAAAGTAAAGCGATCACGAAGATCAATGATGAATTGCGCATTCCACTACTTTGTGAAACAATCAGGGAGAAAGGCCTCCGGATGCTGGGCTGGGCAGAATCGCAGGAAGATCTTCAAGCGAGGATCGGGAGTTTGAGGAACTGGCGTCCTGATGATAACTGGCCGGATATCACGGAGGAAAATCTTCTGGCAACATTGGAGGTTTGGCTCGCTCCTTATTTGAACAATATCAATAAACAATCTGAATTACAAAAGCTTGATCTGAATCAGATTCTCTTATCATCATTGCCATGGGAGCTCTCACAGAAGCTGGATAAACTTGCGCCTGCGAAGCTGGAAGTGCCAACCGGCTCCATGATCCGGCTCAATTATTTTCCTGACGGCAGCAAAGTGGAGATGGCGGTAAGGCTGCAGGAAGTATTCGGATTGTTTGCAACTCCTACCGTGAATGATGGAAGAACGAAAGTGCTGATGCATCTTCTTTCTCCCGGATATAAGCCAGTTCAGGTGACACAGGATCTGAACAGTTTCTGGAATAAAACCTATTTTGAAGTTCGTAAGGATCTGCTTTCACGTTATCCGAAACATCACTGGCCCCTCGATCCTCTCACAGCCGAGGCAATGAGAGGACCGAAAAGGAGGAAGTGAAATTAAAACCCAACACCCATCAGTACTGCAAAAACCAAGATCACCGCAATGATTCCGAGGATGATACCTGCCACACCCAAATAGATCCCAACAACGGACTGTGTTTTTCCTGTATATAGATCAGGGTGTTTTTTGATTTTAGCATAAGCGATCAGCCCATGGATAATAGCGAGTAGTGCGAAGATCCAGCCTACCACAGGAACAAATGCAGCAATTCCGAAATGCCATGAAAGTTTTGCCTGTATATGCTCTTGCGGTCCGTCAGACACTTCTTTTTTACCTTTTTTTCGCCGTCCCGGAGTTGGTTTCTGTACCGGTTTTTTCTTAGGCAATTCTTTATTGATCGTTTCCTTTGTGCCGTTTGAATACGTGATCGATTTTACTTTTTCACGTTCGATCACCTTTTCGCTCTTGTCAGAATCATTGCAGCTTTGATACTTTATACTCTCAGGAGTTACCTCTAGCACTTTTGCAGCGATGCTTCCTTCCGCAGTTTCGATCTGGTCACAGGTATCCTGAAGAACTAAAGATTCCTGATCAATGGGAGATGATTGAGGAATTGAATTTTCAGCTGCAAGCGTTGCGATGTCGGTCGCTTCAGTTTTTTGATCGGGAGATTCTTTTGAATTTTCTTTGGCTGAATTGCGATCATTCCAGTTAACGGAAAAACCATTGCGGTAATGGCGTTTTTGAACAGTACAGCCTGTAAAAACAAGCAGGGAAGAAAGGAAGGTGAAGAGGAAAATCTTTTTCATAAAATTAATTTTTCGGATTTGGTTTGTCCGACAATAGTAGAACTTTCCTGATGTGCAGTAAAACGGTCTTTCGCAGCAAAGCTATGAAAAGTAGTGAATTCTCAAATTTCATCTGTAGGAGACTGGATGACCGATCCCTATTTATGAATTAATGCAATTTAATGAACTCTTTTTGCGAAAATCAATTTTATCTGATGAGTGCAAAACGGAAACACACTAGAATGAAAAGTAAAATTTGAAAGTAAAAAGTTAAAAAAGGGTTTAGCTTCTGAATTATCTCCACGTTCTCCCTTTTTCGCCTTCTTCTCCGCGGTTATTTAAAAAAGTTAAAAGGAAAAAGACAAAAGGGGAACGATCTGCAAATGATTTCTGCGTTCCTCCATTTTCTCTCCTTTTCTCTGCGGTTATTTTTTTACTTCCCATCTGACAACCATCTAACCACCGGAATATTTTCGCACTTGAATAAATGCTATTTTTAGGAAAAATTAAAACCTTTTCTGATGAAGATCAAAAGCATTGTTGTTTCAGCCCTTCTTTTAAGTTCCTGCGCACTCATGGCACAAAAGAAGCCGGCTCAGGCTATCAAATTCACCGAATACGATCTGCCAAATGGATTGCATGTTATCCTTCATGAGGATCATTCAACTCCTATTGTGGCAGTTACCGTTTTGTATCATGTGGGTTCAAAAAACGAGGATCCTCAGCGTACCGGATTTGCTCACTTTTTTGAGCACCTGATGTTCGAAGGTTCAGATAACATGGGAAGAGGTGAATTCATGAAGCTGGTGCAGAATGCAGGCGGAGAACTCAATGCAAACACTTCATTTGATCGCACATTCTATTATGAAGTGTTGCCAAGCAATCAATTGGAAATGGGCTTGTGGATGGAATCAGAGCGAATGCTGCATTCGAAAATCGATACCATCGGCGTGGAGACTCAACGAAAAGTAGTGAAAGAAGAATTAAAGCAACGCAATGAAAATACGCCTTACGGTTCCATTCTTAACGAAGCGTTTGCTCACGCCTATACTGTTCATCCTTACCGCTGGACACCCGGGGGATCACCGGAATACATCAACAAAGCAAGCATGCAGGAATTCATTGATTTCTATAAAACATTTTATGTTCCGAACAATGCGACCCTTTCAATAGCCGGTGATATCAATCCTGCGCAAACGAAATCGCTGATCGCAAAATATTTTGGCGGGATCCCGAAAGGAACGAAAGCCATTCCGCGTCCAAGCATTGTTGAACCCGCAAAAACGGCTGAAGTGCGTGATACTGTTCCTGATAATATTCAGCTGCCGGCTGTTGTGATGGCTTATCATACGCCTGCACAAGGAACTGCAGATTATTACGCTGTGAATATGCTTTCCACTTTATTATCTCAGGGAAACAGCTCACGTATGCAAAAATCGATCGTTGATAAACAACAAAAAGCACTTTTCGCAGGAGCCTTTCCACTGCCCTCAGAAGATCCGGGCCTGGCACTCATCTTCGGGATTTCCAATATGGGTGTTCCTCCATCAGAATTGGAAGCAGCAATGGATGCGGAATTTGATCTTGTGAAAAAAGAAAAGATCAGCGATGAGGAGTTTCAGAAATTACGTAACCAGGTTGAAAATGATTTTGTCGGTGGTAATACGAAGATGGCCGGCATTGCTGAAAATCTCGCCAACTACTACGTGTATTTTAAAGATGCGAATTTGATCAATACGGAAATCGACAGGTACATGAAAGTAACTCCGGATGATATTCAGAAAGCTGCACAAAAATACCTGGTGAAAGAAAACCGTGTGGTTTTATATTACCTGCCGAAACAATAATCCAATCAGAAAAAGAATTTCTTAATAGATATCAGTATGAAAAAAATTATAGTAATCCTTGCAATTCTTGTCACAGCGGCATCTTTATCCGCACAGAAAACCACCGCTGATAAACTCGACAGGAGTAAGCGACCTGTTCCGGGACCAGCACCAACCATTAAGCTGGGGAACATTCAGTCCTTCGAACTAGCTAATGGATTAAAAGTATTTGTTGTTGAAAATCACAAAGCACCCACCGTCGCTTATTCCATCATTTTGGATGTAAAGCCTGAACTCGAAAAAGAAGCGGTGGGAACTGCAACGGTTACAAGTTCACTGATCACCAGCGGAACTAAAACACGTACAAAGGATCAGTTGGACAATGACATCGATTTTATTGGTGCAACGCTTACCGCAACTCCTACAAGTCTTTATGCCGCATCATTAAAGAAGCAACAAGGAAAATTGCTGGAGCTGTTGTCAGATGTAACCTTAAACGCGGATTTCAAACAAGAGGAACTTGACAAATTAAAAAACCAGACCATCTCGGGACTTGCTTCACAAAAGGACGATCCGGATGCCATTGCAACAAATGTAAAATCAGTGTTGAACTTTGGGGCTGAGCATCCGTATGGTGAATTGACTACAGAAGAATCAGTAGGAAAGATCACGCTTGAAAAATGCAACTCGTATTATAAAACGTATTTCCGCCCCAATGTATCGTACATGGCGATTGTTGGAGATGTAACGCTTGGAGAGGTGAAGCCATTGATTGAAAAATATTTTGGTTCATGGGAAAAAGCAATTGTGCCGAAGGCTAGTCATGCAACACCTGCAGCACCTTTAAAAACACGTGTTGCCGTTGTGAATAAAGCAGGTGCTGTTCAATCGGTAATCCATGTTACTTACCCTGTACAGCTCACTCCGGGAAGTGAAGATGTTATAAAAGCAAAAGTGTTGAATACCATTCTTGGGGCAGGTTTCTCCTCACGGTTATTTATGAATCTAAGAGAGAAACACGGCTATACCTATGGTTCTTATTCTTCTCTTAATAACGATGAATTGATTGGTGAATTCAGCGCGTATGCAAAGGTGAGAAATGCAGTGACTGACAGTTCAGTTATTGAGATCCTCAATGAATTGAACCGCATCCGACAAGAGAAAGTTCCCCAGGACGAACTGGAAGGTATTAAGAATTTCCTTACCGGAAGTTTCGCGATCTCCCTCGAAGATCCTGCTGCTGTTGCCCGTTTCGCGATCAACATCGATCGGTATAAATTGCCGAAGGACTATTATACCAATTACCTGAAGAATCTTGCAGCTGTTACGTCAGAGGATGTTTATGCCATGGCGCAGAAATACATTCACCCGGAAAATGCGACCATCCTGGTGGTGGGTGATAAATCGGAGATCTCTTCTAAACTGGAAGTTTTTAGTGCGGATAAAAAAATTGAATTCTATGATAATTACGGCAAAGAGGCTGTCAATTTAAAACCAGCTCCGGCAGGAATAACTGCTAAAACGGTAATTGCAGCGTATGTGAAAGCGATCGGTGGAGAAAAGGCATTGTCGAAAGTGAAAGACATTTCCGTGAAAAGAACTGCGGATTCACAATTCGGAAAGATCAATATGACCGAAATGAAAAAGGCTCCGGGAAAATATTCAATGACTGTGAACATAGGAGCGATGACCGTTCAGAAAATGGTTTATGATGGTACGAAAGCGGTTCAATCGGGGATGCAGGGAAAAAAGGAATTGCTGGGCGATGAACTCAATGATCTTAAATCGGAGTCGGTGATCAACCAGGAAATGAATTATGAAAAACTTGGTTATAAGCTTCAGATAAAGGGAATTGAGCCTATTAACGGATCGGATGCGTATGTTCTGGAGATTGAAAGTCCGTACGGCAAAAAATCTACTGAGTGGTATAATGTAGCCAGCGGATTAAAAATCAGGGCTTCCAGCACCACTGTTACCGAACAAGGACCTGTGACCCAAACTACAGGTTATTTAGATTATAAAGAGATCAATAAAATAAAGTACCCGAATATTGTGGAGATCAACGGAGGACCGCTTCCTTTGAAGTTGGTAATTGAATCCATAGAGGTGAATAAAGGAATTAAGGATTCGGAGTTCAATGCTCAATAGATTTAAGAAGATGAATTGGAAAGCCGGTCTCAGAGCCGGCTTTTTTGTTTCCGGTATTCTCGCAGGAATGGGAAATTATTGCCCCTCTGTTCTTGGTAATAAACGACGTGGCTCTGCGCGGCAGTTGCAGAAGGCGATACAGGCGGCCGGTCTAAATTGTTGGCACAGAATTGTCTCCAACACCTAAGAAAGTCACCTATTTTGTTTTGACCGTAAACCTTTTTAAATATATCTTTAACAAGGTTTTTTATTTTAATAGTCCCGAGGCAACCCTCACAAACCTTTTGCGTCATTGATGCGTAGAAGAGGGTGTTTTTAGTTTTAAAGACGCTTGCATTATGAATGAAACTGACATCATTAAAGGCTGTTTAAAAAATGATCGTGCAAGCCAGAAAGCTTTGTATGAACAGAATTACAGTAAAATGCTGGGCGTTTGTCTTCGATATGCAAAGTCTTCCGATGAGGCCCAGGATATTCTTCATGAAGCTTTTTTGAAGGTGTTTAACAGCATTAAGAATTTTAATGGAACAGGTTCTTTTGAAGGATGGATCCGGAGGATCATGGTCAACACCGCGATTGATCATATCAGAAAGAACAAGCAGAATTATCTGATTGTCAGCACCGTTTATGCCAATGAAAAAGCATCCAAGTTGGCAGATGAGGTTCCGGAAGATGACCTGATCATGCAAATTGATAAGGAAGAAATTATGAAGGCTGTACAGGAACTTACACCCGCTTACCGTACAGTTTTTAATTTGTATGTGGTTGAAGAGTTTACGCACAAAGAAATTGCAGATATGCTGGATATTAGTGAAGGGACTTCCAAATCCAATCTTTCAAAAGCAAAATTTAATCTGAGAAAGAATTTAATGCATTTAATAAAAACGGTACATGGGAAATAATACACCTGACAGTAAATTCGATGATACCATAAAGGACTCCCTTAAGAATTATGAGGGGAATGAAAATGGTAGTGACTGGGCAAGAATGGAGCGTATGCTCGATGCTGCTCCAAAGGTAATGAGATTCAAATGGTCTTATATGCTGAGCGCATTTGTTGGAATTGCAGTGCTTGCCGGCGGATACTTTATTTATTCTGCTGTGTCCAACAAAAAGCCTTCTGCTGATGAAGAGGTGGTTGCTCCGGAAAACAAAATAACTCCGGCAGACAATACCAGGACAAAACCTCAGATCGTTAAACCTGCTGTGAAAAGCCCAGAGCCTGCCGTAACCCCTGTAATGAAAGATCAGCCACCTGCACCGGTAAGCAATATTATTATTCCTCCTGTAACAGAGAACAAAGAAAAAGTGGCTGCAGAAAAAATTCTCACAGATAAAAAAAACAAACAACAAAAATCAAAAGCTGCAGAAGAAGCTGAATACAACAAAAATCAAAAAGTCTTTGGAATGGGCAACGAGCCTGTTTTTGGTGACATGATCGATTCCTCAAAAGGGATCGTGAATGAAACAAAAGAAAAAGAATCCACTAAAAAAGCGGCGAAGAATACCACAACATATCCTGTTGGCTGGAACAGTATTATGCTTTCGAATGTGAATCTCGACAGCCTTAAAAAGTACAGAGAGAAAAAAGATTCCGTCAAATAAAATATCAACATTAAAAAAGAAACCTTCGCTCAAAACGAAGGTTTTTTTTATTCCAAATAGGCAACCCTTGTACATGGCCGCCGTCTTCAGTGTAGAAATCTAATACGGAACCCTCATGAAGAAAATATACTTAATTGGATTGTATTCACTCATTGTGTTATCATTCAAAGAAGCAAATGCTCAGGATCCTGAGTTTACGCAGTTTTATGCAAATCCGTTGTATCTGAATCCTGCTCTTGCCGGAAATAATATTTGTCCGCGCATAAGCATCAATTACAGGAATCAATGGCCCGGAATTTCAGGAACTTATGTCACCACAAGTGCATCATTCGATCGTTTTATTTATGGGATCAAAAGCGGAATCGGTGTATTGGTCACCAATGACAGAGCAGGAGAGGGAACATTGAAGACGACCAATGTAAGCGGTATTTACTCTTATCAGATTCGTCCCAGAAGAGATTTCGCAATCAACTTTGGTTTGCAGGGAACCTATGGTCAGAAATCCATCGACTGGTCAAAACTTACATTCGGAGATATGATTGATGAGCGAAGAGGATTTGTAAAATATACCGAAGAAATTCCGGGAAGATCCCAAAAATCATTTGTTGATATTTCTGCCGGAGTAGTTGGATTCAGTAAAAGATTTTTCGTTGGTTTTGCTGCACATCATTTAACTCAGCCGGATGAAGGGTTGATCGGTCCGAGCAAGCTTCCTATAAAATATACTGCCCATGGAGGAGCCATGATTCAGGTGGGGGATAAAAACAATGAGGTAACAATTTCTCCCAACATCCTTTACCAGGCCCAGCAGGATTTCAGGCAGCTGAATCTTGGTGTGTATGTTACCAAAGGTGTTTTAGTTGGTGGTTTGTGGTACAGGAACAACGATTCATTTATTGTGTTGATCGGAATACAGCAGGGGATCTTTAAGTTCGGGTATAGCTATGATGTTACGGTTTCAAAGCTTACCAATGCAACTGCAGGTTCACATGAATTGTCGTTGGGTATCAATTTCTTTTGCAAGAAGCCAAAACCGAAATACCGTCCTGGTGTATGTCCGTCATTTTAGCATTTACTTATTCCGCAGGAATTAGTAATGCTTATCCCGGCCTGCGCCGGGATCTTTTGATTGAATTGTAATTAGCTTTTTGACGCAGGAATTAGTAATGCTTATCCCGGTGAAAACCGGGACCCTTTGATGAGTTGCAAAATACTTATTCCGCAGGAATTAGTAATGCTTATCCCAGCGCATGCAGGGATCCTATAATAGGATAAGATTAAAAGGTAATATCTACTTATGGAAATAATATTAAAGAAACTATTTGAAAATTTTGAATCTGAAATAGACTCAGATCTCTGGGAGAAGATTGAAGAAATTCTGAGATGCTGATTTATTTAATAATTAGCGGATTAGTTTAGAGGCGGAAGAGCTTTGCAGAAATGCAAAGCTTTTCTGTTTTAGTCCATCTTATGCTCAGCATTAGATGGACTTATCACCACGCATGTGGTGATCTGCTATCAATGATCTGCGTAGCAAAAGATGGATTTTTCCTCACACAGCGGTGATCTGGAAGCAATTAAGAAGCGCAGCATTAGATGGTATATCACCGGGCCAGTTAGATTGGTATTCTGAGCATTAAATATGTATCCAGGATTATATACTGAAATAAAATGTTTTTTTATGCGATCTCTTCTGAGTCCACTTCACCGACTTTTTAATTGATTATCTTTGCATGTTTAAATATTTAAAGATGAGCACAACAAAGAATATCTTTTATTTTTTCATCGGTACACTTGTATTTACTGCTTGCGATTCCGGTCCCGATAATCAGGCAGAACGTCAAAAGCGCTTAGCCGACTCTATTGCATATATTGATTCTGTAGAGTTTGCAGATTCTTTGAACAGTATCAAAGATGAGAATCAGTCCTATTCCGAAGCGTACGATAAAGCGCTGAAATTATGGGAAACTCCTTTCGAGGAACGTGATGTAAAAACCAGTTTCGGAAATGCACATATTATCATTTCCGGTCCTCCTAACGCAAAACCATTGATCCTTTTGCATGGAATGAATGCAAGTTCCACCATGTGGTATCCCAATGTAGGTGCTTTGTCTGAAACATACAGAGTATACGCGATAGACTTTTTACTGGAGCCTGGAAAATCCCTTTGTCAGGGCGATGTAACCAACACCGCTCAGATCGTAAACTGGTATTATGAAATTTTTGATCAGCTTAAATTAAACCAGTTCAGTATAGTTGGAGCTTCACGAGGTGGATGGCTGGCCATAAATATTGCCCTTCATTCACCAAAACGAATTGAGAAGATCGCGTTACTGAGTCCGGCTCAGGCCTTTACATGGATCAAACCAAAAGGAGATGTTATTTCCAACGTTACTTATTCAATGAATCCCAAAAGAAAACGCCTTCGTGATGTACTGCAAACAATGACGTTTAACGTTGACAACATCAGCCAGGTTTATATCAATCAGTATTACATTGGAACGAAGGAAGCGACCATTAGTAAATGCATTCTTCAGATGACACCCTTTTCGGATGATCAGTTAAAGTCGTTGAAGATGCCCGTATTGGTGCTTATCGGAGACAATGATATTATCAATGGCGATAAAAGTTTGGCCAAGGCAAGGGAGTTGATCAGGAATGTAGAGACAGATAAAGTCAGCAATGCAGGTCATTTCCTTTCATTTGATCAGGCGGCTTTGGTCAACAAACGCGTGCTTGAATTTCTCAACAAAAGAAACCCTGGTCCTGCAAAAAAATAAGAATTACAAATTCTGCAAAGCCTTTTTTACACTCACCTTATCATCAATAATCTGCGGAAGCATTTCGATTGAAACCCTGTCCTGGGTCATTGTATCGCGGTGACGGATTGTAACGGTATTGTCCTCCAGCGTTTGATGATCGATACAAATGCAGCATGGCGTACCAATTGCATCCTGTCTGCGGTAGCGTTTCCCGATCGTATCTTTTTCATCGTAAGATGTAGCGTGATCGAATTTTAAAAGATCAAAAACCTCTCTTGCTTTTTCAGGCAAACCATCTTTCTTCACCAGCGGCAACACTGCTGCTTTTATCGGAGCAAGGAAAGCCGGCAGATTCAGAGCCGTGCGTATCGTTCCGTCTTCAAGTTTTTCCTCCACATATGCTTTCGACATCACAGCAAGGAACAGGCGGTCAAGTCCTACAGAAGTTTCCACTACAAAAGGCACATAATTCTGATTCAGCTCCGGATCAAAATATTGGAGTTTTTTACCGGAATGCGCTTCATGTGCTTTTAAGTCAAAGTCAGTTCTGCTGTGAATTCCTTCCAGTTCTTTGAATCCGAAAGGAAAATTGAATTCAATATCGCAGGCAGCATTTGCATAATGAGCCAACTTAAGATGATCATGAAAGCGATAGTTCTCAGAACCGAAGCCAAGTGAATTGTGCCATTTCATTCGGGTTTCCTTCCAGTGCTTGTACCATTCCATTTCAGTTCCCGGTCGTACGAAAAATTGCATTTCCATTTGTTCGAACTCACGCATCCTGAAAATGAATTGTCTTGCGACGATCTCATTCCGGAATGCTTTTCCTGTTTGTGCGATCCCGAAAGGGATTTTCATTCTTCCGGATTTTTGAACATTTAAAAAGTTTACGAAAATTCCCTGAGCCGTTTCCGGACGAAGGTATATGGTGTTGGAATCCTCACTTACAGCGCCCATAGATGTGCTGAACATCAGGTTGAACTGACGAACCTCTGTCCAGTTTTTGGAACCACTGATCGGACAAACAATTTCACAATCAATGATGATTTGTCTTACTGCTTCGAGGTCATTGATCTCCAAAGCGGATTTGAATTTTTTTAGGATCTCATCTGCTTTCGCCTGATATTCCAGAACCCGTGCGTTGGTGGAGCGGAACATGGCCGCATCAAAATTCTCGAATCGTTTAGCCGCCTTCTCAACTTCCTTGTTGATCTTATCCTCAATCTTTGCTACATGGTCCTCGATAAGAACATCAGCACGGTATCTTTTTTTACTGTCTTTGTTATCGATCAGGGGGTCATTAAAAGCGTCCACGTGTCCGGAAGCTTTCCAGGTCGTCGGATGCATAAAAATGGAAGCATCAATCCCCACAATGTTTTCATGCATTTGAACCATGGCTTTCCACCAATAGTCCCGCAGGTTTTTTTTCAGCTCCGCACCCATTTGTCCGTAATCGTAAACAGCACTTAAGCCGTCATAGATCTCACTGCTCTGAAATATAAATCCGTACTCTTTAGAATGCGAGATAATGTTTTTGAAAATATCTTCCTGGTTTGCCATATGTGGCTGTAAAAGTAAAAAAAATGCAAACAAAAGACAGTCTTTCTGATACAAGAGTAAATTAAAAGTTAAAGTTCAAAAGTTTCTTGAAGATGGTTTTGGAAAAAGTATATCTTGCAGGTAAATTGAAACATTTACAAAAATTCTCAACATGAAGAAAAAAACAACGCTTTCATTGTTGTTTCTTGCGGGATTGGGCCTTTCCGGCCTGAATGCGCAGGAAGCTTCGACTGCAGCAGGGGGTGATGCCACTGGTGCGGGAGGCAGCGCTTCATATTCGGTAGGACAAGTTTCCTATACGAGTATTGAAAATGCTGCAGGGTCAGTAAATCAAGGTGTACAGCAACCTTATCAGATTGTTGTAACCGGAGTAAACACCACAGCTAACATTGAAGTGCTGATGTCGGTTTATCCAAATCCTTCAACCTCTTTTATAACAATAAAGGTGGAAGACAAGGATCTGGCAAATCTTACATTTCAGTTATTTGATGTGCAGGGTAAACTTCTGATTTCTGAAAAAATTACTCAGACCGAGACCGCTGTGCAGATGGCAGACTTTGCGAAGGGGAATTATTTCCTAAAAGTAGTGAACAACAAAGCAGAATTAAAATCATTTAAAATTATCAAAAACTAATTTATGAAAAGAATCTTTACTCTGGTAGCAGCAATGTTACTAACGATGGGTTCGTTTGCCCAGGCTCCTCAAAAGATGAGCTATCAAACGGTAATCAGAGATGCATCCAACGCCCTGATCACAAGTGCACCGGTAGGAATCCAGATTACTGTATTGCAGGGATCATCAACAGGAACTCCGGTTTATGTTGAAACGCATGCACCTACAACAAATGCAAATGGTTTGGCAAGTCTTGAAATCGGAGCCGGAACTATCGTTTCAGGTGTGTTTTCAGCAATTGACTGGTCAACAGGACCGTATTTTATTAAAACAGAAACTGATCCACTAGGTGGAACTGCTTATACAATCTCTGGAACAAGCGAATTAGTAAGTGTACCTTATGCATTGTTCTCTGCAAACGGAACTCCTGGTCCGATCGGTCCAATGGGTCCTGCAGGTGCAAATGGAATTGATGGAGTAAATGGTGCAGTTGGTGCAACAGGAGCTGACGGGATCGCTGGTCCGGTAGGACCAATGGGTCCAGCAGGTGCAAATGGTATCGATGGAGTGAATGGTGCAGTTGGAGCAACAGGTGCTGACGGAATCGCTGGTCCTGTAGGTCCAATGGGAGCAACAGGAGCAAATGGTATCGATGGGACAAATGGTGCAACAGGAGCCACAGGTGCTGATGGAATCGCTGGTCCGATGGGACCAATGGGAACTCCTGGTCCTATGGGTCCTATGGGTCCTATGGGTCCAATGGGAGCTGCCGGTGCAACAGGAGCAAATGGAGCAGTTGGTGCAACCGGAGCGAATGGAACAAATGGTACTAACGGAGCAACGGGTGCAACAGGAGTTGCAGGTGCCGTGGGTCCAATAGGTCCTGCCGGTCCAGTAGGGGCAACAGGTGCTAATGGAGCAGTTGGTGCTAACGGTGCCACGGGAGCAACAGGTGCTAACGGAACAAATGGAACAAATGGTGCAACTGGTGCAACCGGAGCTGATGGTCTGGTTGGCCCTGTAGGTCCGACAGGCCCGGGAACAGTTTCCGGAACTGTAAATTATATTTCTAAGTTTACTGCTGCAACTGCATTAGGAAATTCACTTATGCAGGACAATGGAACATCTTTGAGTATAAACACAGCTCCAAATGCTTTATACCAGCTTTGGGTAAACAGAACGCAACTAACTGCCACCGGTGACGGTCAGGCTACTACTTATTCTTACCGTACACGCGATTCGCAAAATGACGGAACAGGATATGGACAAACCCTTACAAATTCTGCAGCCAAATCCTACAATTTCTGGGGAGATGTATATACATTTGGTACAGCTGGCTACAACTACAATGACTACACTCGTTGTGGTGGGGTGTTAGGTGCTGACCAAGGTGGTTTTTATTGGGGTTCGTTAGGTTACAAAAACAGTGCATCAGCAACATTTGGTGTATATGGTTCTAATGCTTATGGTACTGGTGCTGGTCTTGCTCCAACAACTGCTGCTGGTGGTTTTGGTGGAGGTTTCTTCGGTATGGTAGGAACAATGAGCAAAGGTTCAGTGATCGGCCAGTTAAATGCCGGTGAATTGTTCGCTGCTTATAACATAGGTGATGTTTATACTTCAGGTAAAAACATTGAACTTGTTTCTGCAAACAATCAGGTAATGGCTGCTTATGCTGTTACTTCAACTGAAGCGATCGCTTACAAAAAAGGTAAAACTCAATTGGTGAATGGTGTTGCTATTATTTCTTTTGATGAAAACTACATTGCATTATTAGGGGAAAGCCCAATTGTTACTATCACTCCTGTTGGAGAATGTAACGGTGTGTTTATCGCTTCTATCAGCAAAACTGGTTTCGTTGTGAAAGAATTAAATGGTGGAAATTCAAATGTAGAAATTAACTGGATCGCTGCTGGTGATAGAGTGGATGCTACTTCAACTGAAGTTCCTGCTTTCATTAAATCAACTTCTTTTAACGAGAATCTGAACAGAGTAATGTTCAATGATGCGAACACTTCTCAATCTGCAGAAGGTATCTGGTGGGATGGAAGTAAGTTTCAATTCAATACAAACTACCCTGCTTCAGTTAATCCTCCTTCAAGGAAATAATCTGAGTCAGAAAAAAGTAATTCAAATTGTTTGGTTAGCAAAAAGGTTTCCTGTTTCAGGGAGCCTTTTTGCTTTTCATGTTATCTGTTCCTACAAGACACGCTTCAAACACTTATATTTGCTGCGCTGACATGAGAAGTTTTTCCCTATTCCTTTTATGCATTCTTGTTTCCTCCGCCTTTGCCCAGAAAAGGACGGATTCCGTTTTACTCACTTCTTATTATAAAAAGATTATCCTCGCCCTAGCATCAGATAGTATGAAAGGCCGAGAAGTATCCTCCCTGCAAGAAAAAAAAGCCGCTGAGATAATCCTGAAGGAATTCAAAAAAATAAAAAAGTTCAAGCCATTGCTTCAGCATTTTATTTATCTGCATCCGGACTCTCTCAAAGAAAAAAAATCAAGTAATGTTTACTGTTTTATAAATAATCACGCCGATAGCACCATTCTCATCGGAGCACATTATGAGCATATCGGTCTTGGAGGAAAGTTGAGCTACAGTCTTGGTAAAAAAAATCAGATTCACAACGGTGCAGATGATAATGCTTCTGGCGTAGCTTTAATGCTGGGTCTTTCCCAAACGTTCAGGACTTGGCAGAGCAGGAATTATAACTACCTGTTTGTAGCCTATTCCGCACATGAGATCGGATTGTTTGGATCAAGCTCATTTTACGGTTTCAGTAAAGGAAAATTCCCACCCATCTGCCAGGTAATTAATTTTGATATGGTTGGTCGCCTGGATGAGAAGCAGCCTGTTGTCAATGTGTATGGTATTGGAAAAGGAGACAAAGCGACCAAAAACCAATTGGATTCTCTTGCATTTACTTTTAAAACAAAAATCTATACAGAGGAAGAATCAAAGATCACTGACACAGATTGCCGTGCATTTGTCAGGGAAGGTATTAGATGTCTGTCATTTACCACCGGACTTCACAGTGATTATCATAAGGTAAGCGATGATGAAGAGAAAATAAATTATTCCGGAATTTTTAAGGTCCAGATGTTAGTAGAGACCTTGGTTTGTAAGACCGTCCAGGCGAAAAAGCCATAAGTTATATTGTTAAGGGGCTTTTTTGGGTGGTTGACGAAGATTTCAATTTCCAACCATATTTTATTGAGGATTAATTTACCTTCATTTAAAAATAAAAATTTATCTTCGTTACGAAACTTCTATTCTAAAATAAAAAACCAACATGAAAAAGACAATTACTTTTCTCCTTGCCGGAATGTTTTCACTGGGTGTTTTCGCTCAGGCACCTCAAAAAATGAGCTATCAAACTGTTATCAGGGATGCTGCTAACGCGTTGGTGACTAGCACAACTGTTGGCATCCAGGTGAGCATATTGCAGGGAACATCCACTGGAACACCTGTTTATGTTGAAACACATACACCATTAACAAACAGCAATGGATTAGCGAGTCTTGAGATCGGTTCAGGAACAATAGTTACCGGAATGTTTGCCGGCATCAACTGGGCGGCAGGACCATACTTTATAAAGACAGAAACTGATCCTGCAGGAGGAACTGCCTATACAATTACAGGAACTACGCAATTAATGAGTGTTCCTTATGCTTTATATGCTGAGAATTCAGCGCCGGGAGCAACCGGTCCAGTAGGTCCAACAGGGGCTACAGGTGCCAATGGTGCACCGGGAGTTGCTGGCGCAGCAGGAGCTAATGGTGCTACTGGTGCAGCCGGGTCTAACGGGGCGGTTGGTGCAACAGGACCTGCAGGAGCTAACGGTGCAACAGGAGCAACTGGTGCGGCCGGAGCAAATGGCGCAACAGGAGCTACGGGTGTTGCAGGATCAAATGGTGCTACCGGAGCTACCGGAGCAACAGGTGCAGTGGGAGCAACAGGAGCAGTTGGCGCAACAGGAACGGTTGTAAGAACCTTTACGGTTGTGAACAGCGGTGCAACAAACTACCTTATTGATAATGCAGCCGACTACAATGCTGCTCCTTTCAATGCAGATCCTACTATTGTATTACAACGCGGACTTACATATCAGTTCAACATAACTGCAGGAGGTCACCCTTTCAGAATCGCAACCAGTGTTGGTGGACCTGTTTATTCGGTTGGAGTGAGTGCCAATGATGTTTCCGCAGGAACAATCACTTTTAAAGTGCCAATGGATGCACCTACTTCATTAAGTTATTACTGTATTATACATCCGGGTTCCATGTTCGGAACCATAAGTATCCCTTAACATTCATTAACATTCATTTTGTTAATATCCAAGCCCTGCAACGATTGCAGGGCTTTTTTTATTTCCCTATTTTTGTCTTATGATAGCCATTGACAATACCATCGTTTCAGAGCATTTACTGGAAAAAAAATTTGTGTGTGATTTGAATGCCTGTAAAGGTGAATGCTGTGTTGCCGGTGATTCAGGTGCCCCGCTTGATCTGGAAGAAATAGCCATCATGGAGGATATCCTGGATGTAGTTCTTCCTTATTTACCTAAAGAAGGACAAAAAGCCATTAAAAAGCAGGGCGTTTTTGTAATCGATGACGACGGAGATTATACAACTCCACTAGTCAAGGGAGCCCATTGTGCATTCACAATATTTGATAATGGAACAGCAAAGTGCGGAATCGAGCAGGCATTCTATGATGGAAAGGTGAGTTGGAAAAAACCGATCTCTTGCCATTTATACCCTGTTCGCATCACAAAGTACAAGGATTATGATGCGGTTAATTACCATAAATGGGAGGTCTGCAAACCTGCATGTGAGTGTGGTGCGAAGCTGGATGTTCCGGTTTATAAATTTTTACGCGAGCCTCTGATCCGGAAATACGGTGAAGCATGGTACAAACAATTGGAGCTTGCGAAGGATCTGAAAAAGTAGCAGCCTCTATACAGCCTTTATCTATTGATGTTTGGAAGGTCAAAGGGCGCGAAAGGGGCATATATCTAATTGCATTAATTATTCCGTTGCGGCAAATAAAATCTCAACTAATTTTCAGTTTTTTTCACATTATTCTTAATGCCGTGTTTTCTAATACATTAGTTGATTATCAACATTCGTCTGTTAATTCCGCGTGTTCATAAGTTCGATCAAATGTTAATTCAATACCCTTGACACAGCAGTTTATTATTCTAAAATTTGTGAACCTTTAAATCACTAAGCAACACTTTATTGGATCGCTCAAATAGGAAGCAATGGCTTTCAGGGATATTTTTCCCCTCAATTTGAAGATAAAAGAGAAGTAATCGTTTGAAAGACAGGAGGTTGAGTGAAAAAGCAATTCGGTAAACATATTTATTAATAAAGCATCAAAATGAATCAAGAACCCATCCTGAAAGAGAATAAAGATCGTTTCGTTCTTTTCCCGATTAAGCACCAGGACATCTGGGAAATGTATAAAAAAGCAGAAGCCAGTTTCTGGACTGCTGAAGAGATCGATTTGAATCCCGATTTGCAGGATTGGGAAAACAAGTTAAATGATGATGAGAAACATTTCATTAAACATGTTCTTGCATTTTTCGCTGCCAGCGATGGAATTGTAAACGAAAACCTGGCGATCAATTTTATGAACGAGGTTCAGTATCCGGAAGCGCGTTGTTTTTACGGTTTCCAGATCATGATGGAGAATATCCACTCAGAAACTTATTCTTTGTTGATTGACAGCTATATCAAAGACCCTAAGGAAAAGGATCGTCTTTTCCATTCAATAGATACACTGCCATGTGTTGGAAAGAAAGCTGATTGGGCTATTAAATGGATTGGAAACGGAACTTTCGCAGAACGTCTGATCGCCTTTGCTGCCGTTGAAGGTATCTTCTTCTCCGGAAGTTTCTGTTCCATCTTTTGGTTAAAAAAACGCGGTCTTATGCCAGGACTTACATTCAGTAATGAATTAATATCCCGCGATGAAGGTTTACATTGTGATTTCGCCTGCCTGTTGTATTCTCAATTAGAGAATCCACTGCCGAAAGAAAAAGTAAGAGACATCATTACCAATGCAGTGGAGATCGAAAAGGATTTTGTTTCTGATGCCCTGCCTGTTCGCCTCATCGGTATGAATGCCGATATGATGTGCCAGTACATTGAATTCGTGGCTGACCGCCTTCTTGTGGCTTTAGGTTGCGACAAACATTACAATGCCACCAACCCTTTCGATTTCATGGAGCTGATCTCCTTACAGGGAAAAACAAATTTCTTCGAAAAGAGAGTGGCCGAATACCAAAAGTCTGGTGTAATGGGCAAAAAAGAAGATAATATTTTCAGCCTGGACGAAGATTTTTAAGCCGGTTTAGCCCACAAAAAAAGCAATCTACGAACCGATTCTGCGTTAATGTAAAGGAGGAGTTCGGGATTAAAAAACGACAACAAACAACATCAAAAGACTACAAACGAAACTATAATAAACAACTCCTAACCCACAGTCTATGTACGTAATAAAAAGAGACGGTAACCGCGAGTCGGTAAAATTTGACAAGATCACTGCACGTGTTCAGAAGCTATGCTATGGCCTGGATCCGAACCATGTAACTGCTATCAATGTTGCCATGAAGGTAATTGAAGGTATTTACGAAGGTGTAACTACCAGTGAACTCGATAATCTTGCTGCCGAAACTGCCGCTTCATTAACAACAAAACACCCTGATTATGCTTTGCTCGCTTCCCGCATCGCTGTATCCAATCTGCATAAGAACACAAATAAGTCCTTCTCCAAAACAATGGAGTTGCTTTACAATTATATTGACCCTAAAACAGGAAAAAAAGCTCCTTTGCTTGCGGATGATGTCTATGAAATCATCATGAAGAACGCACAGGAATTGGATTCCACTATTATCTATGACCGTGATTTCGGTTATGATTATTTCGGATTCAAAACGCTGGAACGCTCTTACTTATTGAAACTGAACGGACAAGTGGCTGAACGCCCTCAGCATATGATCATGCGCGTATCTGTGGGGATACACAAAGATGATATCGCTTCCGTAATTGAAACATACAACCTGATGAGTGAGCGTTGGTTCACGCATGCAACTCCGACCTTATTCAATGCCGGAACTCCAAAACCTCAGATGTCTTCCTGCTTCCTGTTAACCATGAAGGACGATAGCATCGATGGAATTTATGATACATTAAAATCCTGCGCAAAAATTTCTCAAAGTGCTGGTGGAATCGGATTAAGCATTCACAATGTTCGCGCTACCGGATCTTATATCCGTGGTACAAACGGAACTTCCAACGGAATTATTCCGATGTTGCGTGTATTTAATGATACTGCGCGTTATGTTGATCAGGGTGGTGGAAAACGCAAAGGTTCTTTTGCTATTTACTTAGAGCCTTGGCATGCTGATATCTACGAATTCCTTGATATCCGCAAGAACCACGGAAAAGAAGAAGCGCGTGCACGTGATTTGTTCACTGCTATGTGGACGCCGGATCTTTTCATGCAGCGTGTGGAAGAAAACAGCACATGGAGTTTATTCTGTCCGAACGAAGCACCAGGATTGGCTGATTGCTGGGGAGCTGAATTCGAAGCACTGTATACAAAATATGAGAAAGAAGGACGCGCCCGTAAAACAATCCAGGCACGTGAACTTTGGGCTGCGATCATCGATTCACAAATCGAAACCGGTAATCCGTACATGCTTTACAAAGATGCTGCAAACAGCAAATCAAATCAGCAAAACCTTGGTACCATCAAATCCTCCAACCTTTGCTGCGAGATCATGGAATACACTTCTTCTGAAGAGATCGCTGTGTGTAACCTGGCTTCCATCGCATTGAACCGTTTTGTGGAAGATGGAAAATTCAACCACCAGAAATTATTTGAAGTAACATATACTATTACTAAAAATTTAAATAAGATCATCGACCGTAACTATTACCCGGTTGCTGAAGCACGTAACTCTAACCTTCGTCACCGTCCGATCGGAATTGGTGTTCAGGGATTAGCAGATGCATTCATCCTGATGCGTTTCCCTTTCGATTCTCCTGAAGCAGTTCAGTTGAACAAAGAGATTCATGAAACCATCTATTATGCTTCTATGACGGCTTCTAAAGACCTGGCAAAAGTGGACGGACCTTATGAAACATTCAAAGGATCACCGGTATCAAAAGGAATTTTCCAGTTCGACATGTGGAACGTTACTCCGTCAAACCGTTGGGAATGGGATATTCTGAAAGAAGAAGTGAAATTACACGGTGTGCGTAATTCATTATTGCTTGCGCCGATGCCAACAGCTTCTACTTCACAGATCCTTGGTAACAACGAGTGCTTTGAGCCGTATACATCCAACATTTATTCAAGACGTGTATTGTCAGGTGAGTTCGTGATCGTAAACAAACATTTGCTGAAGGACCTGGTAAAACTAGGTATCTGGAACGACAGCCTGAAGAACAAGATCATCATCGCAAACGGTTCTGTACAGAATATTGCTGAGATTCCTGATAATATCAAAGCATTGTACAAAACAGTGTGGGAGATCTCTCAGAAGGTGATCATCAATATGGCTGCGGATCGTGGAGCTTATATCTGCCAGTCGCAATCACTGAACTTATTCGTACAGGATGCAAACTTCGCGAAATTATCCAGTATGCATTTCTACGGATGGAAAGCCGGATTAAAAACCGGAATGTATTACCTGCGTACAAAAGCTGCAGCTGATGCTATCAAATTCACTGTGGATGCAGTTGCGAAAGAAAATCCTGAAGTGGAAGTTCTTGGAAATGAAGATGTGCTTGTTATCGAGCGTCAACAACAACTAAGCGCTGAACGCCAGGCATTGCTTGAAGCAGAAGCAGAAAAAGCAGCACAGATCACCTGCTCACTCGATAATCCGGAAGGATGCGAGGCGTGTGGGAGTTAGGATTAAAGTTAAAAGTTTATCCTGAACTTGCCTGCCTGCCGGTAGGCGGGATTTAGGATCTCCTGGATTTGATTCAGGATCTAAACAAAAGAGCCTCCGAGTGATCGGAGGTTTTTTAATTTTATAAACTAAACGTTTAAATGGTAAAAGCGGGTGGAGGCAATTCTGTTTCTTATGTCTTGAAATTACTTCAATAAATAGAATGTAGTTCCACGCAATACCTTCTTCGTTTCAATTCTTACTAAATTTAAACTGCGTAGACGCGGGTGAGCTATGGCCAGGCGCGATGCAGTTTCGGGGTGAACCTGATTTTTTTAGAAAATCTTAATGAGAGCTTTAGTTCTCGCAATTTAGATTTTCAAAAAAATCAGGAGAGGCGGGAGGGGATCGCCTGGTCTTGAACTTTTGCTTCTTTTCTTTCAAGAGAAAAGAAGAAAGAGTCAAATGGGAACTGTTATTTAATTGTGAAAAGAATGATTGTCATCGACTTCTTACCAGCAAGCTGGCCCTGAAAAAGGAAAAATCCTCACTCCTTCACAAACCTCTTCACTCCAATAAGTCTTCTCTCCCCTATTGATCAGGGTTTTTTTTATGAATGCAATTTTACAGTTTTAATAAATGCTCGTAACTCATTTCGGAAATAATTTCCTTAAATTTGAAATAAGACCTGAACAAAATGTTTCGCCTTATTCTTCTACTTCTGTTTTTAATTACAGGAAAAGTGTTCTCCCAAACCATTACAGGAACAGTGCTGGATGCGAAAAAAATGACCCCACTGCCGGATTGTATCGTCATATTAAAAGGGCATACTGTTACTTCCGTTACAACTGAAAAAGGGAATTTTACAATCTCATTACCGCAAGGGCTGAACGATCCCATTCTCGTGTTCAGTCAGATTGGCTATCATACGGCGGTGTTTAAAATTAAATCCTTAAGGGACACTTTCTATTTAACTGCGAAAGACATTCAGCTAAAAGAAATAGAAATTGTGGCGCAGAAAAAAACCATTCTCAATGCGGAGAGCACCGAATCGTTACTGGATTTCGATTTTCTGAATGAACATATTATACAACTTGTAGCAGGAGCCGATGGAAATGCCTTGAAACTAATGAATGATCGTGGGGCTTTAATTGCGAAAATAAAAGTGAACAAGAATAGTTCCTATTTAAAGAAGGATTGCCTTGGTAATCTTCAGCTAATTAGTGAAGACAGTACCTGGCAGGTATTTTACGATTTTGAAAAATTGAATATACTGAATCCTTATACCTTGCAGAATTATCAGTTTCTGTTAGGGAATTGTGTCTGCGTAAACAAAGAGAATTATTACTTCCGCGAAATGGAATACCGGAATCTGCGGTGCAATTATTATTATTTCTCGGAAAAGGACAAAGGAGTAAGAAATTCTCTGGCAGGATTTTCAGATTCCGCAAAGATTAGACGCTTTGAAATGGATTACAACCTGCAATATTTTCTGAATGAACGACGCAAATCTAATTACACAGTATACAATGAATCTGTAGATGTCATAAAGAAAAAAATAAGGCAATACAGGGAGGAGCTCCCACTGGACTGGGGCTATATATCATGGCTTGGTTCTGTAGAGACAGAAATGGTTAGGAACGATTCCGCATTGTATATTGTAAATTTTACTGATACGCTTATCTATAGCATTCAAGCAAATACCATAAAGCCCTTGTGTCGCCTTTATGCGGCGATAGGTAAAAAACATTTGCTCAGCCATGTTTATACCGATATTTTTTCCAATGAAAACTATCTGGTGCAATTCACTAACAGTAATCTCATTGTAACACGCTTTAATATCGAATCAGGAAAAGAGCTGTCGAGGACTGAAATTCCGGGTGTTCCGTACATGCCCAAAAAAATTGTTTTCAGCGGAGGGTCAGCCTTTTTTATCCGAAAGAACCTTGCCGATGACCAGCCTTATCAACTCACCAGGTACAAGTTAGATTAGTATTCAAAAATGCCTTATCACCACTTCACAAACTTGCTCAGTCCAACAATTTTTTTCGCACGTAGGCGCTAGGCTCTGCCTGGTGTCATGGTTGCATTTAATTGGCTGTGATTGACACTGAAGGCCTTTTATCGCATAGGCGCTAGGTGACATGTTGGAAATTCGTGAAGCAGCAATTGTCACTAAGCCCATCCACACTTTCACCCCGGCAGCTTAGCGCCTTCGTGTGATAGAAATCATTATAAAATGTTTATCCCTTCACAAACTTCTTCACTCCAATAAGTCTTCTCTCCGAAAACACTTTCAGAAAATAAATTCCCTGAGAAAGCTCCGCAACATTAATGGAGTTATCTGAAACCTGACATGTTTGCTTCTGCCCAAGAATATTTACAATTTCGAAAGCACAATCATTACAATGCGTTTCAATATACAACTGCTCACGAACAGGATTCGGGTAAAGGCTCAATTCATGATTCAGCATCGTTTCATCAATCAGGGTGGGATTAGCGATCTTCCAGCTTTCTTTTAAGCGCGATCCTGCCTGCGTAATGCCGGTGGTATAATAAACCGACGAAACACTATTAAAACAGATTCCGCCTCTTCTTCCGGCTGATGGAATCGAATCAAGCTCCTGCCAGGAAAGTGTATCCACATTGATTCTCCACATGTCATTGTAATTGGCACCTGTAGTATCAAGTCCTCCGATCATCACAAGGTCATCCGAAATTGAAACCATAGAAGTGTAGCTTCGGCCCGGACCAGGGAATGTGCTCAACACGTTCCACACATCAGTGAGAGGATCATACTCCAATAGTTCATTACAGAATCTTCCGTTTTCATCTCTTCCGAAAAGCAAATAGCCCTTGTTGTTTTGCTCTGTGGACGCGGCTCTCCATCGTGCGCCAAATGGAAGATCATTCTTCTGCGTCCATGAATCATTCAGAATATCATACGCCCATACTTCTTTAATAGATATTGCAGTGGAAGTTCTACCGCCTGCAAAGTAAGCGATGCCGTTGATGATAAAGCTTGCGCAACCCATTCTTGCAGCTGCTGGCATCGGTGTTTTTGTGTTCCAAGTATCGGAAGCCGGATCATAACTCAACAGACTGTTTAAATACGTGCTTCCATTGATTCCTCCGAACACATAGCCTAAACCCGCACTGGAAACAGCGGAGGCGTATTGACGTTCAGTTCCTGCAGGCATCGAAGCGATCGTATCCCATGCATCAGTGCTCATATTGATTGAATAAAAATCCCCCAAAGAAATGTATGAAACATTCTGTCCACTCCCGCAGTATGCTTTGTTACCGATAACAAAGACGCAGCCGTCATCGCGACCAATCCCGGGAAAATCAGGGACTGGGATCCAGGGCTGCGAAACAGAAATTGTCTGAATGAAAAAACAACAGAGAAGAATAAAGAACCTCTTAATTGACACCATAAAACGAAGTTATGAAAAATAGAATTATCGAGCGAGGTTCCATTTGCATCCGGCGTAATCCCCGAAGCCATTCGTAAATCCGGTATTGCTGTCGATTGCTCCGAAATAACGCAAGGAGAAATCTTCAAGTAAACGATGTGATGCAGCAAATTCTCCGTAAACTATTTTTAGTGCCGGCTCAGCATCTCTAACCTGGTAATATCGCTTCATGAAATCATCCATACTCAGCTTAGAAGCCGCATAATAGCCATATATCTGGGCAAGACCGGGATAGGAATCCTTGATTGCAAAAAGACGTTCAAGGAATTCATCAAGTGAATAATCAGAGCTTGCATAATTTCCGAACTCATTGGGCAAGGTTGGATAAGAAGCTTTGATCTCATGGTAGCGTTTTATGAATTCAACCAATGAATTGGAAGAGGCGGCATACTGACCGTAGTATTTGGATAATTTCGGATAGGACGCTTTTATCTGGTAATACCTTTCCATGAAGTAGAGTTCCGAACCCGCGGCTTGCGAATTATTACTTACAGGTTTAGAAGTTGAATCAACTGTTTGAGCTGTTGAGTTGATTATGAAAAGACAAAACAGCGCCGATAAAAGATAGCTGGATTTCATATGTAGATTTTTTTGCAATTCTGTCAAAGTTTATACCAGCTGAAATTTCCCTATTCCATAGTTCTTTCAGTTGCCCTTCATGAGAATGATGGGGAAAAATTTCCCTCTATTTAAAATTACCGAATGCTTGTGTGCGGCCAATAGCAGTGGTAGACAATGGCACTCAAGTTGTTTTTTTCAATTCATATTAACAATTAAAATAAAACAGATTATGAAAAAATGTATGACAAACAGATGGGTAATTGCGATCCTTGCATTACAGTTTACAACAGCTACTGTATTCACGGGATGTAAAAGCTGGAGCCGTACAGCTAAAGGCGGCGTAATTGGAGCAGGTGCCGGAGGTGTCATTGGAGGTGCAATTGGTTCAGCAAGTAACAATACCGTTATCGGTGCAATTATCGGTGCTGCGGTAGGCGGAGCAGCAGGAGCAGCAATCGGAAGGTATATGGATAAACAGGCTGAAGAAATTCAGCGCGATGTAAAAGGTGCAAAAGTAGAACGTGTTGGAGAAGGGATCAGGATCACTTTTGATTCGGGGATCTTGTTTGATGTGAATTCTCATGCACTGAAAGACGAAGCGAAAAAGAATATTTCTGAACTTGCCCGTGTTTTGAAAAAGTATGATGATACTAATATTTTGATTGAAGGACATACCGATAATTCGGGTAGTGATGATCTTAATCAGAAATTATCAGAACGACGTGCGGATGCAGTAGCTGATTATGCGAAGTCACTTGGTATCGATGGGCTTAGAATGGCCATTAAAGGTTATGGTGAAACTCAGGCTGTTGCAGATAATGCATCGGATGGAGGGAAACAAGCCAATAGAAGGGTTGAAATCGCCATCATGGCAAACAAGAAGTTGAAGAAGGCAGCAAAAAGAGGAGACATTTAATTTAGAGATTTTAAAATTGCAATAGATCTGCCTGCCGGAAATATTTGAAATAGGAATGCCACAGATTCACGGATTATCTCCGAAGAATGTGTGGCATTTTAATTATCAGTAACTGTTTACTATAATGATTTAAGAAATCTGTGAATCTGTGGCCCTTCAAAAAGATTATTGTATAAGAAAGTCACCGATTCGCGGATTATCTCCGAAGAATGTGTGGCATTTTATTTATCAGTAACTGTTTACTATAATGAATTAAGAAATCTGTGAATCTGTGGCCCTTCAAAAAGATTATTGTATAAGAAAGTCACCGATTCGCGGATTATCTCCAAGGAATCTGTGGCATTTTAATTAATGAAAAAATCTGTGAATCCGTGGCCATTATTTCAGCAATTCAGGAAAAGCTGCTTGAATATTACTTTGCTAAGCGATGTGTTGATCCAGCATAATCCCCGGCTGTTTTCACACCTGGATGACTTGCACGGATCAGATAAAATCTCGCAGAAAATTCATTTAATGTGTTTGTGGATGCTGCAAAATTTCCAAAATATAGTGCAAGTGTTTTATCTGAATCTTTCACTGCGTTATAGCGTTTCACAAACTCTTCTAATGAATGCGGTGAACCGGCATATAGGCCATGAAGATCTTTCCACTTCGGATATACTTCTTTGATCTCAAAATATCTTTTGATGAAATCTTCAATAGAATAAAGAGAAGCGGCATAGTTGCCGTATATTTTTTTTAGTTCCGGATAGGCCGCTTTGATCTGATGGTACCGTTCAATAAATAGAACCAAGGTGTGATTCGAGGAGGCATAGGATCCATAGAGATCATCGAGATCCTTATAGGTGTCTTTTATCTCGTAATATCTCTCAAGAAAGAATTGTTCCTGTCCGTTCTTTACGGAATCAGGATTGTTCATGGAATGTCCGTACAGAACAAACAGGCAAATACCTGAGAGCAGAAAAAGTTTTAGGTTCTTCATAGTTTTTTCATAAAATGGAAAGAACCACCCCGTGTTTGGAGCAGCTCTTTTCCTTAAAGTTTGAAATAATTATTTTGAAAGTTTGTTTGTGCTTCCTGCATACTCGCCATAGCAATTTTTCATTCCTGTATTACTGTCTTTCACTCCATGATAACGTGCAGAAAATTCCGGCAATGTGTTGTTGGATGCTGCGTATTGACCATAAAACTCAGTCAGTGTTGGCTCTGAAGCTTTGATCTCATGGTAACGCTTAACAAATTCGTCAAGTTTATGAGTAGATCCTGCATAGTCGCCAAAAACTTTTGTAAGTGATGCTTGTGTGTCCTTGATTTCGAAGTAACGTTTTGCAAAATCCTCTAATGTGTAAGAAGAACCAGCGAAATCACCATATGCATCTTTTAAAGCAGGGTATGCTGCTTTGATCTGGTTGTATCTTTCCACAAATTGTTTCATGTTGTATGCGGATGCAGCATAATTTCCATGGCATTCCTTCATTGACGGATATGTTTCTTTGATCTCGTAATATCGATCTATAAAAAACAGTTGTTTTGATTCTGACGTTTTAGCAGTTTTGGAATCTGCTTTTTCTGTTTCAGTTTTTTTCGCTACAGCTTGTGCATTAACGGTTGTTACCACAGAGGTAGAGCAAAATAAAAGTGCGATAGGTAAGTAGTTTAATGTTCTCATTGTTCGTTTTTTTAAATTTTTAGAATATATGATTTTGTTATTTCCCTCCTTAAAACTTCCACATTCATGCCATTCCATTTTGAAATTATAAACACCTAAAAAAATCTGCGGGGCTTTATGATCAGATTTAATTATTTTCTCAGAGAATCAATGTTATTAAGTCTTTTCGCGATATATAAGACCAGGGAGATTTGGAAAAGGAATAAAGAAGGGCAGAAAACTAAATGTTAATAAAGGGATAAATTGTCCGGAAAACGGGGAATATTTTTCCTGAAACAGGCAAAGCCCCTCTAGTTTTGAACTAGAGCGGGCTTCGGAGCTGTTAGTGTTTTATATCGTTCGTAGCGTCCCAGGATTTCCTTCACGTAAGCGTAGGTTTCCTGCCCGCGACAATAACCGCATTTTACAACGGGATCATTATAGATCTGCGGATTCGATTTCTGCAAGAGCATGTAATCAACATTGTCATACCAGATGTTCGGATCTTTCCCGTATTTCTTCGCAAGATTTCTCGCATCGATCACATGTCCCATTCCCGCATTATAGGATGCAAGGACAAATTTCAAGCGTTCGTTTTTATCTTTGATGTGTTTTTTCCAGAATCTTTCGAGGTCGAGTATATAACTTGTTCCGGCTATAATGCTTTGTTCAGCCGTATTATCGATTGTGTCGAGTCCGTATCTTTTTGCAGTGGCGGGCACAAGTTGCATTAATCCGTTTGCACCTGCCCATGAACGTGCTGTAGGAGAGAAGCGGGATTCCTGACAGATCAGAGAAGCAAGTAGTTGCCAGTCCCAATCGATTTTGGTGCTGTATTGCTGGATCAATTCATCGTATTCTGAAATTCTACCGTTGTTGAGGCTGATGAAACGTCCTTCTCCGCGACCGCCGGTTTTTTTCTTCTTCTTAAAATATTTTGTGTAGGCTAAATTATTTTCATTGCTTAATTTGCGTTTCGTGATCCATTCATTCAAGGCCTGATTTAAACCCGGTGATTCTTTTCTGA
>JALYRR010000050.1 GCA_030855265.1 Bacteroidota bacterium | reverse complement strand
CCTTCATATTTTAGGTACACTTGACAATGCGGATCAGGGAACACTTCAGATTAATGGCGTTTCTGTTTCTGGCTTGACCGATAAAAAAATGGCTGAGTTCAGAAACAAGAACATTGGATTTGTTTTTCAGTTTCATCATCTCCTACCTGAATTTACAGCGCTGGAAAATGTTTGTATTCCCGCTTTTATTGCCGGCGTTTCTAAGCAAAAGGCAGAAGAAAAAGCAAAAGAGCTTCTTGGTTTTCTTGGTTTAAGTCACCGTTTGGAACACAAGCCTTCTGCACTTTCCGGAGGAGAACAACAAAGGGTTGCAGTGGCAAGAGCATTGATCAATGATCCTGCAGTTGTACTCGCGGATGAACCTTCGGGGAACCTGGATTCGGAAAATGCGCGTGAGCTCCACCAGTTATTTTTCACTTTGAGAGAAAAACTTCAACAGACATTCATCATCGTTACTCATAACGAAGACCTGGCAAATATGGCCGACAGGAAACTGGTGATGAAGGATGGAAATATTGTTTAGGAGAATTCAGATAATAATCACGCAGAAATTATTTCAAAAAAACTTTAAAGCTGAGAGTTGCTATGATCGCTCCGATAAAAGGCGCCGACATGTATAACCAAAGCATTGATATATTTCCACTTAGAACAGCAGGAGCCACTGAACGGAAAGGATTCATCGAACCACCGCAATACGGTCCACCCACATAAATTCCCAGTGCTACAAACCCTCCGATGATTAGGTAATCAAATTTGATTTTCAATTTTGCTGTTATCAGAATTACGATCAGGAGGAAGAACGTAAGAATCATTTCAAAGAAAAATGCCGGTGCTGCCGTGATGGATGGAAGTGTTTCTCCAAGCGGGGACAATGGAGGCAGAATTAATTTATACAAACCGCTGGCGAGGAAAGCTCCGGTTAATTGAGCAAGAAGATACGGGAGAACATCTTTCTTCAGGAACTTCCCTCCTGTTGCCAAACCAATTGTTACAGCAGGATTCATGTGAGCGCCGCTAAACTTTTCAAAAAACAGAATCAGCAATGACACTGCTAAACCACTCGTTAGTGAAATTCCAATTAATCCTATTTTCCCCTGCAAATGAGAATCAAGAATTACAATACCGGAACAAACAAGTACAAGTAAAAATGTTGAGATCAGTTCAGATAGAAACTTATTCATAACGCAAACTGTTTGAATTTAACTAGTTAAAAAAAGCACTTATTTTTTCCAGAAAAGATTCCGGAGCCTGACATGGTCGGTTTGTTTTCATGTTAACAAAAACAAGCGTTGTTTCTGCCTGATTCAATAATTCGTTTTTTTGATTGTATATTTCATAGTCAAATGTGATCCTTGTTGAAGGTAAATTTTTAATTGTGGTTTTAATAACGAGGAGATCATCATAAAATGCAGGTTTCATGTATTTGATATTGCAGGTATAAACAGGAAGCATAATTCCATTGTCCTCCATTTCCTTATAACTTGTACCAAGCTGACGCAATGCTTCTACTCTTCCGACCTCATAATAATGTGTGTAATTACCATAATACACATAACCCATTTTATCGGTTTCGGAATATCTTACCCGAATTGTTGTTTCAGAAACATACATAAAATCGACCTGTTATTAATTCCTTAACAATAATTTAAATTGCCCTCAAATTACATTTTTTTGTCAGAAAATCAGCAAAGAAATAAAAATATAATTTTAGCTATATCGCAAGGAATACTCGGTTAAAATGCTTATAATTGTAAGCCTTTTAGTCACAACTCCATTTTACAGGTATTTATGAGTACATCCCCGATCCGATCTATTTTCAGCTTGTTTCTATTCCTTGCTTTTGCAGGATGTTCTACCACAACAAAACTGGCGAAAGTTGAAAGATCAATGTTGGAGATCAGTACTCAAACACCGGAAGATTCACTGATGAAGAATGTGGTTTCTCCTTACAAAACGGAATTGGATAAGATCATGAATGAAGTGCTTGGTACTTCCGATCAACCTTTATTAAAAGGGTTACCGGAGAGTACACTTGGTGATTTTGTTTCTGATGCAGTACTGATAAAAACCAATGATATTTATAAACCTGCTGACAATGCGAAAGCTGATATATGTCTGCTGAACAACGGCGGACTTAGAAGCCAGCTACCGAAAGGAGCAATTACCAGGGGAAATGTTTTTGAACTAATGCCTTTTGAAAACAGTGTAGTTATACTAACCATCAGTGGTGAAAAAACAAAGCAACTGTTTGAGATGCTTGTGCAAAACAATGGAGCACCCTTTGCCGGAGCACGTGTTTCAGCAAAAGGAAAAAAGATAAACAAAGTCCTGATCGGAGGAAAAGAACTTGATATAACTAAAAATTACAAAGTGGTTACTTCTGATTACCTGGCTTCAGGCGGAGATAAATATTATTTCTTCAAAGATCCTATTCGAACAGACACACTCGATTATAAACTCCGCGATGCGATCATTGATCATATTAAGGATGAAACAAAAAAGGGAAACAACATAAAGGTAGAACTTGATGGAAGGATCACATATGAATAGCAGACGTGAGTTTCTGAAGAAGACAGCTTTTGCTGGTGCCGGAATGATCGCTTTCAGTGCCATTCCAAATGAGGTGCTTGCAAAAACGGATATGGTGAAGATCACCATCCTTCATACAAATGATGTTCATAGTCACATCGATCCGTTTCCTGACAATGATCCTAAATATCCGGGACTCGGAGGAGCGGTAAGAAGAGCCGCATTAATTAAAAAGATCCGGAGTGAAGAACAGAATGTTTTGTTGCTCGACTCTGGTGATATATTTCAGGGCACACCCTATTTTAATATGTACGGTGGTGAACTTGAATTTAAATTAATGAGCATGATGGGTTATGATGCCTCAACAATCGGCAATCATGATTTTGATAACGGACTTGAAGGATTGGTAAAACAATTGCCACATGCAAATTTCCCTTTCATTAATTGCAATTACGATTTCACGGATACTCCTATGCAGGGTAAAACCATTCCACATAAAATTTTCTTTAAGAGTGGAATTAAGATCGGAGTGTTTGGAATTGGAATTGAACTTGACGGACTCGTTGATAAAAAACTTTCAGGGAATACAAAATATCTGGATCCGGTTGCAAAAGCCGCAGCCGCTTCTCATTATTTAAAGAATGAAGAAAAATGCGACTTGATAATTTGCCTGTCGCATCTTGGAGATAAATACGACAATAAAAAAATATGTGATTATGAATTGGCAAAACAATCAAAAAATATTGATTTGATTCTTGGTGCACATACACATAGATTTATTGATGTTCCACTTTCTTTTGAGAATAGCGATAAAAAAGAAGTCCTAGTGGCGCAAGTTGGTTGGGCAGGAATTAAACTTGGCCGTATAGATTATATTTTCGAAAAAAGATCGGGCAAAAAGGCTCCGGAAGGGCATAGTATAAAAATTTCCAAAAAGTCAATAGTAATTTAATTTTTTTTTTAAATTTATTTATTAAATATTTGTTACCACTAAATTAAACTTGTATATATTTACAGCACAAAGCCGCTGAATACAGGGATCAAGCCAAGACAAAGAAAAGTCCAATATATATAATCACAACAGTAGAGAATGGAGAAAGCATACGTAAAAGTTTGGGAGAGTTGTCTGGAGATAATTAAAGACAATGTAAGCACACAAAGTTTCAAAACATGGTTCGAACCAATTAAGCCCGTAAAATTAAGCGCAAGTGTTTTAACGATACAAGTTCCAAGTCAGTTTTTCTACGAATGGCTGGAAGAACATTACATCACCCTTCTGAAAAAAACAATCAAAAAGGAATTAGGTACTGAAGGCCGTCTGGAATACAGTATCATCATGGAGAACAATTACAATTCTTCAAAACCATACACTGTTAAGATCCCAACAAACAATAAAAAAGAACTGAAAAATCCATCGGTAGCAATGCCTATTGATATCAGTCAGAATGGTATTCGTAATCCATTTATCATCCCGGGTTTAAAAAAGGTAAACGTTGAATCTCAGCTGAATGCTAATTACTCTTTTGAGAATTTAGTAGAAGGTGATTGCAACCGCCTTGCTCGTTCTGCAGGTTTTGCAGTAGCGAACAAACCAGGAGGAACTGCTTTTAATCCTCTTTTGATATACGGAGGAGTTGGTTTAGGAAAAACGCATCTTGCTCACGCAATCGGTATTCAAATCAAAAATGAATTTCCTAACAAAACTGTTTTATACGTTTCTTCCGAGAAATTCACTCAGCAATACATTGATTCTGTCCGTAACAACAATCAGAATGATTTCGTTCACTTCTATCAGATGATCGATGTTCTGATCATTGATGATGTTCAGTACTTTGCAGGAAAAGAAAAAACACAGGATGTATTCTTTCACATCTTCAATCACTTACACCAAACAGGCAAGCAGTTGGTATTAACTGCCGATAAAGCTCCTGTGGAATTACAAGGATTTGAACAGCGTTTGTTATCCCGTTTTAAATGGGGCCTTGCTGCAGATCTTCAAACACCCGGACTTGAAACCCGTATTGCAATTCTTGAAAAGAAAGTTTATGCAGATGGTTTGGATCTTCCGAAAGAAGTTATTGAATACCTTGCTTACAGCATCACCACAAATGTTCGTGAACTTGAAGGCGCACTGATCTCTTTGCTTGCCCAATCATCCATGAACAAGAAAGCAATCACCCTGGAGCTTGCAAAACAAATGATCGATAAGTTTGTGAAAAACACCGCAAGGGAAGTTTCCATCGATTATATCCAGAAAGTGGTATGTGATTATTTTGATCTTCCAATCGAATTGCTGAAATCAAAAACAAGAAAGCGTGAAGTGGTTCAGGCGCGTCAGATCGCTATGTATTTTGCAAAAAGTATGACCAAATCTTCTCTTGCTACCATCGGACTTCATTGCGGCGGAAAAGATCACGCAACTGTTTTACATGCCTGCCGTACCGTTAATAATCTGATGGATACAGATAAGCGCTTCAAGAACTACATCGAAGAGCTGAATAAAAAGATAAGCATACAATAAATAGTGTATAACTTTTAATCACAGAATAGGAATCAGTTCATCTGATTCCTATTTTTGCTTTATATCTATTTGCTGATTTGATGGTAAGGTTCTACTCTCCCTGTTACCTTTTGTCCGGTTTTATTTTCTGGCTGGCGTTTCTGACCCCTACTTCTTCGAATTCCCAGATCTATAATTTCACAAATTACTCATTGGAGGATGGATTATCACAATCCGAAGTGAATTGCATTTATGAAGACAGCCGTGGTTATTTGTGGCTTGGAACTTCAGGTGGCGGACTCTGCCGTTTTGATGGAAAGATTTTTAAAACCTTTGAGGAAAAAGATGGCCTCTGTGGCCAGATCATCAGTTCTGTTTCTGAAGACAATAACCATGATATCCTCATAGGAACCAAATTCAATGAACTTTGCAAGTTCGATGGACAAGAGTTTTCAAAACTGGAATACAACCAAAAAAAATTCGGCGATGGAGATATTAAATTCATCTGCACCGATGATAACATGAATACCATTGTGGGTAAAAGCACCCAGATTCTTTTATACAGTAACAGGAAATTCGAATCACTCAATCTTAAAGGTGATACGCTGAAAGATTTTAAAGTAAACTGTTTCAAAAAGGACAGCAGGAATATTATCTGGATCGGAACTAACAAAGGATTGTTCGTACTAAAGAACAAAACCCTTGTAAGAATTAGTGATGTTGACCTTATTCATAACAAAAACATCACTTCACTTTCTGAAGATATCAATGGGAATATCTGGGCCGTTGAAAATAAAACCGGTTTTTTTAAAATCAAAATTGTCGGACCTTCCCATTACCAGGTCAAAGCTTCCCGGATCGATTCTATTCCAATCCCTGGAAAAACAATCATCAGCGACATTCACTTCGACCTTCAGAATCAGCTTTGGATCGCAACGGAAAATAAAGGAATCTTTAAATTTGCTTCCGGAGAAATCAGTTCATTCAGTCAGGAAAATGGATTGCCCGTTGACAATATCATTACCATTTACGAGGATAAATCAGGGAACCTGTGGTTTGGCACAAGCGGCGGCGGCTTAGTAAAATTCACCAATCAGGCATTCACCTATTTTGATAATGTACAGGGTTTTAATCAGCCGGATATTTTCGCTATTAATTCTGATAGGAAAGGGAATATCTGGATAGGTACAAGTTTACACGGAGTGTATAAGTACGATGGAAAAAAGGTAACTGCCTTTACAACCGGTCCGCTCGGAGAAACAGAAACCCGCTGTATTTTCACTGACAAAAAAGGCAATACCTGGATTGGAACCACGAAAGGAATCTGGATCCATAACGGTTCAACATTGCGCCCTTATAAAGAAGAAGGCTGTGAAAACATCAGAGCGATTTTCGAGGACAAATCAGGTAACATCTGGATCGGGACAAAAGGGAATGGTGTTTTTATTGATGATGGAAAATCTGTTAAGAATCTGAATTTAAAGGACGGGCTTACGAATTTGAATGTGTACTCAATCGTACAGCATAAGGATGGAAGCGTGTGGTTGGGGACCGGCAATGGTCTTTTCGCTTATACCGACGGGAAGATCACAAAACATTTGCGTGATGGACTTTGTAATGCTTATGCCGGCAGTATGGTGATCGGTAAATTCGGGAACATTTGGGTAGGTACGGATAAATGTGTTTCGTGGTACGACGGAACTAAATTCACCAACATCTCTACGAATGAAGGACTGACCTCCGGAACCGTTTACCTCATCAATACCGACAATTATGGCAATATCTGGGTGGGGACGAACAAGGGACTTGATAGAATTTCATTGACAGGAAAAGCAGATGTGGAGTCCATTCAGAATTATGGCAAGGCAGAAGGTTTTAAAGGTATCGAGTGCAACTCCAGAGCTACCTGTATTGATGAAGACGGATGCCTCTGGTTTGGCACGATCAAAGGAGCCATCAAATTCAATCCTAAGGAAGAATTGTTGCGCCAGCCCGAAATTCCTCAGGTGCAGATCACCGGCATTAAATTATTCTATGAAAATACAAAGTGGGATACTTACACGGATACCCTTTCACATTGGTATCATATTCCCAAAGGGATGGATCTCCCTCACAATAAGAATCACCTTACTTTTTATTTTAGCGCGATCAGCAAAGCCTTTCCTGAACATATTCAATACCGGTTCAAACTGGAAGGATTTGATAAAGAATGGAGCCCTGTTGATGAAATAGCTTCTGCCACTTATTCTAATCTTCCTCCGGGAAATTACAAGTTTATTGTTAGAGCAGTGAACAAGATCGGTATCGAAAATCCGATTGCATCCGAGGTGTCATTTACCATCAAGGCTCCTTTCTGGACAACCTGGTGGTTCCTTCTCCTCTGCCTCCTTGGTTTCGCAGGATTCATTTATGGCTACAATCAATACAGGAAAAGAAAACACATTCTCTTCAAGGAACGTCTTGAAATGATTATCAAACAACGTACAACGGAAGTCATCAAGCAGCGTGATGAAAATGTAATTCTCCTAAAAGAGGTTCATCATCGTGTAAAGAACAACCTCCAGATCATCAACAGCCTTATCAATATTCAATCGGATTACATTAGTGATCCAAAAGCAAGCGAACTTTTTAGAGAGATCCGCAACCGAATCAGAACCATCTCTCTTGTACACGAGAAACTTTACAAATCAGACGACTTCGGAAATATCAATGTAAAGGAATACATCAACATGCTTGTTGAAAATCTGATTGACACTTACAGCATCAATAAATACATTCAGTTGAAGCTTGATCTCGAAGTGCAACATTTTAATCTCAATACAATCATACCACTGGGCCTTCTTCTGAATGAAATCATTTCCAATTCTTTCAAGTATGCTTTTAATGATGTTGATCAGGGCGTGATCGAAATCTCTTTGTACAAATCATCCACCAATGAGGATTATACCGTGATCATTGGAGATAACGGCCAAGGCTTCCGCGATGAATTGTTCCTTGCGGAAAGTCCGACATTGGGACTTGAACTCGTGAGAATACTTGCCACCCAGCTAAACGGATCCATTGAAAAAATAAACAAACCCGGAACGTATTACATTCTTAAGTTCAAACCATTAAAAGATTAAACAACAGCATGAAAAAAGTTTTGATGGTGTGCCTGGGCAACATTTGCCGCTCTCCTTTAGCCGAAGCCATTCTAAGAGAAAAAGCAAAAAAGATGAATCTCGAAGTGGAGATTGATTCTGCAGGAACTTCGAATTATCATATAGGACATCAACCTGATAAAAGAACTATTGACAATGCAGGCAAGCATGGAATTGATGTTTCAGGGTTGCGCGGACGACAATTCAGCACTTCCGATTACGATCAATTCCATCATATTTTTGTGATGGACAGTTCCAACTATTCTGATGTAACTTCCTTGGCGAGAAATGAAAAAGACCTGGCGAAAGTTGAAATGATCCTTAACCGTGTTTATCCTGGTTCGAACATGTCGGTTCCTGATCCTTATTTCGGAGGAGAGCAGGGTTTTGAAAATGTATACATACTTCTTGACAAAGCCTGTGAGGTAATTGCCGAGTCGCTTAAAAACAATAACTAAAGGCAATGCAGGAAAATGGAATTCTTTATCTAATCCCAACAACTTTGGGCGACACAGCTGAAACGGCTGATGTGATCCCTAAAAAAGTAGTTGATGTAATCAATACCATTGATGAATACATTGTTGAGAATGAAAAAACAGCTCGGCATTATCTGAAAAAAGTAGGACTCCTCAAACCTATCCAGGAGATTGTTCTTCATCCGCTCAATCAACATACTGCCCAGCAAATTGTAAGTGGTTATCTGAAAAGTTTACTCGAAGGAAAAAACATCGGAATCATTTCCGAAGCCGGTTGTCCCGGTGTAGCTGATCCGGGAGCTGAAGTGGTGAGAATGGCTCATGAAAAACACATTCGTGTAATTCCACTGGTTGGCCCCTCCTCTATTCTGCTGGCCTTAATGGCATCGGGTTTTAACGGACAAAGCTTTACATTCAATGGATATCTTCCGAAGGATCGTGTTGAACGCAAGAAAAAAATTTCGGACCTGGAACGCATTGCACAAACAAAGGACACAACACAAATGTTTATAGAAACACCTTACCGTAACATGCATATGCTGGATGATATTCTTACGACATGCGCCGGTGCAACCCGCTTATGCATCGCCTGCGATATCACATTGCCAACCGAATTCATAAAGACAAAGACCATTGCAGCATGGAAAAAGAATCTTCCGGAGCTGAATAAAAGACCTGCGATATTCCTGATCTATAAATAACTTAGTTGAGGATAAGTTTCTTAACAGTCTTCTCTTTTTCGTTCGATAACTCTATGAAGTAAATTCCCTCGGAGGACATTAGCTCAATTGTCTCTGCGTTAGCATTTTGAATTCGTGCGTAATAGACACATTCCCCAAGAGGGTTGTAAATACAAACTTTCCCTGTAAATGATTTTTCGAAATTTATATTGACGATTCCGGAAGAAGGGTTGGGGAAGATAGATATTTCCTCATGCGTGCTCGCCGGAACCGTCACAATGCCAGTGCTCAACTCTGAATACTTTGCAATAAAACCAGAGTATCCTCCGGGGTAATGACCTGACATAGGTAAAAAATTGGGTCCAAGGAAAGCTGTATCATAAAGTCCTCCAAAAACAATCATTGAACCATCGCGGAAATCGGATATGTCCTTTGCTGCTAAATTTTCATTTACGGTGTCCACGCGAATGAAATTCCCATTATGATCCATCTTAAAAATGAATAGTCCGCTACCTGCAAGTGAATCTGAACCTGCAAGAAAGTTTCCTGAATAAGAGCCCGCAACGTAAATCAGATTGTCTGTTACACTCATGTCACCGGGATACATTGATTCAGCATCCCCGTAAACATTGCCTGCTCCCTGCCGGTACATCCATGTAGTGTCTGCACCGGGTGAATCTGCTCCGATTATAACAGTACCGGCCTGGCAATGATTACATCCTTCCTGGATGAGTCTTAAAGATTTACTCCCCGTTTCATAAAATGTTTCCAGATTATAAAAATAGCCGGAAACATTGTTTTCTAAGGATAGGTAATTTCCATTGGCATCGAATCTAAGAATAGCCGCAACATATGTAGTTAACGGTAATGTAATAACCGTATCCAGATTCCCTATTTCCATGTTAGGTTGAAACCCGCCAAAAATATAGATATGGCCATTTATATCAGAAGTGATCTTGCGGGCATCGACATCTTCCGATGGTGAGATCAGCTCCTTCACAAGTTCCAGATTTCCCATCAGGTCGTAACGTGCAAAATAACCACCCTTTTCAGATGAATTTGCAAGTGCTTGACCTGATACCGATGGAGAGCCATAATAATGGCCGGAAACATAAATTTTTCCCTGCATGGCAGTTAAGTCACTTGCATGTAGTAAGGAAGAAAAGTCACCTCCCTCTTTCCGATGGTAAATTATATTTCCAGAAGAAGAAATGCCAAATAAATGCATACATGTAAATGAAGATGAATCAGTAATGAACCCCGCAAGCCAGGAGGAAGGAATCGAAAAGTAAAGATTATCACCTTCCGAATCGGAACAAATAACTTCACTGTCGGAGTAAATTACACGTGACCATTGGAAATTACCGCCTGCATCAAGCATCGAAATCAACATGTTGGGCCTTATATCATCTCCTGTGATTTTTGTATTCTGGATTAGGCAACTGTCCTTAAATGTTCCTGTTATAAAAACGTTACCGTTATCGGCATAAGAAACTTTGATTCTTTCAAGACCCTTGGTTAAAATGGCCCAATCCCAGGTTTGAGAGTTAGCATTCGCAATGGCGAGTAGTGATAAAAAAATTGTAATGAATGTTTTCATGGGATCAATTTATTATAAGGGGAAAACTTGCAGTGTTTAAGTAGGAATTCAATCTTAATAAATACATTCCCGGAGCCTTTTCAAATATGAATGTCTTATCCTTGTTGTTGATTAATTTCTCTGAGTAAATACATTTGCCGGTCAGGTCATAGAGAGAGGCAGTTCCAGTAAATGGAGATCTAAAACTCAGATTAAAACTTCCGGTTGATGGATTGGGATAGATGGTGCAAATATTTTCAATTGTGTATATTGATTGTCCAATTGCAAGCGGCCCCTCCGAATACTTTGCTATAAAGCCTGAAAAGTCAGTACTTGAACCGTAAAGCGGATGAGATCCGATTATGGCTGTATCTCTGAATCTTCCGGAAACGATCATAGCTCCGTTTTTAAAATCAGACAAATCAGTTGCAAGTATCTCTCCTTCTGTTGTTATCACATCTGTGAATGTCCCATCGTGATCCATTTTAAAAAGGAACATTCCTTCACCGTGGATTGAATCTGTATTTACTGCATGATCTCCCATGAATCCGCCGGCAACATAAATATGGTTATCCGTCACGGCAAGATCGCCCGGTTTCATGAAAGGGGTTGGTGTCCAGCCGCTGCTTAAAGTGGATCCTTCCTGGTATCTCCATGATGCCATGCCTGATAAGGAATCCACTCGTGTAATAATTGTTCCGGTATGGCAGTGATTGCAGCCCCAATCAACCAAAAGACGAATAGAATAGTCTCCCGTCTCATGAAAATTAACCATGCCTTCAAACCACCCATCCACATAATCATTAAATGCTAAAAGGCTTCCGGTGGAATCAAATTTCAAAATGGTGGAAATTGGATAATGGGTCATTGGATCTATAAAAAAAGTAGTATCTGAATTCCCAATGGTTACATCTGAAAGGAAATTGCCATACACATAAATATTGCCGTTGGGATCTGATTGAATTGAGTTAGCTGTGCTTGCCGCTGAATCAACAATTATTTCTTTCAATAGAGATAAGGTTCCATTCAGTTCATAAGCAGCAAAAAAGTTTTCATTTTTATAAGAAGGAAATAAACTGTCTCCTGAAATATCGCCCGCGCCGGAATATCCTCCACAGATGTAAATCCTGTTGTTTTGAACTACCATATTGTTGACCCATTTCGAACCGGTTCCAGCTTCACTTTTATAGAAAAGTAGGTTTCCTGCATCCGATAATCCAAGAATAAAATAAGAGTTACCGTAACTTGAATCACTCACGATCCCTGTCATTGCTCCTGAAAAAGTAGCGGCAACATAAACATTGGTCCCTTCCACATCCGAATTCACCTGCTCAGTATAAGTATGTATGGTTTCAAACCATTGCAGAACACCAGAAGAAGTTAGTTTGAAGATGATAATACTCTTTTTAGAAGGATGTCCGGGGATGAAAACCCCATTAATTCTGCAACTATCTTTATATACTCCTGTTGCATAGACACTATTATCATCCGCCTGAGAAACCTTCAGATCATTGATCAAGGTAGTTTGAATTGCCCAATCCCAATTTTGAGAAATAGCAACTGTTGCCGGGATGAGTAAAAAAAACAGAATCGAAAGTACCTTGTTCTTCATGATTATCAGATCAGTAAGATGTACTTAGAGAAAAGTATACCAACACTGAAATTGATCATTTGAAAGGTCAACATCCGAATTTGATCGTCAAAAAATCAGCTTGTCCCTAATTGGGGAAATATTTACAACTTCAACGCTTTCGCATGACGCGATGATTTCGCAGGATTCCAATTGTCTTTGTAAGAGGCTTTGAAGAATATCTCCTGGAAATAAGCAACGGACCGGACGATCCTAAGGAAGTACCCGAAATACAATACCATTAAGGGCAGATAGATCAGGAAATAACTAACACTTTCGTTTTTCCGGTCGCGGAACAAGGAGAACACCAGAAACTTAAGGAAATTATTGACAGTATAAAGCAGCAAATTCATAGGAAGGATAAAGATGAGCTGTCCGGCGAAATTAAAGATCATATCAGCAATATAGAAATACCACTTAATATTCAGTAACAGGTTGTAGGTGATGTTTTCAACAAAAGAAATGAAATTGGAGAAGCGAAAAGAATCATTTGGATAAAACACATCACGATGTTTTCTTAAACGAAAACGTATCAGTGATTTATCCCAACGCAATCGTTGTTTAATGAGTTTCTGAAAGGTGACAGGAACACTTGTCTGACAGACCGCCGATGGCTCAAAATGGATCTTGTATCCTAACTTCCGGATCTTTACGGTAATGTCGCCATCCAGTCCCGGACCAATATCCCAGCCACCCAAACGCGTTAGTGCTTCCTTTCTGAAAGCACCGAATGCACCGGAAATAACACGATAAATTCCTAATTCGCTCGATGCAATCCTTCCAATGGAAATCGTATCCATGTATTCGATCGCCTGCAACGTGGCACATAAACTATCTTTATAGTTCCTGACCTGAACATTTCCCCCGATGGCTCCAATATTTAAATCGTAATAAAAGGGGACAAGTATGTTCTCAATTGCATCCCGGTCATAGGAGCAATCGGCATCCAGGTGAATAATGAACTGACCTTTTGAAAATCGTAATCCAAGGTTGGCTGCGGATGCCTTTCCTCCTCTTACATCATTCCTGTAGAAATTATCAATGAGTCCGTGCTGCTTCAGATTTCTGCAGATCTCCGCCGTATTATCATCAGATCCGTCATCAATTACGATCAGTTCAAAATTCTGATAGGTCTGTTCGCTTAAGGAATTCGCGAGTTTAAAAATATGCTTTCCTTCATTTTTCCCCGGAACAATAATGGATACAAATGGTTTTTTTTCCCAAAGCGTTAAACGTGCATCTGCAATTCTTGATTTTCTGAAGATGCTTGTAAATTTCCAAAGAAGAAGTGTTGTGATCTCAACAAGAAAAAAGCGGAAGAATTCAAAAACAAAAAAGAACCAGAAGATCCTGAATAACTTTTCTGCATTTACAGAAGTAATGTAATTGATGAACTCATCAAGATAATCCATTAGTCGAACAGATCTTTTGTAAGCTCCTGCAACTGAAGCTCTGCTTTGGCATGTGTCTGAAGAAGTTTCGCTTTCCACACCACTTTGATCTCAAACTTATTGAAGTTGGTATGGATGATCTTTTCGATCAGGATACTCAGATTCATGAGTTGCTGCTGAGCCTGCATGGAATCGGAATTAACAAATCCAAGGTACAGCGTTGAAGAATTCTCGAAGGCAATAAAATCAGCAGGCTTGATGTTCTCCCGGATAAGACTTACAAGATCTTCCAGCATTCCTTTCTGAGCCTTCTTCCCTACTTTATTATACAATTCAAAAATATTCTCGAGGTGAATAAGAGCAATGCTGGTTTTGAGTTCCGGATTTTCTTTTATACGCTCCAGCTCATAATGCAGCATGATCTTAAACGTAGGAACATTGATGGTTCCAAAGATATCCTCGATCTCCTGTCCTGTGGATAGGAATCCATTCGTAGCGGCGGCTCTTCCTTTTTTTGTTAACCGGTAAGTGTTGATTGATTTCGGAATCAGGTATTGTACTTCGATGTCCTGGGAACAGGAAATGCATTTGGCCTTGACATAAAAATCCTGGAAATTATTATCGCAATTATTGCAATGGTGGATGATGGAAGGTTTATCATAATCCACCCCAATATGACGAAGCGCTTTGTTGCATTTCGGACAAGTGAGCGTATGATCAATGGGGTTTTTGAAGTCGGAAATGGGCCCTATAAAAGCGCAGGGGAAATGATGCACAAGATCTTCCGATTTTGAATTGGATGAATTGCAATGCGGACATACTTCGCGGTAGCTTAAAAAGCCACTGCTGCACTGGTTGCATAAATAGATGCGTTCATGAAAATCAGGCCAGATCAATCCTTCGCGTTCGGCCCATTCCAAAATCTCCAACACCTGAGCTTCCTCTGCATTGTCGAAATTCACGGAGATCTCCGGGTAGGTATAACCAATCACAGAATTAAGATCCACAAATGGTTTCATTACTTTGAGATCGCGTGTGTACATATAGTTCAACACCTTTTTGATCGTCTGCGCTTCGAAAGACGGGATCAACTGATAATCCAGCTGGGTTGTACGGAAAAAAATCTGCTTCACAACTTCTGCCATATCCTTGATCTGATCATAAGAATAGATCAATCCATCGTGAAGGAAATTCAAAAAAGGATCTTTTGACTCTTTATAATTGAGGAGAAAAATCGGCTTCAGATAAAATTCAGGATTGTAATGTGTGCGTACTTTTTTAATGATCAATCTTGCGAATTCAGCATCCCTGGCGTCAACTATGATAGCGTCAAAACCCATCAGGTGATCGATCTTAAGGCTGCTGTTATTGTCCATCACATGGAACAGCAGATTATTGAACTCGATCTTATTGTCCTTTACTTCTATTTTTATGGATGAATCGCTTAAAGACATGATCAGTACTTGAATTTAGTAATAGAAACTCCCATTTTATAGAAGGCTCTCCAATGAATGTATTCGGACTCATTCACTGGATAAATATCCGCGGCAATCGTCCTTGTTGTCGGTTCGTAACGTTTCTGAAATTCATCCGGCAAAGGATACGTCGCGTAATAGAATCGTTTTAACAATCCCCGGCTTTCACTTCCGTCAGGAAATTCAATGGTAAGAATATCACCTTCTTTAAAATAATCAAGGTCTTCCTGTTCAAAGAACGCTTTCACATACATGGGCGTGTTCTTGTGGATGGCCATGATCTGTTCTGATTTCAGCGCGACTTCATATTGATGTGTATAAATGCGTGTGACACTTCCATCGATCGGAGCATAAAAAGCACGCACTTCATTTTCATCATCTCCGCTTCCACTCATTGATCCTGACTTGCTTCCTTTAACAGAAGCCGTCTTTGCCATTTTATTCAGCTGCGAGATCAGGTTCGCCAATTGCTTGTTTTCGCTATCGATCTTTTCGAGGTTTGTTTTTAAACGGAGTAATTCATTCTGAACATAATCCAGTCTGTTCTTAGGAAGAACATCCAGAACCACTTCATTTTGCAAACGCTGAATTTCTCCCTGGTAGCTTTTAATCAGCACCTGAGATTCTGCTTTATCAATGTTGTTGAAAGCAACTTTTTTTGCCAGCGCGTATTTTTCCTTTTCTATCCAGTCCCATTCATTGCTGTAGGTTGTTGAACTAAAACCACCACCCAACGCTAAATTTCCCCAGAGATTATCCTTGTCAAGCGTATAAGTAAACAAAGAATCCCCAACCTTTACGGTATCTCCTTCTGATTTCTGAAAAGCAATGATCCGGCAATCGTCTGTTAATCGGATGCTCACATTTTCAAAAAGAACTTGTCCGTCAGCCTCAATAAAGAACATTTTATTGATGACATAATAACCAAGGAAAATAAATAAGGCAGCAAGGAAAACAATATATACCAGGCGATCCCAGTTGTATTTCACCTTGGCCGCTTCTTCACTCATTACCCGGATCACCGAGCCTTTTCTTTTAAAATCTATACTTTTCACTTCTCAGATTATTTTTCCTGGTTGACACTTACTTCATCCAGTTTTACAAATGTTTCAAGATCATGCATGGCAAAATTAAAGAAGCGAAGCGTCTGGCTCAGTTCTTTTATCAATTTCTCGCACTCATTCCTGTTCTTAAAATCTTTGGCCCTTAAAGCGATGGTTGTTTTTTCCGATGAGATCATCAGTTCTTCTTTTACCTTTCGGATGATGAAGGCCGCGTCATTGTGCTCATAAGCCATCAGATAAACGTGATCTGCATGCAGATAGATCTCCTTCAAGGTCGCTTCAGGATAAAAAACAGGAATGGAAACTGTCAGCTTCCAGCCTTTTAACCTGCAATATTCCTTGCTGCGCTTTAACAGTTCAGTATACTTCAATAAATAAAGTTCTTTATTGCTATCCCATTCTTTAAGCACATGCGGTTCCACATCCAGGTGAATCGCAGTGATCAGGGATTTGTCCATTCCGGAAACAAGAGAGTCGAAATATCCACCCGGGTTAACCGAGAAAAGAAGTTTATTGCTACCGATGAGTAATTCGGAAGCGATATCACTCTTCTTTAATCTTTGCATCAGCAACTCTGCTTCTTTCTTATTCGATTGGTCTTTACGAAGAGAGATAATTGCTGTAGTGATTTTATTGAGACGAAGATATTCTTCCGTGTAGGCGGCATCGTATTTCTCCTGAGCTTCCGACCAGATGTAAATAGAACGGTTGATCTTTTCAGGAAGGGATTTCAGCGTATCGGACACATAAGGTTTGATGATGGATAATAAATCATCAGTGGGGGATTTGGTATGAATATCCAGCAGCTGCAGATACAATTCCTGTTGAATATCCAGTAGTTCAATATCAGTAGCGAGTAATTCATCAAGCAGGTTGAGAGCAGCAAGCGGATTGAATTCGAAATCATCAAACTTCTCTTTTACTCTTTCAACACGGATCAATTCTTCGTAGCGTTTTCTCTTTTCGAGAAAATTATTGTACTGTTTTAACTTGTATCGAAATTCATAAAAGGAATTAAGCACATCTGTTTGCTGTGCTGAAACACTTTCCTTTTGATCGAATTCCATGAGTTTTGCCTGGGCGGAAACAATCTCCTTGTTGCTCTTGATCCCCAGTGGAATAGGAACACTCAGGCCGATGCCTGCGGAGAAAAAATTCCTGTTGGCCACAGTGGTAGAAACAAGGTCGTAATAATTATAACGAAATTGGGTATTCAAGCGAATGTCACTTAAAGGCTTATGAGCGAGTTCCAGGTTCGCTATTTTTAATTTCAGAATACTGTCGCTAACCTGAACCGAATTACCTTCGATCAGCTTTGCGATGTTAACATCAAAAAGAGGAAAACGATTTTTCGGCAGGGCTTTTTCGTTCATCTTGTATTTCAGCTGATCATTGTATCCGCTGTAAATATATTCCATGCTGTTAACATCCACCTGCTGCTGCATGATCTGTAAAAGCTCAAGTCTTGGAAGGTGCTTCAGCAGATACAATTCATTCGCAATTGCCATTTTATCATTGATGATCTCTTGTCGCTGCTTCAGAATTTCAATTTTGTGAATATTGAATGAATAGATAATCCGATGAGAGATGGTGACATAATCATCGCCTTTTAATTTAGTAGTAGCCGGACTCAGGGAATTGATGATATTCTCATTGCGCAAGATCTTTTGTTTGTAACGATTGTTGAGGTAACCATCGGAAAGGATGTTCCAGTCGATTCCTGCCTGAAGCCTTCTGTTGTAGATAAGATTATCATCCGAATTTAAACCGGGATCAAAATTTTCGAGGTAACTGGCATTCAGGTCTACGCCTACATCCTGTTTCAGTTGCTTGATCTTTGCATTGTTCAGTTTATTCAGGTAATCAGTGCGGGTAATGGAATCCGAGGCTTCAACTTTGAAAAGTGAAGGGATGATGGAATAGCTTTCTACCTGTTTTTTTTCTGCGGGAATCTCACTGTATTTTTTCCAGAAAACTTCCAGGTCGGCGATTCGGGAACTGATTAATGAATCTTTATTGTAACGGCTTTGAGCAAAAGTTTGGAATGCAACAATACAGCACATGAGTGTGGCGAATCGTTGGATGGCAATGCAGTTCATATAAAGGTTGAATCCGTTTTTAAATTTGGATAGCGAAAGTAGTGATATATAATTAGTTAAGCAAAAGTATTTGCCCTAAACCTTACTAAAAATTCATGCGTATTTTAGAAAACAAAATGGAGATCAGATACGCTTTTCGATGAGGTAAGTGTTCCTGTCCGCAGAGTTACGGGAGATCAGTTCACCAAGAAAACCGGCAAGAAACAATTGGGTTCCGATGATCATTGCTACAAGAGCAAGATAAAACAAGGGCTTATCGGTTACATCACGTGTAGGGATTGCGCAAGCCGATTTGTATATTTTTTCAATAATGAGATATAGTGAAACACTACCTCCGACAAAAAACGAGATGGTTCCCCAGAGTCCGAAAAAGTGCATCGGACGCTTACCGAACTTGGAGACAAAAGTGATTGAAAGCAGATCAAGGAAGCCGTTGATAAAGCGTTCCAATCCGAATTTAGTAACGCCGTATTTTCGTTCACGGTGCTGAACAACCTTCTCCTCTATTTTGGAAAAGCCGGCCCATTTGGCAATGACAGGTATATAACGGTGCATTTCACCATATACTTCAATGTTTTTTACAACATCTTTTTTATACGCTTTTAAACCGCAGTTGAAATCGTGAAGATTATTGATTCCGCTGGCTTTTCGGGTTGCCCAGTTAAATAATTTTGTCGGAATCGTTTTACTGATCGGATCATAACGCTTTTGCTTCCACCCTGAAACAAGGTCGAGTCCGTCATTCATGATCATCTTATAAAGATCGGGAATCTCATCCGGTGAATCCTGAAGATCCGCATCCATTGTAATAATCACATCTCCCTGCGCCGCTTCAAAACCTACATTCAGAGCGGCAGATTTACCGTAATTCCTTCTGAACTTGATCCCGCGGATAGCAGGATTAGTGATTCCCAGTTCTTCAATGATGTTCCATGACTTATCCTTAGAGCCATCATCAATGAGGATGATCTCATATGAATAAGAATGCTCGCTCATCACTTTTGCGATCCAGCCGCAAAGTTCAGGCAATGATTCTTCTTCGTCTTTTAAAGGAATAACTACAGAAATGTTCATATCAGCGCAAATATATGCAAATATCCAAAAACAGCGCTTTTAGTGTGGTTTAAAGT